>NZ_JBNGGE010000005.1:0-292595 GCF_049975785.1 Streptomyces sp. WG7
GTCGCGCACGTCACGATCGACAACCCGCCGGTCAACGTCCTCAGCGTCGCAGTCATGACCGATGTGCGGCGCCTGCTCACCACGCTGGCCGGCGTCGACACCGTACGCGTGATCGTGTTCGACAGCGCGGACCCGGACTTCTTCCTCGCCCACGTCGACATGACCGCCACCCCGGACGCCCTCGCCGGACTCATGGCCGACCTGCCGGACGGCGTCAACGTCTTCCAGGCCGTCGGGGAGCAGCTACGCCGCCAGCCACAGGTGACCATCGTCAAGCTCGCAGGCAAGGCGCGCGGCGGCGGAGCCGAGTTCGTCGTGGCCGCGGACATGGCGTTCGCGGCGATCGGCAAGGCCGGGCTCGGCCAGATCGAAGCCCTCATGGGCATCGTCCCCGGCGGCGGCGCCACGCAGTACCTCACCGAGCGCGTCGGCCGTAACCGTGCCTTGGAGATCGTGCTCGGCGCCGACCTGATGGACGCCGAGACCGCCGAGCGGTACGGCTGGGTCAACCGAGCCGTCCCCGCCGACCAGCTCGACGAATTCGTCGACCGCCTCGCCGGTAACATCGCCGCGCTGCCCGACGACGTCGTCGCGGCAGCCAAGCGCACCATCGCCCTCCACGATCATTCTGACGGCCTGGCACAGGAGAACGACGCCTGGGCCGGGCTCGTATTCCGCCCCGCCACAGCACAGCTCATGAGCGCCGGGCTGGCCAACGGCGCCCAGACCCGGGACGGCGAACAGGACCTCGAGGGTCTGTTCCGCAATCTCGCCGGGTAGCTGAATGAGCGCCTGTGACAAGTCGAATGCCTTGCTGGTGACAACCAGACTGCTTCGATTGCTCCGCTTTCGCCAGCTCACGTGGCTCCGCAGGTGACGACTTGTGGGCTTCGGCTCAGAGGCCCCGGGGGTGAGCATGAAGAAAGCTCCTGGTAGACGGGTTCACGACCAAGATCACCAGTCCGCCAGGAGCTCTCGTGCTTGTCTACCCGTCCGCCATCGATCTGTCCAGCCGCACCCTGCAGCGTCTCGCCGGTCTCCTCGCGAGTCACCGGCGTCGGATCGGCTCCCGCTGGCGTCGCCTCACCTGCGGCCAGCAGGCCCTGCCCGTCCTGGCGCACCTGCGCTGCGGCGATACATACGCCCGCCTCGCGGCAGGATTCCGCATCGGGATCGCGACGGTCTACCGCTACATACGCGAGGCCGTCGACCTCCTGGCCCTGCTCGCTCCGACGCTGGAGCAGGCCATGCACACGGTCCGCAGAAAGGCGTACGTGATCCTCGACGGCACGCTCCTGCCGACCGACCGCATCACCGCCGACCGCCCGTACTACTTGGGGAAGAAGAAGCATCACGGCATGAACGTGCAGGTTCTCGCCGACCCGGCCGGACGTCTGATCTGGGCATCGGACGCGCTCCCGGGAGCCACGCACGACCTGACCGCGGCCCGGACCCACGACATCCCGGCCACTCTGGCCGCCGACGACATCAAGTGCTGGGCGGACAAGGCGTACCAGGGCGCGAGCCCCACCATCCGCGTTCCGTTCCGCGGCAGAAACCTGCGCGGCTGGCGCCAGCGTCACAACCGGGACCACGCCAGGATCCGCAGCCTCGGCGAACGTGCCATGGCGATGCGGGGAAAGGTGTCAGCGGGTCAGATGGGACTCATGAGAGGAGCCCAGACGATGCCTGCTCCGAGAAAGTATCCGCTGGAGTTGCGTGAGCGTGCGGTGCGGATGTACCGCGCTTCCGAGCCCGAAGCCTGTGATCCGCCGCATGGCCGAGGAGCTCGGCGTGCATCATGAGGCCCTGCGCGGGTGGATCCGTCAGGCCGAGGCGGACGCCGGCGAGCGCGGCGACCTGCTCACCACCGAGGAGAAGGAAGAGCTCGCCCGGCTGCGACGCGAGGCTCACGGTCCCGTCCCGCTACCAACGCCGCCCCTGTCTGCAACCGCAGGGCCTCCTGCACCGACGGCGACAGATGTCGCGCTTCCCTCCACGAGATCGCTCACAAACCACCGTTAAGGCGAATCTTGCATTTGCTTGAGTACGTTGACGGACTCTGTTGTCGGATCGAGACCTTGGCCAGCGTGTCGCTTGCCTGAGGTTCCCTCGTTGCTCGAGAGATGCTGATCAGCTGGTCAGGGCGAGTTGCTGGGGTTTTGGTTCGTTCGTTCGGCCGCTGCCTGCTCGGCATAGTGCTGCTCCTCGAACTCGACGGGCTGAAATAGCCGAGCCGTTTCTGGATGCGCCGACTCGACGTACACCCCTCAAGATTGGGACGACAGCTACTAAAAGATGGTCCATTCAGCGTGCCGGGTCCCGATCGGGTCCCGACCCTGCCTTCCTTCCTCAGCAGCCGAATCCGATGCTCGGCCCATCGTCGACTCTGTTGCTGCGTAGAGAGCGGCCGGGTGGACCCCGCCTAGCGCCACAACCAGATGGCCGTCGGGTCGCACCAATAGCACGGTGTGGGCAGCAGCGCCCGGGTAACTCTCGGCGACCAGCAGCTCGGCGTGGTGGGGCAGCGCCGTCACCGCCGCCGCCAGCCGGGGCATGATCCCGGCGGTCACCCAGTGCTTGCGGTCCCAGACACCCGTACCCGGCGCGATCAGCAGCACCAGCAGTGCCCCGCGCCCGAGCCGGTCGCGCAGCCGTACGAACGTGCCGTCCTCCGCCGTGACCCGCACGTCGGTGACGGGCGCCCCGGGCGGTGTGCCGACGGGCACCTCCCCGGCGAGCTGCCCGGGCGCGAGCGGCGAGTCGGCGTAGGCCCCGGACGCACCCAGCGCTCCACGCCCCAGGTGACCGTCCGCGAGCAGCGCGTCGTTGCCGCGGGACGAGCCGGGGACGTAGGAACGCAGGCCCCCGCCGCCCCGCAGCAGCGGCAGTACCTGGTCGGCGGCGCGCAACCGTGCGGCGATCGCCGTGCGCCGCTCCTGCTCGTAGCTGTCGAGCAGGGCCTCGCGCGGCCCGTGATGCCAGGCCAGGGCAAGTTTCCAGGCGAGGTTGTCGGCGTCCAGCAGCCCCTCCTCGAGCCCCTGCGTGCCCAGCGCGCCCAGCAGATGGGCCGCGTCCCCGGCGAGGAGCACGCGGCCCACCCGCCAGCGGCGGGCCAGCCGGTGGTGGACGGTGTGGACTCCGGTGTCGAGGAGTTCGTACGACGGGGGCGACCCGCCGGCCCAGCCGGTGAGGGTCTCGCGGACCCGGTTGACCAGCAGTTCGGGCGTGACCAGGTCCTTGCCGGGGGGCAGCAGCCAGTCCAGGCGCCACACGCCGTCCGGCAGGGGGCGGCCGACGATCTCGCCCGCCGACGGACCCGACGTACGCCACGGCGGCATCCGGTGGAGCAACGCCTCGTCGGTCCACGGGAGTTCCGTGCGCAGTGCGGCAACGGCGTATCGTTCCACCGCCGTACGGCCGGGGAAGCGGATGTCCTGGAGCTTGCGGACGGTCGAGCGGGGGCCGTCGCAGCCGACCAGGTAACTGCCGCGCCACCAGGTGCCGCTGGGGCCGCGGGTGTGGGCCGTGACGCCGGAGGTCTCCTGTTCGATGCCGTCCAGGCGGCTGCCGGCCGCGATCCTGACGAGCGGCTCGTGGGAGAGCGCCGTGCGCAGGACGCCGGTCAGCTCGTGCTGGGCGATGTGCAGCGGCGCCGGGTCGGTCTCGCCGAAACCGACCTCGCGCGTCACCTGCTTGCGCCGCATCGACCGCCATCCGGCCCAACGGACCCCCGGTCCCGTCAGCGGTGTGCCGGTCAGCCGCTCGACGAGGGCGACGGCGTCCTCGCGCAGGACGACGGTGCGTGCCGGACGCGGTTCGTCCTTGCCGGGCCCCTCGTCGAGGACGACACAGGGCACCTCCTGCCGCGCCAGCGCCAGGGCGAGCGTGAGCCCGACGGGCCCCGCTCCGGCGATGATCACCGGATCCACGGTGCGGTGCCCCCTGCCCGTGGCGGTGTCCCGGGGGACGCAGGTGAACAGGACGTTGGAGCAGGGTGCACGGTCACAGAACGTATGCAACCTATTGCCGCCGCCTGCGTCAAGCGACGGAGGCAGTGGCGATCACGCCACTGCCTCCGTCGATGGTCGTACGAGGTGACCGAGTGTCAAGCGTTTCCGGCGGCGCCGGTCGCGTCGGATCCGGCGACGCCGGCGTCGCCGGCCTTGAGTACCGCACCGGTCGACTTCTTGGCCCGCCGCAGCCGGCGCTCCAGCCAACTCGCGAAACTGGTGAGGAGGAAGTTGAGCGCGATGAAGAGGACGGCGACCACGGTGAAGCTGGCGATCACATTGGCACCGTAGTAGCCGCTCATCGTGTTGGCCGACGCGAGCAGCTCGGGGAAGGTGAGGACCGCACCGCCGAGCGCGGTGTCCTTCAGGATCACGACGAGCTGGCTGACGATGGCCGGCAGCATCGTGGTGACCGCCTGCGGCAGAAGGATGGTCCGCATCAGCTGGCCCTTGCGCAGGCCGATCGCCAGCGCCGCCTCGGACTGCCCCTTGGGCAGGGCGAGAATGCCCGCCCGGACGATCTCCGCGAGGACGGAGGCGTTGTAGAGCACCAGGCCCGTGACCACCGCGTACAGCGGACGGTCGTCCGAGCTGACGTTGGTGTACTCGGCGAAGAGCGCAAGGCCGAAGATCATCAGGACCAGCACGGGGATGGACCGGAAGAACTCGACCACGATCGCGGCCGGCACTCGTACCCACACGTGGTCCGAGAGCCGGGCGATGCCGAGGACCGCGCCGAGCGGCAGCGCGATGATCATCGCGAGGGCAGCCGCCTTCAGCGTGTTCTCCAGGCCCGGCCAGATGTAGGTGGACCACGCCTCGGAGCCGGAGAAGAACGGCTCCCACAGGGCCCACTCCAGCTGGCCCTTGTCCTTGAGTGTGCCGAACACCCACCACAGCAGGGCCGCGAGGGCGACCAGGAAGACGACCGTGAGGACGACGTTACGCCGCTTGGCCCGGGGGCCTGGGGCGTCGTAGAGAACGGAACTCATCGCTTCACCGCCACCTTCTTGCCCACCCAGCCGAGAATCAGGCCGGTCGGCAGCGTCAGAACCACGAAACCGAAGGCGATGACCGCGGAAATCAACAGCAGTTGTGCCTCATTCTCGATCATCTCCTTCATCAGGAGCGCCGCCTCGGCGACACCGATGGCCGCCGCCACCGTCGTGTTCTTGATGAGCGCGATCAACACGTTCGCCAAGGGGACGACGGAAGAGCGGAACGCTTGGGGCAGCACGACGTGCCCCAGCACCTGACCGAAACTGAGCCCGATCGCCCGGGCCGCCTCCGCCTGCCCGACCGGCACTGTGTTGATGCCGGAGCGCAGCGCCTCGCACACGAAGGACGAGCTGTAGAGGATCAGGCCGAGGACGGCGAGGCGGAAGTTGATCGTCTCGACGTCGTTCGCGCCGAGGGACACTCCCAGCGTCTGGTTGAGGCCCAGCGAGGTGAACAGGATGATCACGGTCAGCGGGATGTTCCGTACGATGTTCACGTACGCGGTCCCGAAGCCGCGCATCAACGGCACCGGTCCGACCCGCATGGCGGCCAGTATGGTGCCCCAGATCAGGGAGCCGACGGCCGAGAGTACAGCGAGCTGCACTGTCGTCCAGAAGGCCTCCAGCAGGTCGTAATCCTGAAGAAAGTCGAACACGATCTCCCGCGCTTCCGCGTGTAGGGATGCCCGCCCCGGTGCGCCGCCTTTTCCGGAGGACGGCGCACCCTGTCAGGCCCGGCCTCAGCTCTTGACGTCGCCGATCTTCGGCGCCGGCTCGTTCTTGTAGTTGGCCGGGCCGAAGTTGTCCTTCACGGCCTTCTCCCAGGCACCGTCGGCGAACATGGCCTCGAGCGCGTCGTTGATCTTGGCCTTGAGGTCGCTGCCCTTCTTGACGCCGATGCCGTAGTTCTCGTTGGTCATCTTGAAGCCGGCGAGCTTGAACTTGCCCTTGAACTGGGACTGCGCGGCGTAACCCGCGAGGATCGAGTCGTCGGTGGTCAGCGCGTCGATGGCGCCGTTCTGCAGACCGGGCAGACAGGCCGAGTAGGTCGGGTACGGCTGCAGCTGCGCCTTGGGCGCCAGCTTGTCCTTGACGTTCTGCGCCGACGTCGAGCCGGTGACCGAGCAGAGCTTCGCGTCGTTCAGGTCCTCCGGCGACTTGATCTCGTCGTCGTCGGCGCGGATCAGCACGTCCTGGTGGGCCAGCAGGTAGGGGCCGGCGAAGTCGACCTTCTCCTCGCGCTTGGGAGTGATCGAGTACGTCGCGGCGATGAAGTCGACGTCGCCGCGCTGCAGCATGGTCTCGCGGTCGGCGCTCTTCGACTCCTTCCACTCGATCTGGTCCTCGGTGTAGCCGAGCTTCTTGGCGACGTACGTGGCGACGTCCACGTCGAAGCCCTCGTAACCGTCCGGGGTCTTCTGGCCGAGGCCCGGCTGGTCGAACTTGATACCGATGGTGATCTTCTTGTCGCCGCCACCGGACGAGCCGCTGTCGTCTCCGTCGTCGGAGCCGCACGCGGTGGCGGTCAGGGCGAGGGCGAACACGGCGGCCGAGGCGGCGGTGACCTTGCGGAGCTTCATGGTGAACATCCTTTGGCTGTGATCGAGCTGTGATCGAACTGCGATCGGACGATCAGAGGGATCAAGTGATCGGATGCGGCCGACGGGGGTGGGCCGCCAGGGCGGGCGGCGCAGTACGCCGGGGCCGCGCCGGGAGCGTCAGTGGTGCAGGATCTTCGACAGGAAGTCCTTGGCGCGGTCACTGCGCGGGTTGCTGAAGAACTGGTCCGGCGTGGCCTCTTCGACGATGCGGCCGTCCGCCATGAACACCACGCGGTTGGCCGCCGACCGGGCGAAGCCCATCTCGTGCGTGACCACGATCATGGTCATGCCTTCGCGGGCGAGCTGCTGCATGACCTCCAGCACCTCGTTGATCATCTCGGGGTCGAGAGCCGACGTCGGCTCGTCGAACAGCATGACCTTCGGGTCCATGGCCAGCGCCCGCGCGATGGCGACGCGCTGCTGCTGACCGCCGGAGAGCTGCGCGGGGTACTTGTCCGCCTGGGCGCTCACGCCGACGCGGTCGAGCAGGGCGCGGGCCTTCTCCTCGGCCGTCTTGGCGTCGGCCTTGCGGACCTTGATCTGGCCCAGGGTGACGTTCTCGAGCACGGTCTTGTGCGCGAAGAGATTGAAGGACTGGAAAACCATGCCGACGTCGGCCCGAAGCCTGGCGAGCTCCTTGCCCTCCGCGGGCAGCGGCATGCCGTCGATCGCGATCGATCCTGAGTCGATGGTCTCCAGGCGGTTGATGGTGCGGCACAGGGTGGACTTACCGGACCCGGAGGGCCCGATGACCACGACAACCTCGCCGCGGGTGATCGTCAGGTCGATGTCCTGGAGCACGTGCAACGCGCCGAAGTGCTTGTTGACACTCTTCAGGACGACCAGTTCGCCGGTCGCGGCCACATCTTCCTTGGCCACCGATACTTTGGTCATCGCTCTCGGGCTCCGTCCTCCTCGGTTTCGGAGGACAGTAGTAACGCCGAACGACCTGCGTCTCTACATCTGAGGGGAATCTGAGCATCACGATCCGATAGCAATCGGACACGAGTCGTAGCACTTGTGAGCAGGGTGCATATCGGCCGGATAACTTCGAGCGGCCGCAACCGGAACCCTCTTGACGCCGTCCCCCTCCATCGGCGTCACTGCACAAGGCGCACGCGTGCGTGCATGCGTCTTTCTACCCACGTCAGGCGTACGGCCGATGAACCGAAGGAGGCCCGGATGAGACTGCTGCTCGTCGAGGACGACAACCACGTAGCCGCCGCCCTGTCCGCGATCCTCGCGCGGCACGGCTTCGACGTCACCCACGCGCGCAACGGCGAGGAAGCGCTCCAGGCACTCGTCCCCGAAGGCGACTGCTTCGGCGTCGTCCTGCTCGACCTCGGCCTGCCCGACCAGGACGGCTACGAGGTCTGCGGCAAGATCCGCAAGCGTACGAGCACTCCGGTCATCATGGTCACCGCCCGCGCGGACGTCCGCTCCCGCATCCACGGCCTCAACCTCGGCGCCGACGACTACGTGGTCAAGCCGTACGACACCGGCGAACTGCTCGCCCGCATCCACGCCGTCAGCCGGCGCACCGCCCACGAGGACGCCCCGGGGACCGCCCAGGCCGTGGTCCGCCTCGGAGCGGTGCACATCGAACTGTCGACGCGGCAGGTCAGCGTGGACGGTTCGGTCGTCCAGCTCACCCGCAAGGAGTTCGACCTCCTCGCCCTGCTCGCGCAGCGCCCCGGAGTGGTCTTCCGCCGGGAGCAGATCATCAGCGAGGTCTGGCGCACCAGCTGGGAGGGGACCGGGCGCACGCTGGAGGTGCACGTCGCCTCCCTGCGCGCCAAGCTGCGCATGCCCGCGCTCATCGAGACCGTCCGCGGCGTCGGCTACCGCCTCGTCGCCCCCACCGGATAGCGGGGCCGGGTGAGCACACGTCTGCTCCCGCTGCTCATCGTCCTGATGGCGGCCGTACTGCTCGCACTCGGCGTTCCGCTCGGCGTCAGCGTCGCCCGCGCGGAACAGCAGAAGGTCGTCATCGACCGCATAGACGACACGGCGCGCTTCGCCGCGCTCGCCCAGTTCGTCACCGAGGACGTGCCGGGCGGCTCGCGCCGGACGACCACGGACGAACGCCTGGAGACCCTGCAGACCGAACTCATCAGCTACTACGAGGTCTACGGCATCAAGGCGGGCGTCTTCTACCGCAACCACATCCCGATGGCCAACGCGCCCACGACCTGGTTCCTGCCCCAGGCCGGCGAGGTGCGCGACTCCTTCGACGAGGCGCTGCTCAGCCGCCGCAGCCACGACCCGCAGCAGGTGTGGCCCTGGGAGGACGGCCGGCTCGTCGTCGCCTCGCCGGTCATCCGGGACGGGGACGTGGTCGCGGTCGTCGTCACCGACTCGCCCACCGACTCGATGCGGTCGCGGACCCTGCGCGGCTGGCTGGTCATCGGCGCCGGAGAGATCGCCGCGATGCTGCTCGCCGTCGGCGCCGCGCTCCGGCTGACGGGCTGGGTGCTCAGACCCGTACGCGTCCTGGACGCCACGACCCACGACATCGCCACCGGACGGCTCAAGTCCCGGGTCGCGCCGGCCGGGGGACCGCCGGAGCTCAGACGCCTGGCCCGGTCCTTCAACGAGATGGCGGACCACGTGGAGGACGTGCTGGAGCAACAGCGCGCCTTCGTCGCCGACGCCTCGCACCAGCTGCGCAACCCCCTCGCGGCACTGCTGCTGCGCATCGAACTGCTCGCCCTGGAGCTCCCCGAGGGCAACGAGGAGATCGCCTCCGTCCAGACCGAGGGCAAACGCCTGGCCCGGGTCCTGGACGACCTGCTCGACCTGGCGCTGGCCGAGCACAGCCAGGCCGACCTGAAGGTCACCGACATCGGCGCGCTGGCCGCCGAACGGCTGGCGGCCTGGTCCCCGACGGCCGACGCCAAGGGCGTACGGCTGGTGGGGGACTGCCCGCCGACCACGGGCTGGGCCGACCCCGTGACGCTGTCCAGCGCCCTGGACGCGGTCATCGACAACGCGCTGAAGTTCACGCCGGTCGACGAGACCGTCCGGGTCACGGTGGCGTCCACCGGCAACGCCGCGACCGTCGTCGTCACCGACAACGGCCCCGGGCTGACCGACGAGGAACTCGCGCGCGTGGGTGACCGCTTCTGGCGCAGCGGCCGGCACCAGAACATCAAGGGCTCCGGCCTCGGCCTGTCCATCTGCCGGGCACTGCTCGCGGCGGGCGACGGCTCGATCTCCTTCGGTCACCACGAGCCGCACGGCCTCGAGGTGACGGTCACGGTGCCGAGGTCGGGGCCGGGGTCGGAGCCGGGGCCGGGCGTGCCGAAGGAGCCGGGTGCGCGGAAGGGGCCGGGCATGCGGAAGGGGCCGGAGCAGCCCTACGGCTTCACCGACCGGTAGTAGCGCCGGGCGCCCTCGTGCAGCTCCAGCGGGGCGGTGTAGATCGCGGTACGCAGGTCCACCAGCTGCGCGGAGTGCACGGTCGCCCCGATGCCGTCGCGGCTGTCGAGCACCGTCCTGGTCAGCCACTCGGTGAGCCGCGGATCCATGTCCGCGCGCGTCACCAGCAGGTTGGACACCGCCATCGTGGGCACCACCGCACCGTTCTGCACGGTGGGGTAGGCCGACTCCGGCATGTTGGTGGTGCGGTAGTAGCGGGTCGCGCCGCCGGATTCGTGCAGTTCGGTGACGAGGTCCTCACCGATCGGTACGAACCGGAAGGCGGAGGTCTCCGCGATCTGCCTGAGTCCGTCCGTCGGCACCCCGCCCGACCAGAAGAACGCGTCGAGCTCGTCGCCCAGCCGCCCGGGGCCGGTGTCGATCCCGTCCGCCCGGGGCGTGATGTCCTCCTCCGGGTCGATGCCCACGGCCTTCAGCAGCCGGGTGGCGATCAGCCGTACGCCCGAGTTCGGCAGCCCGATGGCCACTCGCTTGCCGCGCAGGTCGGCGACGGACTGGATGTCCGAGTCGCCCGGCACCACGAGCTGTACGTAGTCGTCGTAGAGACGGGTGACACCGCGCAGTTCCTCGGCGCCGGGACGGCCGTCGATCTTGTACGTCTCCACCGCGTCGGCCGCGGCGATCGTGAAGTCGGCCTCGCCGGACGCCACCCGCTCGACGTTCTCCTGCGAGCCCGCGCTGGTCGTCAGCCGCACCTTCAGACCCGGCATGTCCTTGCGCAGCTCGGTGCGCAGCAGCTCGCCGTACTTCTGGTAGACCCCCGCGCGGGTGCCCGTGCTGAAGGTGATCGTGCCGTCCGGCGGCTCCTCGCCCAGCGGCAGCAGCCACCACAGGAGCAGCCCGAGGGCGACGGCACCGGCGACGGCGCCCCGGACGGCCCGGCGCCTGCCGACACGGGAGAGCAGCGAGGACATGGACGCGATCCTGCCAGTCCGCAAACCCACTGACCAGGGCCGAGCTCACACGGCGACCGTTCGGGCGCGCGGGACCGGTTGTCGGTGGCGCTCGCTACAGTCGTCGACATGAGCTCCTCGCCCGCCGGCCTGGTCCGCGCCTTCCACCTCGCCTTCGGGCTGGACGTACGCACCACTCCGACCGAGGTCTCGCCCGGTCTGGCCGCCCACAGAGCCGAGCTGCTCGCCGAGGAGGCCGCGGAGGTCGCCGAGGTGTCGGTGGCCGGCCCGCTCGACCGGCTCGCGCACGAACTGGCCGACGTGGTCTACGTCGCGTACGGCACGGCTCTCGTCCACGGCATCGACCTCGACGCGGTGATCGCCGAGGTCCACCGTTCCAACATGACCAAGCTGGGCCCCGACGGCCGGGCCGGCCGCCGAGCCGACGGCAAGGTCCTCAAGGGCGAGCACTACGAGGCTCCGGACGTCCCGGGCGTACTGCGCCGGCAGGGGTGGGCACCGGGGACGCCGGAGACACCGGAGACACCTGGCGTCTGACAGGGGCGCGCGGGGCGGTCCGGGGGCCGCGACGTCGTCCCGCGGCCTGCCATGTCGGTACGGCGTCACGTCGTACGGCGGGACAGGGGCGGCGCATCGACGTGGTGGCCGGCCCGCACCGCGCGCCTCCAGGGTGCCCGCCGTGTCGACGTCGCAGTGCGACGACCCCGGCACCTGATGTACCGGGGTCGTGCGGGGTCCGGCGCCTGGGTACCGGGATCGTGTCGGGTCCGGCGCCGAACGCCGGGCCGTGGCGGGGTCAGTCGCCCACCGACGCCTCCGCCCCCGCCGTGCGAGGCGCCCCGCCGGTCCCACCGACTCCGTCGGCAGGGCCGGCGGGGCGGTCGGGATTGTCGCGGCGGCGGAAGAGACGGCTCGCCAGTGGCTCGGTGAAGCGGGCGGTGAGGGGGCCGAGGATGACCAGGATGAGGACGTAGGCCGTGGCCAGCGGGCCCAGGGACGGTTCGATGCCGGCCGAGACAGCGAGGCCCGCGATGACGATCGAGAACTCGCCGCGGGCCACCAACGCACCGCCCGTGCGCCAGCGGCCCTTGACGGAGATCCCCGCCCGCCGCGCCGCCCAGTACCCGGTGGCGATCTTCGTCACGGCGGTGAGCAGCGCCAGCGCGAGCGCGGGCAGCAGGACCGGGGGAATGCTGGCCGGATCGGTGTGCAGTCCGAAGAAGACGAAGAAGACCGCGGCGAACAGGTCCCGCAGCGGGCTCAGCAACGTGTGCGCGCCCTCCGCGACCTCCCCGGACAGCGCGATTCCCACGAGGAACGCACCCACCGCGGCCGACACCTGGAGCTGCTGCGCGACACCGGCGACCAGGATCGTCAGACCCAGCACCACCAGCAGCAGTTTCTCCGGGTCGTCACTGGAGACGAACCTCGAGATCAGGCGGCCGTAGCGCACCGCCACGAACAGCACCAGTCCCGCCGCGGCCAGCGCGACCGCCAGCGTGATGCTCCCGGTCATCAGCCCGGCACCGGCGACCAGGGCCGTGACGATCGGCAGGTACACCGCCATCGCCAGGTCTTCCAGGACCAGCACACTCAGGATCACCGGGGTCTCCCGGTTGCCGACGCGGCCGAGATCGCCGAGCACCTTGGCGATGACACCGGACGACGAGATCCACGTCACCCCGGCCAGTACGACGGCGGCCACCGGGCCCCAGCCCAGCAGCAGTGCGGCCACCGCGCCCGGCACCGCGTTGAACGCGCAGTCGACGAGGCCGGCCGGATAGTGGGACTTGAGGTTGGTGACCAGGTCACCGGCCGTGTACTCGAGGCCCAGCATCAGCAGCAGGAGGATGACGCCGATCTCGGCGCCGATGGCGACGAACTCCTCGCTCGCGCCCAGCGGCAGCAGCCCGCCCTCGCCGAACGCCAGACCGGCCAGCAGATACAGCGGGATCGGGGAGAGACGGTACCGGCCGGCGAACCGGCCGAGCAGCCCGAGCCCCAGGATGATGGAGCCGAACTCGATCAGCAGAACCGCGGAGTGCACCGGCTCACTCCTGCCCGAGTATCGTCGCGGCCGCGTCGACGCCCTCGCGGGTGCCGATGACGATCAGTGTGTCACCACCCACCAGACGGAAGTCCGGCGCCGGCGACGGAATGGCCTCGGCCCGCCGCAGCACCGCGACGATCGACGCGCCGGTCTCGGTCCGCATGCACGTCTCGCCCAGCAGCCGGCCGTTCCAGCGGGACGTCGCGGCCACCTCGATACGCTCGGCGACCAGCCCCAGATCCGTGGTGTAGAGCAGGTTCGCGCTGTGGTGGGACGGCTTCAGCGCGTCGATCAGCGCGCCCGCCTCCGATGCGGCCAGGCGGAGCGAGTGCGCGCAGGAATCGGGGTCGTCGGCCCGGTACACGTTCACCGTCCGGGCGCCGTCGCGGTGTGCCACCACCGACAGATGGCGGTGTTCGCGGGTCACCAGGTCGTACTGGACCCCGATACCCGGCAGCGGCGTCGCCCTCAGGCGTGGAGCTGACACGAGCTTTCCCCTCATTCGTCCTGCATCTCTTGCTTCGCTTCGTGCACGTACGTGACGTGCTCGCGACCTCGCCATGCTGTCATCCACACGTACGGTGGCGATATGGGTGTCGTGACGGATATACGCGGCCGGGTTCGAGCGGCGAAGGTGGTTGCGGCGGTGTCGTGCACGAAGGCCGGGAGGAGCGGGAAGAGGACCGTGTCGCTGTTCTGGCGGATCTTCCTGCTCAACGCCGCGGGCCTGGTCGTCGCCACCGCACTGCTGCTGGGACCGGTCACCGTGTCGACGCCCGTTCTGGCCGGCGAGGCGCTGGTACTGCTGGCCGGCCTCGCGGCGCTGCTGGCCGGCAACGCGGTCGTCCTGCGCGTAGGACTCACCCCGCTGCACCGGCTCGGCCGGGCCATGGCCACCGCCGACCTGCTGGTGCCCGGGGCCCGCCCCGCGGTCGCCGGGCCCGCCGAGGCGGCCCAGCTGATCGCGACGTACAACACGATGCTGGACCGGCTCCAGGCAGAGCGCGCCGCGGGCGCCGGCCGCGCGCTGCAGGCCCAGGAACGCGAACGCCACCGCATCGCCCGTGAACTCCACGACGAGGTGGGCCAGACCCTCACCGCCGTCCTCCTCCAGCTCAAGCGCGTCGCCGACCGGGTGCCCGGGGAACTGCGCGAGGAGGTGTCCCTGGCGCAGGAGGCCACCCGGGCCGGTCTCGACGAGATCCGCCGCATCGCCCGCCGCCTGCGTCCCGGCGTCCTGGAGGAGCTCGGCCTCGCCAGTGCCCTGCGCTCGCTCGCCACCGAGTTCACCCACCACGGGCTGACCGTCCACCACCATGTCCCCGGCGACCTGCCCCCGCTCGGCCCGGAGGCGGAACTCGTGATCTACCGGGTCGCTCAGGAGGGCCTGACCAACACCGCCCGCCACGCCGCCGGCGACCGCGCGGAGCTCAGCCTCCGCCCACTGCCCGGCGGCGTCGAACTGCTCGTACGCGACAACGGCACCGGCCTCGGAGAGGCCCCCGAGGGCGCCGGTATCCGCGGGATGCGCGAACGGGCCCTGCTGATAGGAGCCGAGATCCACTTCGAACCCGCCCCCGGACGGGGCACCGACGTACGCCTGCGTGTCCCGGTCCCGCGGGGGGACCGAACCGGAAACCGAGCCGAGGGCGCGTTCGGGGAGCCGGCCGGAAACCGAGCCCGCGGCGGAAACGGGGAATCAACCGGAAACCGAGCCCGCGGCGGAGTCGGAAGGCCGGCCGGAAATCCAGCCGGGGACGAGGCGGGGGCGCAGTCCGTGGCTCGGGCCGGGGACGGGGTCGGTACCGAGTCCGTGGTCCGGGCCGGGGACGGGGTCGGTACCCCGTCCGTGGACCGGGCCGGGGACGCGGTCGGTACCGGGTCCGTGGACCGAACCAGGGACGCGGTCGGGGACCGGTCCCCAGACCGAACCGGAGACCGTCCCTGATGTCCGCCCGGCCCCCGATCCGCGTCCTGCTCGCCGACGACCACACCCTCGTGCGCCGCGGAGTGCGCCTCATCCTGGACGGCGAACCGGACCTGACCGTCGTCGCCGAGGCCGGGGACGGCGCCGAGGCCGTCGCGGCGGCGCGGGCCACCGAGGTCGACCTCGCCGTCCTGGACGTCGCCATGCCCCGCATGACCGGCCTCCAGGCGGCCCGCGAACTCTCCCGCCGCCTGCCCGGGCTGCGCATCCTCATCCTGACCATGTACGACAACGAGCAGTACTTCTTCGAGGCCCTCAAGGCCGGTGCCTGCGGCTACGTCCTCAAATCCGTCGCCGACCGCGACCTGGTCGAGGCGTGCAGGGCGGCCGTACGCGACGAGCCGTTCATCTACCCGGGCGCCGAGCGGGCCCTGGTCCGCTCCTACCTGGACCGCCTGCACAGCGGCGACGGCCTGCCCGAGCGGCCCATCACCGAACGCGAGGAGGAGATCCTCAAGCTCGTCGCCGAGGGCCACACCTCGAAGGAGATCGGTGAGCTGCTGTTCATCAGCGCCAAGACCGTCGAACGGCACCGCGCCAACCTTCTCCAGAAGCTCGGCGTCCGCGACCGCCTGGAACTCACCCGGTACGCGATCCGCGCGGGCCTCATAGAGCCCTGACCACCGGGGATGACCATCAGCTCCGACCAGCCCCGACCGGCCTCGGTCCCGGTTGTCCACAGGCGGCCGGGGCCATCGCCGCCGACCGCCTACCCTTATGGCCATGAGCAGCATCGACCGGAGCCAGTCAGTGGGCGGCACACGCACCTATGAAGTACGCACCTACGGGTGCCAGATGAACGTCCACGACTCCGAGCGATTGTCCGGTCTGCTGGAGGACGCGGGCTACGTCCGCGCCCCCGAGGGGGCCGACGGCGACGCGGACGTCGTCGTCTTCAACACCTGCGCCGTGCGGGAGAACGCCGACAACAAGCTGTACGGCAACCTCGGCCGCCTCGCCCCGAGGAAGGCGAGCCGGCCCGGGATGCAGATCGCGGTCGGCGGCTGCCTGGCGCAGAAGGACCGCGACACCATCGTGAAGCGGGCGCCCTGGGTGGACGTCGTCTTCGGCACGCACAACATCGGCAAGCTGCCCGTCCTGCTGGAGCGCGCCCGCGTGCAGGAGGAGGCGCAGGTCGAGATCGCCGAGTCCCTGGAGGCGTTCCCGTCCACGCTGCCGACCCGGCGCGAGAGCGCCTACGCGGCCTGGGTCTCCATCTCCGTCGGCTGCAACAACACCTGCACCTTCTGCATCGTCCCCGCGCTGCGCGGCAAGGAGAAGGACCGCCGGCCCGGCGACATCCTCGCCGAGGTCGAGGCCCTGGTCGCCGAGGGTGTCTCCGAGATCACCCTCCTCGGGCAGAACGTCAACGCCTACGGCTCCGACATCGGTGACCGCGAGGCCTTCAGCAAGCTGCTGCGCGCCTGCGGCACCATCGACGGCCTGGAGCGCGTCCGCTTCACCTCCCCGCACCCGCGCGACTTCACCGACGACGTCATCGCCGCCATGGCCGAGACGCCCAACGCGATGCCGCAGCTGCACATGCCGCTCCAGTCCGGCTCCGACCCGGTGCTGAAGGCGATGCGCCGCTCCTACCGGCAGGAGCGCTACCTGGGGATCATCGAGAAGGTGCGCGCCGCCATCCCGCACGCTGCGATCACCACCGACATCATCGTGGGCTTCCCCGGCGAGACCGAGGAGGACTTCGAGCAGACCCTGCACGTGGTGCGCGAGGCCCGCTTCGCCCAGGCCTTCACGTTCCAGTACTCCAAGCGGCCCGGAACCCCGGCCGCCGAGATGGACGGCCAGATCCCCAAGGCGGTCGTCCAGGAGCGCTACGAGCGTCTCGTCGCCCTCCAGGAGGAGATCTCCTGGGAGGAGAACAAGAAGCAGGTCGGCCGCACCCTGGAGCTGATGGTCGCCGAGGGCGAGGGCCGCAAGGACGGTGCCACCCACCGCCTCTCCGGCCGCGCCCCCGACAACCGCCTGGTGCACTTCACCAAGCCCGCCCAGGAGGTCCGGCCGGGCGACGTGGTGACGGTGGAGATCAGCTACGCCGCTCCGCACCACCTCCTCGCCGAGGGCGAGGTGCTCGGTGTGCGCCGCACGCGCGCGGGCGACGCCTGGCAGAAGCGCAACGAGGCCGAGCGGGCCAAGCCCGTCGGTGTGATGCTGGGCCTGCCGAAGATCGGCGTTCCCGAGCCCCAGCCCGCCGTGGCGAGCGGCTGCGGCTGCGACTGACCGCAAGCCGGGCGGCCGCGGAGGGCGGTGCGGGGTTACGCTGCCGATCATGCTTGTCGCCGCCGCTGTCTGCCCCTGTCCGCCGCTCCTCGTGCCGGAGGTCGCCGCGGGTGCCGCACCCGAAATGGACGCCGTGCGTGCCGCGTGCACGGACGCGCTGGGCGTGCTCGCCGCCGCCCGGCCCGACCGGCTCGTGGTCGTCGGCCCAGGGAGCGGTGCCGACGCCGGGCTCGAGGCCTACCCGCAGGGCGCGCGGGGCTCCTTCCGCGGCTTCGGCGTGGATCTGGCGGTGAGCCTGGGCCCGGACCGCGCGCAGGGGGAGCAGACCGGGCCGCAGCTGCCGTACGGGCTGGCCGTGGGCGCCTGGCTGCTCGGACGGACCGGGTGGGCCGACGCCCCCGTCGAGGGCATCGGCGTGGGGGAGGCCCTCCCCGCCGGGCGCTGCGCCGCCGTAGGACGGGACGTCGCCGCTCGGGCCGGGCGGGTGGCCCTGCTGGTGCTGGGCGACGCCAGCGCGTGCCGCACGCTCAAGGCCCCCGGATACCTCGATGAGCGGGCGGCGCCCTTCGACGCGGAGGTGGGGCGTGCGTTGGGAGCGGCGGACGTGGCCGCTCTCGCGGCGCTGGACGTCGCACTGGCCCGCGAGCTCAAGGTGTCCGGCCGGGCGCCCTGGCAGGTGCTGGCGGGCGCGGCCGAGGGCACGGACCTCGCCGGCGCGCTGCTGTACGAGGACGCGCCGTACGGGGTGGGGTACGTCACGGCCACCTGGTCGTAGCCAGGGAGGGCGGCGGTCGTAGCCGGCGCGGCCACCGGCCGTCGGCAAGGCGTCGAAGGCATCGGCGGCGCGGCCGTGGGACGCCGTTCCCGCGCGAGCCGGCGGACGGCCCGGAGCTGAGCCGCTCGTGACCGTCCGCCGATGTGCCGGTGACCCGCCGGCGCCCCGGGGCGCGCGGGTCAGGAAGCCGGAGGCGGCCCGGCCGGCGGGCTGGTGCCCGGTGTGCCGCCGCTTCCGTCCGTGCCGCCGGCGTCCTTGTGGGCGAGGCGGTCCATGGCGCCCTTGGCCTTGCCCGTACCCGTCTGGATCCGGTCGCTGTACTTGCCCTTGGTCCTCTCGTCGACGGTCCTCGCCACCTTGTCGAGACCGCGGTCGATCTTGTCCCCGTGCTGCTGCGCGAGGTCGGAGACCTTGCCCTTCGCCGGTCCCAGCTTGGCCTTCAAGTTGTCCAGGAGACCCATGGTTCGCCTTCCCTCACGGGACAGTCAGGTGCGGGCGCCCTTGTCGGCCTCGTTGTCGACGGCCTCCCCGGCGGACTGCTGCTTGGGGATGCCGACGCTCTCCGCGTCGGCGGAGTCGGCGGCGTCGGTGGACTCGTCGGCCTCCGCGGGCTGAGCGGTGTTCCGGGGGCCGGCGTCGGCTGCGGCCGTGGCTTCCGCCGCGTTCTCCTCCGCCGCGCGCTCGGGCTCCGGGGTGACGGCGGCCGGCGTGTCGGCGGCCGTAGCCTCCTCCGTGGTCTTCGACCTCCGAAAAAGCCGTGCAAAAACGCCCATATCAACAACTCCATAGGTTACTCGTGCGGGCGAAATCCCGCGGCTTCCGGTGCGTCCGTTTGCGTGGCCGGGGCCATGGCCCCGGTGGTCCGGGGCGCGGGAACCTCGCAACGGGCAACGATCCCGGCCCCACGCCGTCACGTAACTCGTTCGAGGGCCGGGTGAGAGGTTTGCGAGACTGGTGCGGTGAGCAGCGCACCCCCCGCCCCCCGCGTCATCGCCGTAGTCGGACCCACCGCGGCCGGAAAGTCCGATCTGGGCGTCTTCCTGGCCCAGCGGCTCGGCGGTGAGGTCGTCAACGCCGACTCCATGCAGCTCTACCGTGGGATGGACATCGGTACCGCCAAGCTGACGCCCGAGGAGCGCGGTGGCGTCCCGCACCACCTTCTCGACATCTGGGACGTGACGGTCACGGCGTCCGTCGCCGAGTACCAGCGGCTGGCGCGGGAGCGCATCGACGCGCTGCTCGCCGAGGGCCGCTGGCCGATCCTCGTCGGCGGCTCCGGCCTCTACGTCCGCGGCGCCGTCGACAACCTGGAGTTCCCCGGCACCGACCCCGAGATCAGGGCCCGGCTGGAGCAGGAGCTGGAACTGCGGGGCCCGGGAGCGCTGCACACTCGCCTGGCCGCCGCCGACCCGGAAGCCGGGCAGGCCATCCTGCCCAGCAACGGGCGCCGGATCGTGCGCGCCCTGGAGGTGATCGAGATCACCGGCAGGCCCTTCACCGCCAACCTCCCCGGCCACGACTCCGTCTACGACACCGTGCAGATCGGCGTCGACGTGGCACGCCCCGAGCTGGACGAGCGCATCGCCCGCCGGGTCGACCTGATGTGGGAGGCGGGTCTGGTCGACGAGGTGCGCTCCCTCGAGGCGCAGGGGTTGCGCGAGGGGCGTACGGCGTCGCGCGCGCTCGGCTACCAGCAGGTACTCGCGGCTCTCGCCGGCGAATGCACGCTCGACGAGGCGCGGGCCGAGACCGTCCGTGCCACCAAACGCTTCGCGCGCCGTCAGGATTCGTGGTTCAGGCGCGATCCGCGGGTGCACTGGTTGAGTGGGGCTGTGGCGCATCGCACGGAACTTCCGCGGCACGCCCTGTCGTTGGTCGAACGACCGGTTACAGCCTGATCACGTGATGGCATCGGGACGCCCCGGCCGTCATCCGGTCCTTCGGCGGCGTGCCATCATCGAGCTTCGATCGACCTAGTGAGTCCTAGTTGGGAGGGCGCGTGGCGATGGAGGCCGGCCCTCACAACACCGCACCGAGCACCGAGCACGGCAGCGCCGACCACGGCGGGCCGGAGCCGGACGGAGGCGCTCTGAGCCCCGACGGGCCCGACGAGACGCAGGAGCGCGTGGCCACCGACGGCCCCGAGCCCGACGAGATGTACGGGGACGAGGTCGAGGTCGAACTGCGTCCGCAGCGACGACTGCGGATCTGGCAGCTCGCGCCCATCGTGTGCCTGGCCGCGGTCGGCTCCCTGATGTTCGCCTTCCCGCTCGCCTTCGACTTCGGCGACAGCGGCGCCGTGATCGCGATGCTGGGGCTGCTGATCTGCTCCTGCGCGGCCGGCTGGGGCATGATGGCCGCCCGCAGGGTCGGCTACACCTGGCCGGGCCTGCCGCAGCGCGCCTCGGGGCGCCGTGCCGACTGGCGGATGATCCTCGCGTACGCCCTGGCGGTCGCCGCCGTCGTCGTCCTGGCCGTGTGGCGGGTGGCCCGGCTGCGCAGCTGACGCGCGCCCGCCGCCGCGGGCCGGCGGCTCATGCGTGCGCCTGCCGCCGCGGTCCGGCAGCCCGCGCGCACGCGACAGCGTCCCGCTCCGCTCCGTCCGCTCCAGGTGGGGCACGGCGGCCCGCACGCGCCCGCGGCAGCGCACCGGCATGGACGACGGCCCCTCCTGGCAGCCCGGCGCGCCCGCACACGAGCCGCGCCCCTGTCCGCGCGCGCCCCGCTCCGCGTCGTCCGCCGGAGCCACGCCGTACGATCGAGGAATGAGCACGCGGATCGCCTTCCTCAAGGGTCACGGTACCGAGAACGACTTCGTGATCGTTCCGGATCCGGAGAACGCCATCGACCTGCCCCCCGCTGCCGCCGCCGCCCTCTGCGACCGCCGGGCGGGCATCGGTGGCGACGGGCTGCTGCACGTGGTGCGGTCCGCGGCGCACCCCGAGGCCAGGGGCATGGCGGCCGAGGCGGAGTGGTTCATGGACTACCGCAACGGCGACGGTTCCGTCGCCGAGATGTGCGGCAACGGCGTGCGGGTCTTCGCGCGCTACCTCCAGCACGCCGGGTACGCCACCGAGGGCGACCTCGCCGTCGCCACGCGCGGGGGCGTGAAGACCGTGCACATCGCCAAGACCGCGTCCGACGGCGGCTCCGCCGCGGGGGACATCACCGTCGGCATGGGCCGTGCGCTCCTCCCCGACGGCGACGTCGTGGTGAGCGTCGACGGGCGCAGCTGGCCCGCGCGGAACGTGAACATGGGCAACCCGCACGCGGTCGCCTTCGTCGCCGACCTCGCCCACGCGGGCGACCTGTACTCCCCGCCGCCCTACGAGCCCGCCACCGCCTACCCGGACGGCGTCAACGTCGAGTTCGTGGTCGACCGCGGCCCCCGCCACGTCGCGATGCGCGTGCACGAGCGCGGCTCCGGTGAGACCCGCTCCTGCGGCACGGGCGCGTGCGCCGTCGCCGTCGCCGCCGCCCGCAGGGACGGCGCCGACCCGGCGGTCACCGGCACGCCTGTGACGTACACCGTCGACGTGCCCGGCGGCACCCTGGTGATCACCGAGCGCCCCGACGGCGAGATCGAGATGACGGGCCCCGCGGTGATCGTCGCCGAGGGCGAGTTCGACTCCGGATGGCTGGAAGGGGTACTCGCCTGAACCACAGGCCCGGCCCACGGCACTCGGCCCAGGGCATCAGGCCATGACACTCAGTGCGAAAACGTAAATCCTCGGACCATCGCTCGAATGGGTGATCCGTTTCACGCTCGGCGAGAGGCGGTCGGCCGCACGTGATCGGCTCGATAGCATCAAGCACCGGCCCGGACGGGGGACCGACACCATCCCCTGAGCCGTGTCCGCCCTGGGATACCCCGTCCGCCGGTCCGTGCAGCCGGAGGTGCCCATGAATGCGGAGGCCGTGAATCCAGCGAGCCCAGGCCCTGTGACGCCCACAGCCACCGGCGCCGTCGTGCCGACGGCGCCGCGCCGGAAGGCCCGCCCCCGGATCGACCTGCGCCGCCTGGGCCGCGCCGCACTGCTCGGCTCCGCCGCCCGCGGCCGGCTGCCCGACGCCATCGGCCACGTCGCCGAGGCGCACCGCGCCCACCATCCCGACGCCGACCTCGACCCGCTGCGCCGCGCCTACGTGCTGGCCGAGTCGTCGCACCGCGGCCAGATGCGCAAGAGCGGCGAGCCGTACATCACCCACCCCCTCGCCGTGACCCTGATCCTCGCCGAACTGGGCGCGGAGACCACCACGCTGACCGCCTCCCTCCTCCACGACACCGTCGAGGACACCGACGTGACCCTCGACCAGGTCGGCGAGCAGTTCGGCGCCGAGGTCCGCTACCTCGTCGACGGCGTCACCAAGCTGGAGAAGGTCGACTACGGCGCCGCCGCCGAGCCCGAGACCTTCCGCAAGATGCTCCTCGCCACCGGCAACGACGTCCGCGTGATGTCGATCAAACTGGCCGACCGGCTGCACAACATGCGCACCCTCGGCGTCATGCGCCGCGAGAAACAGGAGCGCATCGCCAAGGTGACCCGGGACGTGCTCATCCCGCTCGCCGAACGGCTCGGCGTGCAGGCACTCAAGTCCGAGCTGGAGGACCTCGTCTTCGCGGTCATGCACCCCGAGGAGTACGAGCGCACCCGGAAGCTGGTCGACGAGAACGCCGCCCGCGCGGACGATCCGCTCGCCGCGGTCGCCGACGAGGTACGCGGCGTGCTGCGCGAGGCCGACATCCCCGCCGAAGTCCTCATCCGGCCCCGCCACTTCGTCTCCGTGCACCGTGTCTCCCGTAAACGCGGACCGCTCGGCGGCGCGGACTTCGGCCGCCTCCTGGTGCTCGTACAGGAGGACGCCGACTGCTACGCCGTCCTGGGTGAGCTGCACACCTGCATGACGCCCGTCGTCTCGGAGTTCAAGGACTTCATCGCCGTACCCAAGTTCAACCTGTACCAGTCGCTGCACACCGCCGTGGCCCGCGCGAAGGACGGCCAGGTCGTCGAGGTCCTCATCCGGACCCACCAGATGCACAAGGTCGCCGAGGCCGGAGTCGTCGCGCTCGGCAATCCCTACGCACCCCCGTCGGAGGAACAGACCACGGGCGACGGCGAGCGCGCCGACCCGACGCGGCCCGGCTGGCTCTCCCGGCTGCTCGACTGGCAGCGGGGCGCCCCCGACCCCGACACCTTCTGGTCCACCCTTCGCGAGGACCTCGCCCAGGACCGGGAGATCACCGTCTTCCGGCCCGACGGCGGCGCCCTCGGCCTGCCCGAGGGCGCGACCTGCGTGGACGCCGCGTACGCCCAGTACGGCGAGGACGCGCACGCGACCCTGGGCGCCCGGGTCAACGGCCGCCTGGCGACCATGAGCACGGTGCTGAAGGACGGCGACACCGTGCACCTGCTGATGGGGCAGGACCCCGCCTCCGAGCCCTCCAGGGAGTGGCTGGAGCACGCCCACACGCCCGCCGCGCGGATCGCCATCCAGCGCCGGCTCGCCGCCCACCCGGAGCCGGCGCCCGCCGAAGCGGAGGAGGCACCCCGAGGTCCCGCCGCCGGCGACGCGCCCGCCTCGCGCCCGACGTCCGAGGGACCGGCCGCCCGCCCCGCCTCCGCCGACGTCCTCGTCGACCCGCCGGGCGCGACCGTACGGCTGGCTGGCTGCTGCACCCCCGTACCGCCCGACGAGATCACCGGCTTCGCCGTGCGCGGAGGCGTGGTGACCGTGCACCGCTCGGAGTGCGCCGTGGTGGCGCGCATGAAGAGCGCGGGGCGCGCGGAGGTCGGCGTGCGCTGGGGGGAGAGCACCCAGTGCCGGGTCACCCTGCTCGCCGAATCGTTCGGCCGCCCGCATCTCCTGGCCGACCTCACGGAGGCCATGGCCGTCGAAGGCGCCGAGATCGTCTCCGCGACCGTCGAACCCCCCGACCGGCAGCGGGTCCGCCACACCTACACGGTCCTGCTCCCGGACGCGGCCCGGCTGCCCGCCCTCATGCGCGCGATGCGAGACGTGGCCGGGGTGTACGACGTGAGCAGATCACAACCGCAGACCACGGGCGCCTGAGCCGGACCGGCCGTAAGCCCACGGGCGCCTGAGCCGGACCGGCCGAAAGCCCAGGGGCGCCCTGAGGCGGACCGGCCGTAAGCCCATGGGCGCCTGAGGCGGACCGGCCGGAAACTCAGGCGTCCGAGCCGGACCGATCGTCAGGCCACTGCGCCGAGCCCGGACCGGCCACTGCGCCGAGCCCGGACCGGCCACTGCGCCGAGC
Organism: Streptomyces sp. WG7; assembly: GCF_049975785.1. Taxonomy (NCBI): domain Bacteria; kingdom Bacillati; phylum Actinomycetota; class Actinomycetes; order Kitasatosporales; family Streptomycetaceae; genus Streptomyces; species Streptomyces sp. WG7. The sequence goes on from NZ_JBNGGE010000005.1 coordinate 24,298, forward strand.
CGGACCGGCCACTGCGCCGAGCCGGACCGGTCGCTGGACGCAGCCGGACCGGTCGCCGGGACGTACCCGTTCGAGTGCCCCGGGCGCGCGCCGTCGCCGCGGCGCACGCGCGCGCTGATAGCCGTGGGGCATGCTGCACACCCCTCACACCCCCGCACCGCCGAACCGCGCGCGAGCCCGCCGCCGGCTCAGGGCCGCCGCGCTGCTCGCCTCGGCCGTCTCCGTCTGCCTGGTCGCCGCGAGCGCCCCGCCGGCCCCCCTGGGCGTCGGCGACCGGCTCTTCCCGCACCTGGGCAACCCCGGCTACGACGTGTCGGCGTACGACCTCTCCTTCACCTACTCCGGCAGCAACAGCGAGCCGCTGACGGCCGTCACCACCATCGACGCCCGCACGACGGCCGCCCTGGACCGGGTCAACCTCGACTTCGCCCACGGAAGGGTCGACTCCGTCGAGGTCGACGGCGAGCGCGCCGGCTTCGTCACGGCCGGCGAGGACCTCGTCGTCACGCCCGCGGGCGGGCTCGACGCGGGCGAGCGGATGCGGATCACCGTACGGCACACCAGTGACCCCGTGTACCCGGAGGACCGCGAGGGCGGCTGGGTGCGCACCGCCGACGGCCTCGCCATGGCCAACCAGGCCGACGTGGCCCACCTGGTGTTCCCCTGCAACGACCACCCCTCCGACAAGGCCCGGTTCACCTTCCGGGTCACCGCCCCCGACGGGCTCACGGCCGTCGCGAACGGTCTGCCGGCAGGAGCGGACCGGTCCGGCGGATCGACCACCTGGACGTACCGGACCGGGCACCCCATGGCCACCGAGCTGGCCCAGGTCTCCATCGGCCGCTCCACGGTGCTGCACCGCACCGGCCCGCACGGACTGCCCGTCCGGGACGTCGTGCCGACGAAGCACCGCGCGGCGCTGGAACCGTGGCTGACGAAGACCGCCGGCCAGATCGCGTGGATGGAGGACAAGGTCGGGCGCTACCCCTTCGAGACGTACGGCCTGCTCATGGCCGACGCCACCACCGGTTTCGCACTCGAGACCCAGACGCTCTCCCTCTTCGAGCAGGATCTCTTCACCGAACCGGGCTACCCGAAGTGGTACGTCGAGTCGATCATGGTGCATGAGCTGGCCCACCAGTGGTTCGGCAACAGCGTCAGCCCGGCCGACTGGTCCGACCTGTGGCTGAACGAGGGACACGCCACCTGGTACGAGGCGCTGTACGCGGAGGAGACCGCGGACCAGTCCCTGGAAGCGCGCATGAAGGACGCCTACGGCGCCTCCGACCGCTGGCGCACGGCGGGCGGACCGCCTGCCGCCCCCGAGCCGCCCGCGCCCGGCGACAAGACCGGCATCTTCCGGCCCAACGTCTACGACGGCGCGGCCCTCGTGCTCTACGCCCTGCGCCAGGAGATCGGCCGCCCGGCCTTCGAGCGCGTCGAACGTGAATGGGTCACCCGGCACCGGGACGGCACGGCGACGACCGCCGACTTCGTCCGGCTCGCCTCCGAGATCTCCGGCCGCGGCCTGGACGACTTCTTCCAGGCCTGGCTCTACGGGGAGAAGACCCCGCCGATGCCCGGCCACCCGGACTGGAAGCCCACGGCGGCCGGCCAGGCGCCGAAGGCCGCCACCGAGAGGGCACACGGGAAATAAGCCGGTGACGAGACGGTCCGTGCCGTGCGACCATCATCGGGACGGCACGGCACGGCAGGGCGGCCGCGGGAATCTCCCCGGCGGCTCGTGCGTTGTGCTGAATGTCGCGGCACCAACGCCGCACGACTCGCTTCCCGGCTGCGTAAGGATCCAATGACCTTCTCTTCTTCCCCCTCCCAGGACACCAAGCGTCTCGCGCAGACCCATCCCGAGGGCCTTCGGGCCGATGCCCTGATGGAAGAGGACGTCGCCTGGAGCCACGACATCGACCCGAAGTGGGACGGCGAGCAGTTCGACCGCTCCGACCGCGCGGCGCTGCGCCGCGTGGCGGGCCTGTCCACCGAGCTGGAGGACGTCACCGAGGTCGAGTACCGCCAGCTCCGTCTGGAGCGGGTCGTCCTCGTCGGCGTGTGGACCTCGGGCACCGTGCAGGACGCGGAGAACAGCCTCGCCGAGCTGGCCGCCCTCGCGGAGACCGCCGGTGCGCTCGTACTCGACGGCGTCGTCCAGCGCCGCGACAAGCCCGACGCCGCCACCTACATCGGCTCCGGCAAGGCCGAGGAGCTGCGGGACGTCGTTCACGACACGGGCGCGGACACCGTCATCTGCGACGGTGAGCTCAGCCCGGGCCAGCTGATCCACCTCGAGGACGTCGTCAAGGTCAAGGTCATCGACCGTACGGCCCTGATCCTGGACATCTTCGCCCAGCACGCCAAGTCCCGGGAGGGCAAGGCGCAGGTCGCGCTCGCGCAGATGCAGTACATGCTGCCGAGGCTGCGCGGCTGGGGCCAGTCGCTGTCCCGGCAGATGGGCGGCGGCAAGGGCGGCGGCCTGGCCACCCGTGGTCCCGGTGAGACCAAGATCGAAACGGACCGGCGCCGGATCCGCGAGAAGATGGCGAAGATGCGCCGGGAGATCGCGGAGATGAAGACCGGCCGCGAGATCAAGCGCCAGGAGCGCAAGCGCCACAAGGTTCCGTCCGTCGCCATCGCGGGCTACACCAACGCGGGCAAGTCCTCGCTGCTCAACCGCCTCACCGGCGCGGGCGTGCTGGTGGAGAACGCCCTGTTCGCCACCCTCGACCCGACCGTGCGCCGTGCGGAGACGCCCAGCGGGCGGCTGTACACCCTGGCCGACACCGTCGGCTTCGTCCGGCACCTGCCGCACCACCTGGTCGAGGCGTTCCGCTCCACGATGGAGGAGGTCGGCGAATCCGACCTGATCCTGCACGTGGTGGACGGTTCGCACCCGGCTCCGGAGGAGCAGCTGGCCGCCGTGCGCGAGGTGATCAGGGACGTCGGCGCCACCGACCTGCCCGAGATCGTCGTGATCAACAAGGCCGACATGGCCGACCCGCTGGTGCTCCAGCGGCTGATGCGGGTCGAGAAGCGGTCCATCGCCGTCTCGGCACGCACCGGCCAGGGCATCGACGAACTGCTCGCCCTGATCGACAACGAGCTGCCGCACCCGTCGGTCGAGATCGAGGCGCTCGTGCCGTACACCCACGGCAAGCTGGTCGCCCGTGCCCACGACGAGGGCGAGGTGATCTCCGAGGAGCACACCCCGGAGGGCACCCTGCTCAAGGTCCGGGTGCACGAGGAACTGGCGGCGGAGCTCACGCCGTACGTTCCGGCGCCCGTGGCGCGTCCCGTGGGCTGACGTACACGCGGGAAGGCCCGCCTCCGCACATCGCGGAGGCGGGCCTTCGGCGTGCGGGGGGCCCGAGCCCCGCCGGTCCGGGGCGGCGGACCCCGCCTGCCCGGGGCCCGAGCCCCGTACAGTCCCGTGCGGTCACTGACCGCCGTACGTCCTGCTCATGTTCTGGTACATCGCCTCGGCCTCCGGGCCCAGCTGCGGGCCCGCCAGCCACGTGTTGTCCAGCGGGCCGATCGAGGTGTTCGACACCAGCTTGGTCTCGCCGTCCACCACCCTGAACCAGCCGCCGCCGGACGAACCACCGGTCATGGTGCAGCCGATGCGGTACATCGTCGGCAGGGACGGGCTCAGCGACAGCCGGCCGGGCCGGTCGACGCACTTGAACATCGTCAGACCGTTGTACGGCGGCGCGGCCGGGTAGCCCCAGGCGCCCATGTCGGCGACCTCGGCCGCGGAGGGAGCGGAGAAGTCCACCTCCAGCGCGGCGCCGACCGTCTCCTCCAGGGACTTGCTGCCCTGCTCCGGCTTCACGTGCAGCACGGAGTAGTCGTACGCGGCCCCGTCACCGCCGTTCTCCGCACCGCCCTCGATCCACTGGTTCGAGGTCGCAGCCCAGTCGGCCCACCAGGTCCCGTAGGGCGCCATCTCGGTGGTCGTCGCGCCCGCCAGTTCCGCCTCGGACTTGCCGAGGTCGTTGTACGACGGCACGAACGCGATGTTGCGGTACCAGCCGCCGCTGCCTCCGGCGTGCACGCAGTGGCCGGCCGTCCACACCAGGTTGGACCTGCCCGGGTGGTTCGCGTCCTTGATGACGGTGCCGGAGCAGACCATCGACCCCTCGGGGCCGTCGAAGAAGACCTTGCCGACCGGGGCGGCGTTGTCGTGGTACGGGGTCTTCTCGGCCACGGCCTCGACGGGCGCCGGCTCCGGGTCGGTGGCGCCCCGGTCGGCGGCGGTGTCCTTGGTCGTGACGGTCTTGTCGGCCTCCTTCGCGGCCCGCATACGGTCCGGCTTCCACAGACCCTCGATCACCGGGTTGACGAAGTCCTTGGCCTCACTGAGCCACTTGTCCTTGTCCCAGTCCTTCCAGCCGCCGTCCTTCCACTGGTCGACGTCGATGCCGTGCTCCTTGAGGCGGTCCGCGAGGTCGGCCGGGAGCTGGACCTTGCCGTCACCGGTGTCGCCGGTACCGGCGGCCTGGGAGGTGGCCCCGCTGGGCTTGGCATCGGTCTCGTCCTTCTCCGCACCGCCGCAGGCGGTCGCGGTGAGCGCCAGGGCGGCGACGAGACCGGTTGCGGCGAGTGCGGTGCGGCGCCGGTGCCGCGGTGCGGAGGGGTGCCGCGGTGCGGCGGGCGCAGGTGCGGAACGCATGATGGAACGACCCCCGTCGGAATGAGTGAATGTCAACGTACGCATGTCATGGGACGTGCGGTGGAGTGCCGGGCCCGCCCGACGCACTCCACCGCCCTCCGAGTTGAGCGCCGTGTCCGGCGCCCGGTCACTGACCGGCGAACTTGCCGCTCACCGCGTCGAACACACCCTTGGCCTCCTCGCCCAGCCGCGGACCGGCCAGCCAGCCGGCCGTCACCGGGCCGATCGAGGTGTTGGACACCAGCGCCGGCTCGCCGTCGGACCCGGCCGCGACCCAGCCGCCGCCGGACGAACCGCCGGTCATGGTGCAGCCGATGCGGTACATCGTCGGGTCCGAAGCGCTGAGCGAAAGCCGCCCGGGCTTGTCCTCGCACTGGAACAGCTTCTGACCGTCGTACGGCGGCGCGGCCGGGTAGCCGATCGCCTTCATGCTCTCGACCTGCGGCACGGCGGGCGCGTCGAAGTCCACCGGAAGCGCCGCGCCGACCGTCTCCTCCAGCGACTTGCCGTCGCTGCCCTTCTCCGGCGTCACATGGATGACGGCGAAGTCGTACGAGGCGCCGTCACCGCCCGTCGCGCCGCCCTGCTCGATCCACTGGTCCGAGGTCTGGGCCCAGTCGCCCCACCAGACGCCGTAGGGAGCGACCTCCTCCTTGGTGGCGTTCTGCAGTTCCTCGGTCGACTTGCCGGCGTCGTTGTACGACGGCACGAAGGCGATGTTGCGGTACCAGCCGCCCTTCTTGCCCGCGTGCACACAGTGGCCGGCCGTCCACACCAGGTTGGACTTGCCGGGGTTGGCCGGGTCCTCGACGACGGTCGCCGAGCAGACCATCGAGCCCTGGGGGGAGTCGAAGAGCAGCTTGCCCGCGGTGGCGGCGCTGTCGTGGTACTTGGGCGGCACGGCCTTCGCCTGCACCGGCTGCGGCTCCGGGTCGGTGACGCCCTGGTCACCGGAGAGGTCGCTGTCGTCGACCTCCTGCTCGGGCTGCTCGGCCTCCCGCATACGGTCCGGGTCCCACAGGTCCTCGATGATCGGGTTGACGAAGTCCTGCGCCTCGCGCAGCCAGTCGTCCTTGTTCCAGTTCTTCCAGGCGCCGTTCTTCCACTCGTCTACGTCGATCCCGTGTTCCTTGAGCTTGTCCTTGATGTGGTCCGGGATCCGGATCTCACCGTTGCCGCCGTCCGCGGTGGACGCGGAGGCCGAGGCGTCGCCGCCCGCCTCGGGGTCGCCGGACTCGCAGGCGGTGGCGGTGAGCGCGAGCGCCGAGACAAGCGCCACGGCGACCGGCACAGGAGACGTGCTGCGCCGCCCGCGCCTGTGCCCGCGCGTGGTGAACGACGGCCGTATGGATCGCATGGTGTTGACTTCCCCCTACTTACTGTGAACTGCACTGGAACGGCACCACACACTATTGGTTCGCTGTGGGGGAAGCCCGGTGGAACGGCAACGGTTTCGCTACGAGCAGGCCGCGGTTCGAGGAGCGGCCGAACGATGTGTGCCGAAGTGTTCCGTACGGCGCCGGTGGTGGCGAACGAGTCGGTGAAGTGCCGGACACCGGGGCACAAGGGGCGGTGGTCGCCTGCGCGGAGGCGGATGTGAGCGTGGCTGGGGAGTGCCTGCCCGTCCCACGCCGATGTCCTGTTGCCGGTGACGGGTGACGGGTGACGGGTGACGGCGGTGCAGTCCGGCAACCGGGGTCGCCGGGGCCCGGGTTGCGGCACGCGGAGCGAGGGCGGGCTGAGGGGAGAGCCGCCTTGTCCCGGCAGGTGGACGGCACGGTGACCTCATGTCCGGGGCCGTCGTCCCGCCGCGGCGAGGAACTCCGGGCAACCCGTAACCCGTAACCCGGAGGACGGTCCACGGTTGGTAGCGGTGGGGGCCTGCTGTCCGGGTGCGGTCCCCGTGCCGAGGGCGACCCGGCGCATCGGGTCGCGTCTGGACAGCGGGAGGTCGGAGAGCCGTGGCGGAAACCGCGTACAGGAGGTTTGCGTCCGGAAGCGGGAACGCCGGGCCGACCGCGGGTGAGGGCTTGGCCGATGAGGCGTCCGCGCGGGCGCGCACCGCACGGGAGAAGGCTGCGAAGCCCCGGCCGTCGCGTGAGCGGGCGGCACGTACCTGCGTACGGACTCTGCCGGTCGTGCCGGTCCGGGCCCGTGGTCTCACCATCGAGGGCGCGGACGGTCGCCGCTACCTGGACTGCGTCTCGGGAGCGGGGGCACTGGCTTTGGGCCACCATCACCCGGTGGTCCTCGAGGCGATCCGCAAGGTGCTCGACTCGGGCGTCCCCTTGCAGGTCATGAACCTCACGACCCCTGTCGAGGACGCCTTCGTCACCGAACTGCTGCGCACCCTGCCGCCAGGCCTCGCCGATCACGCACGCGTCCGGTTCTGCGGACCAGCCGTCACCGACCCGCTCGTCACCGCGGTCGGACTGGTCCGCGCCGCCACCGGGCGGAGTCGGGTGGTCACCTTCACCCACCAGGTCGACGGGCCGGTTCCAGAGGCCTGGACGGGGCCCGGCGACGCCTGCGGCACCCGCTCCACCCGGCTTCCGTACCCGGGTGACGAACTCGACTTCCGTGACCCGGGTGACGCACACCGCGCGGGCGCCGTCGCAGGCCAACGCGGGGACGAACGCGCCGCCGACGGGGCCGAGTCCGCCCTCGGCGACCGCCGGCCGGGGCGGAAACTGCCCGCAGGGGTGATCCTGGAACCGGTCCGCAGCGTGGACGGCGTGTTTCCCGCGTCGGACACCTGGATGCGGCGCATGCGGCGTATCACGGCCGAACGTTCCGTCCCGCTGATCGCCGACGAGACCGCGACGGGCGTCGGGCGGACCGGCGCCTTCTGGGCGGTCGAACACAGTGGAGTCCTCCCCGACGTCCTGATCCTCTCCGAGGCGGTCGGCGGCAGCCTGCCGCTGGCCGCGGTCGTGCACCACACCGACCTGTACGCGGGCGAACCCGGGAGCGGCACCTTCCGCGGCAACCAACTCGCCCTGGCCGCAGGAGCGGCGACCCTTGCCCACGTCCGCGAACACCGCCTCGCCGAGCACGCCGCAGCGCTGGGTGCACGGATACTGACCCGACTGCGCGGACTGGCCGAGGTGTTTCCGTTCGTCGGTGACGTGCGGGGACGGGGCCTCATGATCGGCATCGAGCTGGTCGCGCCGGACGGTGCGCCCGACACCCCCGCCGACGGCGTCCGCCCCGGTCCCGCCGCCGAACTCGCGGCCTCCGTCCAACGGGAGTGTCTGCGCCGTGGATTGATCGTGGACGTCACCGGCCCGGCCGCGAACGTCGTACGCCTGCTGCCGCCGCTGATCGTCACCGAGGAGCAGACGACGGCGGTCCTGGAGCGACTGGCCGACGCGGTCGAGGCGGTGGACCGAGGCCTCGGCGGCCACGCCCCGCCGGGCGGGGTGCGCGCTCCGCGTTGAGATCCGCCGCCCGGACACAGCACGTCAAGAGGACCCACGTTGCCCACGTCGCACACCGATCCCGCACCACATTCGGCACCCGCCGCCGTCACCGCACACACGCCCCCGCCCACACCGGTGTCTGCCGCCGCCCCCGGGCCCGCACCGGACCTCGCGCACCACGGCGACACCTATCCCGTGGCCCAGGCAGCGGCCGTGGAGAACCTCCTCCGCTGCTGGGCCCGCGAGAGCGACGTGCCCGCTCCCGGCAACGGTGTTCTCCACGTGCCGCTCCCCGCGAGCGGCACCACCCTGACCGTTCCCGTCCACTACTGGTCCCGGACGGGCCGGCACGTCTTCGGCCCGCCGCGCCTGGCCGGCGCCCCCGCCTCGGCTCCGTCCGTGGACGCGGTCACGGTCGCCGCTCTGCTCGCACGGGAGACGTCCCGCGACCCGGGGCCCGGCGAGGCCGAACTCGTCGTGGGAGTCGCCGACTCCGTCCGTCGTACCGCCGCGTTCCTGCGAGACCGCCGGGAACGAGCCTCCGACGGCTCCGGTCCCTTCGACGGCTCCGGTCCCTCCGGCGGCCCCGACCTCTTCCTCGCCGCCGAGCAGGCACTGCTTCTCGGGCATCCGCTGCATCCCACACCGAAGAGCCGCGAGGGCCTCACCGAGGCGGAGTCGCGGCTGTACTCACCCGAACTGCGCGGCTCCTTCCCGCTGCACTGGCTGGCCGTCGCACCCTCCGTACTCGCCACCGACTCGGCCTGGACGGAGCGCGGCAGGCCGGTCGCCGCGCCCGAGCTGACCGCACGCCTCGCCGGGGACGGGCCGGCGCCGCCGGACGGATACGCGGTCCTCCCCCTGCACCCCTGGCAGTTCCGCGCGGTACGGCACCGGCCCGGGACCGCGGCCCTGCTGGACGCGGGCCTGCTCAGGGACCTCGGTGTCCAGGGTGCGCCCTGGCATCCCACCTCCTCCCTGCGGACGGTTCACCGGACCGGCGCCCCGGCCATGCTCAAGCTCTCGCTGGCCCTGAACATCACCAACTCCCGCCGGGAAAACCTTCGCAAGGAACTCCACCGCGGAGTGGAGGTGCACCGTCTGCTGCGACGCGGCCTGTCCCGGCAGTGGCAGGCGGCCCACCCGGACTTCGACATCGTCCGCGACCCGGCCTGGCTCGCCGTCGACGGACCGGACGGCAGACCCGTGCGCGGGCTCGACGTCATCATCCGGCACAACCCGTTCCGGCCCTCGGACGACGTCTCCTGCGTCGCCGGTCTCGTCGCGCCGTGGCCGCACGGTCAGGCGGACGGTTCCGACCGGCGTTCCTCCCGCGCCCCGCGCTCCCGGCTGGCCGAGGTCGTCACCCGGCTCGCCGGGCGGACCGGCCGCCCCCGCACGGCCGTCGCCGCCGAGTGGTTCCTGCGCTACCTCCACCACGTCGTACGTCCCGTGCTGTGGCTGGATGCCCACGCCGGCGTCGCCCTGGAGGCGCACCAGCAGAACACCCTCGTCCTGCTGGACGCCGACGGCTGGCCCGCAGGCGGCCGCTACCGCGACAACCAGGGCTACTACTTCCGCGAGTCCCGGCGGGCCGAACTCGACGCCCGGCTGCCCGGCGTCGGCGCGTACAGCGACACGTTCGTCGCCGACGAGGTCGTCAACGAGCGCTTCACCTACTACCTGGCCATCAACAACGTGTTCGGTCTCATCGGCGACTTCGGTTCCCAGCGCCTCGCCGACGAGCGACTGCTGCTCGCGGCCTTCCGCCGCCTCCTCCGCCGGGCCGCCTCGGGCCCCGAGCCGCTGCGCAGTCCGCTGCCGGCCCACCTCCTCGACTCGCCCGTCCTCCGCTGCAAGGCCAACCTGCTCACCCGGCTGCACGGCCTCGACGAACTCGTCGGCCCGGTGGACACCCAGTCCGTCTACGTCACCCTCACCAACCCGCTGCACTCCTGAGCAGGCCCACGACCCTTCCTCCGTCTCTCTTCCCCCTCTCCTCTCCCGAAAGAGCGACACCGTGGCTTCCACCGACGCCGGCGCCGACGACACCCTGGACCTGCACCTTCCCGAGGAGTTCGTCGCCCTCTTCGGGAAGGAGGGGAACGACCTCGCCGGAGCGGAGACGCCACGGGCCGGTGACGACCTGCTCGACCGTGTCGCCGACTGGGGGCCGGTCCTCACCCCCGTGGGGGTGTTCCACCTGGCACCCGTGCGTGTCGGACAGCACGTGCCGCTCATCAGCCGCTGGATGAACGACCCCGCCGTCGCCGCGTTCTGGGAGCTGACCGGACCCGAGAGCGTGACCGAGGAGCACGTACGGGCGCAGCTCGCCGGCGACGGGCGCAGCGTCCCGTGCGTCGGCGTGCTGGACGGCGTGCCGATGAGCTACTGGGAGATCTACCGGGCCGACCTCGACCCGCTGGCCCGGCACTGCCCCGTCCGGCCGCACGACACCGGCCTCCACCTCCTGATCGGCGATGTCGCCGACCGCGGGCAGGGCGTCGGGACCACGCTGATCGGCGCCGCCGCCGACCTGGTCCTCGCGAGGCGGCCCGCCTGCACGCGTGTGCTCGCCGAACCCGACGTCCGCAACACGGCCTCCGTCGCCGCGTTCCTCGGCGCCGGGTTCCGGTTCTCAGCCGAGGTCGACCTGCCCGCCAAGCGGGCCGCCCTCGTGATCCGCGACCGGACGCCGTGCGAACTGCCGTAGCGTCGTGCGGCCCGGTTCGACGGCTTGATCAGTGCCGCCCCCACGCGCGGACCGGCCCCTCACCCGCCAAGGAGCCCACCCTTGCCCCCGCCCTCCCCGCAGCCCGTCACTCCTTCCTGTCCCTCCGGTCCCTGTCACCCCTCTGGTTTCTCCGGTCTCTTCTGCCCCTCCGGTTCCCTCTTGCTGCTCTGGCCCCTCCAGCTTCTCCGGCCCCTCCAGCTTCTCCGGCCCCTCCAGCCTCTCCAGGCCACCCCTTCGGCCTCGCCCGCACGATTGTCAGTCCCGGGCCGTAGGGTGGTCGCGCTATGACGAAGCCCTCACTCCCCGAACTCCTGCACGCCGCCGTCACCGCCGTCGGCGGCACGGAGCGTCCCGGCCAGGTAGCCATGGCCGAAGCCGTCGAGGAAGCCATCGACGGCGGCTCCCATCTGCTGGTCCAGGCCGGCACCGGCACCGGCAAGTCGCTGGGCTATCTGGTGCCCGCGCTGGCACACGGGGAGCGGGTCGTCGTGGCCACCGCGACCCTGGCCCTGCAGCGCCAGCTGGTCGAGCGGGACCTGCCCCGCACGGTCGACGCGCTCCATCCCCAGCTGCGCCGCCGCCCGGAGTTCGCGATGCTCAAGGGCCGGTCGAACTACCTGTGCCTGCACCGACTCCACGAGGGAGTCCCGCAGGACGAGGAGGAGGGCCTCTTCGACCAGTTCGAGGCCGCCGCCCCCACCAGCAAGCTGGGCCAGGACCTGCTGCGGATGCGCGACTGGGCGGACGAGACCGAGAGCGGCGACCGCGACGACCTGACGCCCGGTGTCTCCGACCGGGCCTGGTCGCAGGTGTCGGTGTCCTCCCGGGAGTGTCTGGGCGCCTCGAAGTGCGCCTACGGCGCCGAGTGCTTCGCCGAGATGGCTCGCGAGCGCGCCAAACTCTCCGACGTCGTCGTCACCAACCACGCGCTGCTCGCCATCGACGCCATCGAGGGCGCCCCGGTCCTGCCGCAGCACGAGGTGCTGATCGTCGACGAGGCGCACGAGCTGGTCTCCCGGGTCACCGGGGTGGCCACCGGTGAGCTCACGCCCGGCCAGGTCAACCGCGCGGTGCGGCGGGCCGCGAAACTCGTCAACGAGAAGGCCGCCGACCAGCTCCAGACCGCGGCCGAGGGGTTCGAGCGGCTGATGGAGCTGGCGCTGCCGGGCCGGCTGGAGGAGATCCCGGAGGACCTCGGCTACGCGCTGATGGCGCTGCGCGACGCCTGCCGTACGGTCATCTCGGCGATCGGCGCGACCCGCGACAAGTCCGTGCAGGACGAGGACGCCGTCCGCAAGCAGGCGCTGGCCTCCGTGGAGTCCGTGCACGACGTGGCGGAGCGGATCACGAACGGCTCCGAGTGGGACGTCGTCTGGTACGAGCGGCACGACCGCTTCGGTGCCTCCCTGCGGGTCGCCCCCATGTCCGTCGCCGGCCTGCTGCGCGAGAAGCTCTTCGCGGACCGCTCGGTCGTCCTGACCTCCGCGACCCTGAAGCTGGGCGGCGACTTCAACGGCGTCGGAGCATCCCTCGGCCTCGCCCCGGAGGGCACCGAGGGCGACGACGTCCCCCAGTGGAGGGGCTTCGACGTGGGGTCTCCCTTCGACTACCGCAAGCAGGGCATCCTGTACGTCGCCAAGCACCTGGCCCGCCCCGCCCGCGACGGCGACCGCGGCGACATGCTCGACGAGCTGACGGAGCTGATCCAGGCCGCGGGCGGTCGCACGCTGGGGCTGTTCTCCTCGATGCGGGCGGCTCAGCTGGCCGCCGAGGAACTGCGCTCCCGCATCCCGGAGTACCCGATCCTCCTCCAGGGCGAGGAGACACTCGGTGAGCTGATCAAGAACTTCGCCGCCGACCCGAAGACCTGCCTCTTCGGCACGCTGTCGCTCTGGCAGGGCGTGGACGTCCCCGGGCCGAGCTGTCAACTGGTCGTCATGGACAAGATTCCGTTCCCGCGCCCGGACGACCCCTTGATGAGCGCCCGCCAGAAGGCGGTGGAGGAGGCCGGCGGTAACGGTTTCATGGCGGTCGCCGCCACGCATGCCGCGTTGCTGATGGCCCAGGGAGCGGGCCGCCTGGTCCGGGCGTCGGGCGACCGCGGCGTGGTCGCCGTACTGGACCAGCGACTGGCGACGGCCCGGTACGGAAGCTATCTGAAGGCGTCGCTGCCCGATTTCTGGTTCACCACGGACCGCAACCAGGTCCGCAAGTCACTCGCCGCGATCGATGCGACGGCACGGCAGACGGAAGCGGAGACGGCGGCGGAGGGCGGCTGAGCGCGGTCTCCTGCACGGCGGTCACCGGGGCCTGGCCCTCCACACAGCGCAGGGCCCCGGAACCGGCGCAGAGGTTCCGGGGCCCGGTCGGGTCGGCGGGTCGCTGTCGTGGCGTACCCGCCCGCCGTGGCGCTCAGACGCGGCGCAGTACGGCCACCACCTTGCCGAGGATGGTCGCGTCGTCACCGGGGATCGGCTCGTACGCCGAGTTGTGCGGGAGGAGCCAGACGTGGCCGTCCTCACGCTTGAAGCGCTTGACGGTGGCTTCGCCGTCGAGCATCGCGGCCACGATGTCGCCGTTCTCGGCGACCGGCTGGCGGCGGACGGTGACCCAGTCGCCGTCGCAGATGGCGGCCTCGATCATCGAGTCGCCGACGACCTTCAGGACGAACAGCTCGCCGTCACCGACCAGCTGCCGGGGCAGCGGGAAGACGTCCTCGACGGATTCCTCGGCGAGGATCGGTCCGCCGGCGGCGATGCGCCCGACGAGCGGGACGTACGACGCGGCCGGCTTGCCGGCGGTGTCCGTGGGCTGCACGGAGGAGGCCTGGTCGGAGCCGCGCACCTCGTAGGCGCGCGGGCGGTGCGGGTCGCGGCGCAGGAAGCCCTTGCGCTCCAGCGCCATCAGCTGGTGTGCGACGGAGGAGGTGCTGGAGAGGCCGACGGCCTGGCCGATCTCCCGCATGGACGGCGGGTACCCGCGCCGCTGTACGGAGTCGCGGATGACCTCGATCACCCGGCGCTGGCGGTCGGTGAGTCCTGAACTGTCCGCCCGGATGCCAGGAGGTCGGCCTGGCAGGGAGCGCTTGTGCCCCTCTGGATTCACGGCGTCGCTCATCGCGTGCACCGGCTCAGGTCGGCCCTGGGGGCGGTCCTGGGCAGTGATGGCGGCACTGTCGGCGGTGGTGGTCACGTCGGCCCCTCTCGATGGTCTCCCTGCTGCACAACGGTAGTAGCTTTCGAAAGGTTGCGCCAAACACACGTTCGAGTGAAAAATCGCGAATCGGTCGCCCGGTTGGCGTGTCGGGGTGTATGGCTTGCGCGATGCCTACGCGTTGTCTGGCGGACGAAAGGGTCCATTGCGGTACTCTTCACCGCCGTGGTGGCAACCTCGGGGGTGTCGCTCCAGTCTGCCATCCGGCGTTCCGTTCGACGGCGTGGGTCCCCTCATCCTTGCGGTAGCCCCACGCCCCCTTCTCGCGGTGCTCACGGTATCTCCGCATGCCCCGGCCGGCCCGGTCGCGCGTGCCCGCGCCCGCCCGGCCTCCGGGCCGTACCGCGCCTGCGCGTGCCCGTGCGGTGCCCGTGCGCGCCGCGTCGTCCGGGCCGTTCGGCGCCTCCGCGTCCGGCGCCTGTACGTACGGGAGCGATACGGGTGCAGGGCGTGTATGTGTGAGTCAATCCCCACATCTAGTGGTTGGATTGCATCAGCAGCCCACAAGTTGTGGTCCCCCGGGTCTTCGGCCCTGTCGCGATCGCCTATGCTGGGGGCTGCTTCGAGGGGCCTGAAGGGCCTCCCGAGGCCATTGAGTCTGCTGTGAGGAGGGTTCGGAGATCATGCACTGCCCCTTCTGCAGGCACCCCGACAGCCGTGTCGTCGACAGTCGTACGACCGACGACGGCACGTCGATCCGCCGGCGCCGCCAGTGTCCTGACTGCTCCCGTCGTTTCACGACCGTGGAGACGTGCTCGCTCATGGTGGTGAAGCGGTCCGGGGTCACCGAACCGTTCAGCCGTACCAAGATCATCAACGGTGTGCGCAAGGCCTGCCAGGGCCGGCCCGTCACCGAGGACGCGCTCGCCCAGCTCGGCCAGCGGGTCGAGGAGGCGGTGCGGGCCACCGGAAGTGCCGAGCTGACCACCCACGACGTGGGGCTGGCCATACTCGGTCCCTTGCAGGAACTCGACCTCGTCGCCTATCTGCGATTCGCCTCCGTCTACCGGGCGTTCGACTCGCTCGAGGACTTCGAGGCCGCGATCGCGGAGCTCAGGGAGGCGACGGGGCGCCCCGGCGGAGACGGCGACGACGCCGGTGCGGGGAGCCAGGAGAACGACCGCGGGTCCGCGGGGGCGGCACAGGTCCCCGAGCCCGCGGGCGCCGCCGACTGACCGGCGGGCCGGACCCGGACTTCGGCGCCCGGGCCCGGCCGGACGGCGGCGAGTGACAAAGACCTGTTGCGGGCGGAGCGAGAGATGCCCGCAATACAAGACAGAACACGTGCCACGGGAACAATCGGGGCACTTCAGGGCGTTTTCGCCCGTACATGGGAGGCGGCATGACAGAGACGGCGAGCGGTCCGGCACGGAGTTCCCGCGCCAAGGGCACCAAGGCGGGCAAGGGACTCCGCGTCGAGCGCGTCCACACCACTCCCGGAGTCCACCCCTACGACGAGGTGGCCTGGGAGCGTCGTGACGTCGTCATGACCAACTGGCGCGACGGCTCGGTCAACTTCGAGCAGCGTGGCGTCGAGTTCCCCGAGTTCTGGTCGGTGAACGCGGTCAACATCGTCACCAGCAAGTACTTCCGGGGCGCCGTCGGCACCCCGCAGCGCGAGGTGAGCCTGAAGCAGCTCATCGACCGCATCGTGAAGACGTACCGGAAGGCCGGTGAGGACCACAAGTACTTCGCCTCGCCCGCCGACGCCGAGATCTTCGAGCACGAGCTGGCCTACGCCCTCCTGCACCAGATCTTCAGCTTCAACAGCCCCGTCTGGTTCAACGTCGGCACGCCCCAGCCGCAGCAGGTCTCCGCCTGCTTCATCCTGTCCGTCGACGACTCCATGGAGTCGATCCTCGACTGGTACAAGGAAGAGGGCATGATCTTCAAGGGCGGCTCGGGCGCCGGTCTGAACCTCTCCCGGATCCGCTCCTCCAAGGAGCTGCTCTCCTCCGGCGGCAACGCCTCAGGACCGGTCTCCTTCATGCGCGGCGCCGACGCCTCCGCCGGCACGATCAAGTCCGGTGGCGCCACCCGCCGCGCCGCCAAGATGGTCATCCTCGACGTCGACCACCCCGACATCGAGGACTTCATCGAGACCAAGGTCAAGGAAGAGGAGAAGATCCGCGCCCTGCGCGACGCGGGCTTCGACATGGACCTGGGCGGCGACGACATCACGTCCGTCCAGTACCAGAACGCCAACAACTCGGTCCGCGTGAACGACACGTTCATGAAGGCCGTCCAGGACGGCGGCAAGTTCGGTCTGACGTCCCGCATGACCGGCGAGGTCATCGAGGAGGTCGAGGCCAAGGCACTCTTCCGCAAGATGGCCGAGGCCGCCTGGGCCTGCGCCGACCCGGGCATCCAGTACGACGACACCATCAACCACTGGCACACCTGCCCGGAGTCCGGCCGCATCAACGGCTCGAACCCCTGCAGCGAGTACATGCACCTGGACAACACGTCCTGCAACCTCGCCTCGCTGAACCTGATGAAGTTCCTGAAGGACGACGGCAAGGGCAACCAGTCCTTCGACGCCGAGCGCTTCGCGAAGGTCGTCGAGCTCGTCATCACCGCGATGGACATCTCCATCTGCTTCGCGGACTTCCCGACCCAGAAGATCGGCGAGAACACCCGCGCCTACCGCCAGCTCGGCATCGGCTACGCCAACCTCGGCGCCCTGCTGATGGCGACCGGCCACGCGTACGACTCCGACGGCGGCCGCGCCCTGGCCGGCGCCATCACCTCGCTGATGACCGGCACGTCGTACCGGCGCTCCGCCGAGCTCGCCGCGATCGTCGGCCCGTACGACGGCTACGCCCGCAACGCGCAGCCGCACCTGCGGGTCATGAAGCAGCACTCCGACGAGAACGCCAAGGCCGTCCGCATGGACGACCTGGACACGCCGATCTGGGCCGCCGCCACCGAGGCCTGGCAGGACGTGCTGCGCCTCGGCGAGAAGAACGGTTTCCGTAACGCCCAGGCGTCCGTCATCGCCCCGACCGGCACCATCGGTCTGGCGATGTCCTGCGACACCACCGGCCTCGAGCCCGACCTCGCCCTGGTCAAGTTCAAGAAGCTGGTCGGCGGCGGCTCGATGCAGATCGTCAACGGCACCGTCCCGCAGGCCCTGCGCCGCCTGGGCTACCAGGAGGAGCAGATCGAGGCGATCGTCGCCCACATCGCCGAGCACGGCAACGTGATCGACGCCCCCGGCCTCAAGCACGAGCACTACGAGGTCTTCGACTGCGCCATGGGCGAGCGCTCCATCTCCGCGATGGGCCACGTCCGCATGATGGCCGCCATCCAGCCGTGGATCTCCGGCGCCCTCTCCAAGACGGTCAACCTGCCGGAGTCGGCGACCGTCGAGGACGTCGAGGAGGTCTACTTCGAGGCCTGGAAGATGGGCGTCAAGGCGCTCGCCATCTACCGCGACAACTGCAAGGTCGGCCAGCCCCTCTCCGCCAAGACCAAGGAGAAGTCCGCGACGGACGCCGTCGCGGAGAAGGCCGAGGCGACCATCCGCGAGACGGTCGAGAAGGTCGTCGAGTACCGTCCGGTACGCAAGCGCCTCCCGAAGGGTCGTCCCGGCATCACCACGTCCTTCACGGTCGGCGGCGCCGAGGGCTACATGACCGCCAACTCCTACCCGGACGACGGTCTCGGCGAGGTCTTCCTGAAGATGTCCAAGCAGGGTTCGACCCTCGCGGGAATGATGGACGCCTTCTCCATCGCGGTCTCCGTCGGCCTCCAGTACGGCGTGCCGCTGGAGACGTACGTCTCGAAGTTCACCAACATGCGCTTCGAGCCGGCCGGTATGACGGACGACCCGGACGTGCGGATGGCGCAGTCGATCGTCGACTACATCTTCCGCCGCCTGGCGCTGGACTTCCTGCCCTTCGAGACGCGCTCCGCGCTCGGCATCCACTCCGCCGAAGAGCGTCAGCGTCACCTGGAGACGGGCTCGTACGAGCCGTCCGACGACGAGCTCGACGTCGAGGGCCTGGCCCAGTCGGCGCCGCGCGCCCAGGAGCTGAAGGCCGTCGCCACGCCGAAGGCCGAGGTCGAGGCGGCCAAGCCCGCTCCGCAGCAGGCGCACACCAGCGCCGAGCTGGTGGAGATGCAGCTGGGCATCCAGGCCGACGCTCCGCTGTGCTTCTCCTGCGGCACGAAGATGCAGCGCGCCGGTTCCTGCTACATCTGCGAGGGCTGCGGCTCGACCAGCGGTTGCAGCTGACCCGTAGGTCCACATGAGTAAGGGGCGTCCGCCAAGGCGGACGCCCCTTACTCATACGCGGCTGCTCATACGCGGCTGCTCATGCGCCGGGCGCCGTCAGGGGCGGCGTGTCGCACCCATCGTGGCGGCGAACGCCGCGCGATCCCCCTCGAAACCGTGCACGCCGGCCCGGAACTCCCATGCCCCCGTCTCGTCCCGGACGAACTCGGCGACCGTCGCCGCCGACGCGCCCAGGACACCGCTGAAGTCGTCCGTGGCAAGGTCGGTGTGGCCCTCACGGATGCGCAGGCCCGGGTTGCCCACGTCCCCGAAGGTCCGGTCCTCGGTGCGCTGCTGGATCGCGACGCCCACCACCACGCGCGCGTACCGCGCGTCGAGCCGCTCCAGCTCCAGCGTCATGACCTCGTCGAAGCCGAAGCCCTTGCCGTCCCGGCTGTCCCGGTTCAGATAGATGGTGCCGTCGGGGGAGCGGCTGTCGAAGTGCACCACATAAGAGGGGTCGCCGTACGGATCACCCACCGGATAGGTCCCGGCGACGAGGTCCAGGTCGGCGGCTGGCTGCCCCGCCGGACTGGGGTCCCACCGCAGTGCGACCTCGACCTTGCGAATGCCCTTGTTGAGGCCGTTCACGAACATCCCCTTCCCTGGTCCCGCGCCCCTGCCCGGCCACTTCAACTGCCGAGTGGTGACGGTCGGTTGCCCATCCTGCCACGCGCAGCGAGCCTGCTGCGGGCAAGCGGTCCCGCGGAGAGTGACCGGTACCACGTTCCCTGGCCTACCATGGCGCGGTGCTGGTCAAGTGGATTCGCTGCACCGTGGTGGACCGCCGCGGTTTCGAGCGGGGGCAGCGGAAGTGGGCGGGGCTTCCGGGGGAGCCGGGTTTTCGGGGACAGGGGGGTGGCTGGAGCCGGGGGCGGCAGGACGTGGCGCATGTCTTCGCCTTCTGGGAGAGCCGTGCCTTCTACGACTCGTTCATGGCCCGTTCCCACGACCGGCTCGCCTCGGCCCAGGCAGGCACCTTCAAGGACGCCCAGGTAAGGCTCTTCGACTACCGGTTCGACGTGAAGACCGGGTTCGAACCGCGCTTCACCGACGCCGACCTGCTGCGGGTGGCGCTCTGTCGCGTCCACGAGGAGCGGGCCGAGCACTACGTCCTCATGCAGGAGAAGGTCTGGAACCCCGCGATGGCCGGTTCGCCCGGTATGGTCCGCGGGCTGTTTGGCGAGGCACCGGGGAACGAGTACCTGGTGCTGTCCATGTGGCGGTCGGCCGCCGAGCACGGCAAGTACCGCGCCGAGAGGGTGGAGCGGCTCGCCCTGCGCGCTCAGACGGAGGCCGACATCGCGGCACTGACCGGGGACATCGTGCAACTGGAACCCTCGTGGACCGTTGAGATCGGATCCTGACCGAGTGCCCCTGCGCCCGACGGGTGCCGACCCGGATGTGGAAACTGTGTGACGTACGCCGTACGGGGCCCGTTCGAGTGCTTGGTTCCGTCCCTTTCGATCTAGGGTTCTGACATGGCACGACCACGGCGCATCGTTCTTGTCCGGCACGGCGAGTCGACGGGAAATGTCGATGACTCCGTGTACGAGCGCGAGCCCGACCACGCGCTGGCCCTCACGGAACGGGGCCGGGCGCAGGCAGAGGAGACGGGCAAGAGGCTGCGCGAGGTGTTCGGCCACGAGCGGGTCAGTGTGTACGTCTCCCCGTACCGCCGGACCCACGAGACACTGCGCTCTTTTCGCCTCGACCCCGGACTCATACGGATACGGGAGGAGCCCCGGCTGCGTGAGCAGGACTGGGGCAACTGGCAGGACTGCGACGACGTGCGCCGGCAGAAGGCCTACCGGGACGCCTACGGCCACTTCTTCTACCGCTTCGCCCAGGGCGAGTCCGGTGCCGACGTGTACGACCGGGTCGGCGGTTTCCTGGAGAGCCTGTTCCGCAGTTTCGAGGACTCCGACCATCCGCCGAACGTCCTCCTGGTGACCCACGGCCTGGCGATGCGACTGTTCTGCATGCGGTGGTTCCACTGGACGGTCGCGGAATTCGAGTCGCTGTCGAACCCCGGGAACGGCGAGATGCGCATGCTCGTTCTCGGTGACGACGGCAAGTACACCCTTGACCGTCCCTTCGATCGCTGGCGAGATCCGGAACCGTACGGGATCACCGGATAGAGTGGCAGGGCGATGACCGCTCATTCATCTCCCGACGGGCGCCTGGACCGGGCCCTGTCCAGCCTGCGCGGACTGTCGGTGGGCGACGCGCTGGGCTCACAGTTCTTCGTGCCGGCGAACTACCCGCTGCTGAAATGCCGCGAGCTGCCCCCCGGTACCTGGCAGTGGACGGACGACACGGAAATGGCGTGCTCCGTGGTCTCCGTCCTGGCCACCCACCACCGCATCGACCAGGACGCGCTGGCGCTCTCCTTCGCCCGGCACCACGACTTCGACCGCGGCTACGGCCCCGCCGTCAACCGGCTGCTGCGACTGGTCCGGGAAGGCGGTGACTGGCGGGAGCTCGCCGCCGCGCTGTTCAACGGCCAGGGCTCCTGGGGCAACGGCGCCGCGATGCGCATCGCGCCGCTGGGCGCCTGGTACGCGGACGACCCGGAGCAGGCGACCCATCAGGCGGAGATCTCGGCCTACCCCACGCATCAGCACCGCGAGGCGGTGGTCGGCGCCATGGCGGTCGCCGCGGCCGCCGCACTGGCCGCGGACCCCGGCGGCCCTCCCACCCCCCACGCGCTCCTGGACGGGGTGATCGCCCTGGTGCCGAAGAGCGCGGTCGGCGCCGGACTGCGACGAGCCCGGGACATGCTCGACTACGGCGACGCGACCACGGTCGCGGCGGTGCTGGGCTGCGGCAGGCGTACCACCGCACACGACACGGTTCCCTTCGCCCTCTGGTCCGCGGCGCGCTCCCTCGGAGCTTACGAGCGCGCCTTCTGGACGACCGCCCAGGTCGGCGGGGATGTGGACACGACCTGTGCCATCGTGGGCGGGGTGGTCGCCGCGGGCGAGACCGGAGCGCCGCCGCCCGAGTGGGCGGGGCGGGTCGAGGCGTTGCCCGAGTGGATGTCGGCGCAGGCTTAGCGGACTCTCCGTATGTGGCGGGAACTCTGCGTGACCGCTCGTCCGTTGTCGTGACAACCGTTGTGCGAGGCGTGAGCCTGGCCGGGAGTGTCACGAGGGGGTAGCGCATGGGGTGGTTGCCGCTGGTGTCGGTCGTCGCGCTGCTGTTCTTCGTCCTGCTTTCCCGGTCCGGCACCCTGTCGACCGGGAGCCGACGGCGCGGGTACCGGCGAGCGCCCATGGCGCCCGCCGGTGGACACCGCCCGGCCCGGAGTACCGCGCGGTCAGCCCATTCCCGGCCCGGCCGAGCCGGACAGCGCCTCCAGGTCGCTCTTGCGTACCCGGATCACCAGCCATGCCGTGGCCAGGGCGAGTACGGCCATCGCGGCAGCCGGCATGAAGGCAGCCGATATACCCTGCGCCAGCACTTCGTGTCCCCAGGGCGCCGGCAGCTGGTGCGTCTGGGCGAATTCCGCCTTCTGCTCCGCCGAGCCGTTGGTGAGGAAGTCCGCCCCCTGCTTCTCCGCCTCCTCCTTGGTGGCCGTGCCGAACATCGTCGTCAGGATGGCGAGGCCGATCGAGCCGCCCACCTGCTGCATCGCGTTGAGCAGGCCGGACGCCGCGCCCGCCTCGTGCTGGGCGACCCCGGAAACGGCGGTGAGCGTCAGCGTCACGAAGTTCAGTCCCATGCCGAACCCGAAGATCAGCATCGGCCCGAGGACGCCGCCGACGTAGGTGCTGTCGGAGCTGATGAGGGCCTGCCAGCCGAGCCCGATCGCGGCGAGCGCCGAGCCCACGAGCATGAACGGCTTAGGGCCGAACACCGGCAGGAAACGCTGCGACAGGCCCGCGCCGAGCGCGATCACGACCGTGACCGGCAGGAAGGCCAGACCAGCCTGGATGGGGGTGTAACCCAGCACGTTCTGAACGAACAGCACGATGTAGAAGAACATGCCGAACATCGCCGCGGCCAGGCTCAGCATGATCACGTAGGTGCCGGAGCGATTGCGGTCGGCGAACATCCGCAGCGGGGTGATCGGCTCCTTGGCCCGCGACTCGATGAACACGAAGGAGAGCAGCAGGACCACCGCGGCCGCGAAAGAACCGATGGTCAGGCCGTCCCGCCAGCCCTCGTCCGCGGCGCGGATGAAGCCATAGACGAGGGACGCCATACCCGCTGTCGAGGTCACCGCCCCGGCGATGTCGAAGCGTCCGGAGTGCCGCTCGGACTCGCTGATGTACAGCGGGGTGAGCACGGCGATCAGTACGCCGATCGGCACGTTGACGAAGAGCACCCAGCGCCAGTCGAGCCACTCGGTGAGCATGCCGCCCGCCAGCAGGCCTATGGCGCCGCCGCCTGCGGAGACGGCGGCGAAGACACCGAAGGCCCGGTTGCGTTCCGGCCCTTCGGGGAAGGTGGTGGTAATGAGGGCGAGCGACGTGGGCGACGCGATCGCGCCTCCCACACCTTGCAGGACGCGCGCCGCCAGGAGCTGCCAGGGCTCCTGGGCGAAGCCGCCGAGCAGCGAGGCGAAGGTGAACAGCAGGATGCCGGTCATGAAGACCCGGCGACGGCCGAGGATGTCACCGGCACGGCCACCGAGCAGCAGCAGACCGCCGAAGGTGAGTGTGTAGGCGCTGACGACCCAGGTGAGGTCGGTGGTGCTGAAGCTGAGCGCCTCTTGAATGTGCGGGAGGGCGATGTTCACAATCGTCGCGTCGAGTACCACCATGAGTTGGCAGGCCGCGATGACGGTGAGCGCGATGCCGGGACGCCCCTCCCGGCGGGCCGCTCCCGGCTTCTGGTCTCGGATCAGGGAAGAGGTTGCCACTATGTGTCCCCCACGAATGACTTAGTGAACGACCGCGTTCACTGTTGCTTCAACGTTAGTGACTCCCGGACAGTGAACGCAAGCGTTCACTTGATGTGCTGTCCTGCGGCCCGTCCCCCGTTGTGGCCGTACGCCGCCTTCCCTCTCCCCGAACGTCTGATTTCCCCGCACCCTGGAGACCTTCGACATGGTTGCTTCGCACTGGGCGGCCGCCTCCGCCCGGACGCCCTCCCGCCGGCGTGGGGCGGTCCTCGAACGCGCCATCCTCGACGCCGCGCTGGAACAGCTCGGCACCGTCGGCTGGAACGGCCTGACGATGGAGGGCGTGGCCGCCGGAGCCCAGACCGGCAAGGCGGCGGTCTACCGCCGCTGGCCGTCCAAGGAGGATCTCGTCGCGGACGCGCTGCGGTCCGGGCTGCCGCGCTTCGACGCGGTGCCCGACTTCGGGAGTGTGCGCGAGGATCTCCTGGTGCTGTGCCGGAGGGCCCGCGACGCGATGTACTCCCGCCCTGGATTCGCGTTGCGATCAGTGCTTCACGAATGCGACAGCGTGCAGGCGGAACGCTTCCATGCGGTGATCGTCGCAGGGGTGATCGAGCCGACCCTCACGATGCTCCGCGAGGTCGTCAACCGTGGAATAGAGCGGGGAGAGGTCCGGCGGGAAGCGTCCAACGGATACGTCTTCGACGCCATCCCGGCGATGATGATGTACCGGTCAAAGGTTTGTGGAAGTGAATGGACGGACCAGGAGATTGAGGAGATGATCGACCAGCTGATGGTTCCGCTGCTGCGGCCGGACGCTGTCTGATCCCGGGCTTCGCGGGCCCGGGTCCCGTTTGGGGAGCCGGGGTGTCGCCGGAGGTTCGGGGCAGCGTAGGCTAAGGACGCCATGCCGTACGAACCACCTACTCACACCGTCGAGCGCTCTCTCCGCGCTACGACCGGAGCAAAGATCATTGCCGGTGTCGATGAGGTGGGGCGCGGTGCGTGGGCCGGTCCGGTGACCGTCTGCGCCGCGATCACCGGACTGCGTCGGCCCCCGGCCGGCCTCACCGATTCCAAGCTGCTCACCATCAAGCGACGCACCGAACTCGCCGTGGAACTGCAGACCTGGGTGACGTCCTACGCGCTGGGGCACGCCTCTCCGGAGGAGATCGACGCCCTGGGAATGACCGCGGCGCTGCGACTGGCGGCGGTCCGTGCCCTGGAGGCCCTGCCGATCCGCCCCGACGCCGTCATCCTCGACGGCAAGCACGACTATCTCGGGGCGCCTTGGAAGGTCCGCACGGTGATCAAGGGCGACCAGTCCTGCGTGGCCGTCGCGGCTGCTTCCGTGCTCGCCAAGGTCCAGCGCGACAAAATGATGGCCGAACTGGGTATCGACCATGCAGACTTCGGTTTTGCGGACAACGCCGGGTATCCGTCGCCCGTGCACAAGTCCGCGCTGGAGGAGCGGGGGCCCACCCCGCACCACCGGTTGTCGTGGGCGTATCTTGATGCGCTGCCCCAGTGGCGGCACCTCAAGAAGGTCCGTAGCGGGGTGGACGGAAGCGTTCCGGAAATCGAGGGTCAGCTCGGCTTCGATTTCTGAAAGTTCCGCTCGCAGGCATGTGCCACCCGCCGACGCGAGCCGCACCAACGTTTGATAAAAATCAGCTCATGCCTCTCAGTCCCGAGGAGCCTCAGATTCACGAGAAGGCCCAGGGTCCCCGCGCCACTCCGGCCAGCGGCCGCACCGCGTCGACCCCCCGCCCCGTACCCGGCCCCCGTCCCGCGGCACCGCCGCGCCCCGGCCGCCCCGGCCCCGCGCGGCCGGCGCCTCCGACGCAACGCGCGTCGCGCGACGCCACCGCGGCCAAACCCGGCCCGTCCGGCCCGGCTGCTCCGGCAGCCACCCCGGCCGCCCCGCAGATCCAGCTGGTCCCGGCCTCTCCCGAAGGCGCGCTCGACGCCGCCGAAGAGGCTGTGGACCTTCTGCTGGACTCGGGTCGCACCCCCGGTGACGTGCTGGTGATCACCACCGGCGAACCACACCCGTGGGCCGCCCACGAACTGTCCTTCGGCGATGCCGCCTACTGGGCGCAGCACGACGCGGGCGACGACGTCTTCTACGCGGACGCCGCCGTCGCGGACCGTGCCACGTCGCGGGCCGTGGTCGTGGTCGTGATCAACGGAGGCCCCGAAGCCGCCGCTGTCACCGCCCTGTCCGTGGCCCACTCCCGGGCCGGTGCCCTGCTGATCGTCTGCGGTGACCCGCAGCGGATCAACTCGGTGCTGGGCGCGGGCGTCTGAGTCCGTACCGTCGCGTGCGGGGGCGCCGGTGTGACGCATGGGCCGCCGGACCGGCCCCCGCACAGGGTGCCCTCGCGTGCCGGCGCGATTGGCGTCCGCCGGGCGGCGTACGGGCGTAGCCAGGTGTTTCCTCTGCCTGGACATCAGCCTGGACGTCGCGGCGCGGTGCCGGAGCACCCCGTGTCCGTGATGCTCAGCGAGCGGCCGCCCGGCGCAGCACGTCCGATGGAACACCGCCGGTCCGCGGTGACGGGGGAGGTGTCTCCGACGTGGCGAACGGCTCCGGCGTGGACGCCGTGTTCGGCCGGCGCCCGCCGCGGCCCTCGCCGAGGACCTGCCAGCCGTCACGGGTCAGCGTGATGTACGCGCCGCAGCGCAGCCCGTGCAACGTGCACGCGTCCCGCAGTCCCCACATCCACGCGCCGTCCTCTTCGGTCCAACGCGCGTCGCCCTCGCGGCAGTAGAGCAGTACGGCGGTGCGCACCGGAGTGCGGCGGCGCAGGTCGTGCGGGATCACCCGGCGCAACTGGGAGAGCAGCGCGTTGCGGAACATCCATCCGTCGGCCGGGGTCCGGTGGCTGGTGAACGAGGCGCTCGCACGCAGTCGTTCGTCCGGATCGAGTACGGCCACGACCGCGGTCGCCGGCTTGGGGCGGTGCCGCGAGTGCAGCCCGCTGACGACCTCCCGCGGATTCCGCAGCAGCGGGATTCCGGCAGCTGCCCACTCCGCCGGTTCGAGCATGCGAGTGGCGGAAGCGGCGGACGACGACAACGATGCCGCCGAGGACGGAGCGAATCCGAAGGTCACGTTCCTCCCTTCGGCTACGCGCCCGCACTGCGGGCGGGGGGTCGGATGTGAGGGAGCCCGCACCGCAGTGAAGCCCTGCCGGATGACGGACGAGCCGTGCGGGGAGCGGACTTCAATTCTTCCTGTCGAACTTGGATGCGGCAACGAGCAATTGGGACCGACGGTCGTTATCGGATGATGTGCGTCCTATATCCCTACCCAGAGCGCCGCCGGGGGACGCACGGAACGCGCCACCCGGGGTCGCGCGGAACTCCGGTCCCGCCTGCGCCCGCGGCGGGCGATCACCCCTGCACGGCCAGGACCATGGGCAACACTGCCTGGGCGCCGGCGCGGCGGAGCAGCCGGGCCGCCACCGCGAGGGTCCAGCCGGTCTCGGTGTAGTCGTCCACGAGCAGGACCGGGCCTTCGAGGCCGGCGAGCGCGGCGGCGAGGGCGGGCGGCACCGTCAGCGCGCCGTCGAGTGCCTTGAGCCGCTGCGCGCTGTTGCTGCGCGACGCTCTGGCAGCCTCACCCGTGTACTCGACCGAACCGAGCAGTGGCAGCCGGCCGACCTCGGCGATGCGGGATCCGAGGGAGTGGACCAGTTGCGGCCGGGTGCGCGAGGCGACGGTCACCACTCCGACGGGACGTGGCCGGCCGTCGACCGCCCCCGAGGCCCAGCCGCCGGGTCCCTTCGCCCAGTCGGACAGTACTGTCACGACGGCCTTCGCGACATCGTCGGGCACCGGGCCGTCGGGCGTCTGGGCCGAGAGCATCGGTCGCAGCCGGTTGCCCCAGCCGATGTCGGACAGACGGCCCAACGCCCGGCCCGGCCCGGCCTGTTCCCCGGCCGGGATGCGCCCCTTCAGATCGACGCCGATCGCGGGAAGCCCGGTCGGCCACATGCGGCGCGGCTCCACCTCGACGCCGGCCCGGCCGAGATCGACCCGCGCGGCGTCGAGAGCGTCGGTGGAGGTGTCCGCGGTGAAGCGCGGACCCGCGCAGTTGTCGCAGTGGCCGCAGGGCTTGGCCCCCTCGTCGTCCAGTTGGCGTTGCAGGAACTCCATCCGGCAGTCCGTCGTCGAGGCGTAGTCGCGCATCGCCTGCTGTTCGGCTCTCCGCTGCCGCGCCACCCAGTCGTAACGCTCCGCGTCGTACGTCCACGGTCGCCCGGTCGCGATCCAGCCGCCCTTGACCCGCTTGACCGCTCCGTCCACGTCGAGGACCTTGAGCATGGTCTCCAGGCGGGAACGGCGCAGCTCCACCAGGGGCTCCAGAGCGGGCAGCGACAAGGGGCGTTCCGCGTGGGCGAGAATGTCGAGCGTGCGGCGCACCAGGTCCTCCGACGGGAAGGCCAGCGAAGCGAAGTACTCCCAGATCGCTTCGTCCTCCTTCCCCGGCAGCAGGAGCACCTCCGCGTGCTCGACACCACGCCCGGCCCGGCCGACCTGCTGGTAGTACGCGATGGGGGAGGAAGGCGAGCCCAGGTGCACCACGAAACCCAGGTCGGGCTTGTCGAATCCCATGCCCAGCGCCGAAGTGGCGACCAGTGCCTTGACCCGGTTGGCTAGCAGGTCGTCCTCGGCCTGCTGCCGGTCGGCGTTCTCGGTCTTGCCGGTGTAGGAGGCGACGGTGTGGCCGCGCTGCCGCAGGAAGGCGGTGACCTCCTCGGCGGCGGCCACGGTGAGCGTGTAGATGATTCCGGATCCCGGCAGCTCGTCGAGGTGGTCGGCGAGCCAGGCCATCCGGTGCGCGGCGTCGGACAGCCGCAGCACGGCCAGGCTGAGGCTCTCCCGGTCCAGCGGCCCGCGCAGCACCAGCGCGTCCGACGTGCCGCCGGTGCCGAGTTGCTCCGCCACGTCGGCGGTCACGCGTGCGTTGGCGGTGGCGGTGGTAGCCAGGACGGGCACGCCGGCCGGGAGGTCGGTGAGCATGGTGCGCAGCCGCCGGTAGTCCGGGCGGAAGTCGTGGCCCCAGTCGGAGATGCAGTGGGCCTCGTCGACCACGAGCAGACCGGTCGCGGCGGAGAGCTTGGGCAGCACCTGATCGCGGAAGTCCGGATTGTTGAGCCGCTCGGGACTCACCAGCAGTACGTCGACCTCGCCCGCGGCGATCTCGTCCTGGACGGCGTCCCACTCCTCGGTGTTGGAGGAGTTGATGGTCCGGGCGCGGATGCCGGCCCGGGCCGCGGCCTCCACCTGGTTGCGCATCAGCGCGAGCAGCGGGGAGACGATCACCGTGGGCCCGGCACCGCGGTCACGCAGCAGCGCGGTCGCCACGAAGTAGACCGCGGACTTGCCCCACCCCGTGCGCTGGACGACCAGGGCCCGGCGCCGGTCGGCGACCAGCGCCTCGATCGCCCGCCACTGGTCCTCCCGCAGCCGGGCGGCGCCGGAGGCGTCCCCGACGAGGCGGGCGAGGACCGTGTCGGCCGCTGTCCGGAGATCCGCGTTGCTCGTGTGCTCCATGCGTTCCATACAACAGGACAGGACTGACAGCCGGGCGATGGGGCGTGCGGGGCGGGCGCGGCCGTCGGGCGGAGCGAGGTGGACGCGGCCGTCGCGGGGACCGCGTATGACGTGTCCCTGATTGCAGTTATCCACAGGGCAAAGCGGAACTTCCTGATCCGCGAGATCGTCGGCCCATGACGAACCACAGCGAAACGACCGGGTCCTCCGAGAACGGCGACGCCTCGAAGCCCGTGAAGCCGGGCCGTGCCGCCCGCACCCCGTACGACGGCCCC
Source organism: Streptomyces sp. WG7 (assembly GCF_049975785.1). Classification (NCBI taxonomy): domain Bacteria; kingdom Bacillati; phylum Actinomycetota; class Actinomycetes; order Kitasatosporales; family Streptomycetaceae; genus Streptomyces; species Streptomyces sp. WG7. The sequence goes on from NZ_JBNGGE010000005.1 coordinate 53,322, forward strand.
GGCGACGAGCACCAGGTCACTCTGCGTACCCCCGCCGAACTGGCCGACGCCCTGCCGTACCTCCTCGGATACCGCCCCGAGGACAGCATCGTCCTGGTCGCCCTGCGCGACAGGGACGGGCGGGGCCGTTTCGGCGGCCGGGCCCGGCTCGGCATTCCGGCGGACGTGGACGACTGGGCGGGCGCGGCCGGACAACTGGTCCACGGCCTGGTGACCGGCAGCGAGCGACGAGGAGTGCGGCCCGAGCAGATGGTCGCCTACCTCTGTCAGGAACCGGCGCGGGGTGAGACCGGCCGAGAGGTGATGGAGCGACTGCGGCCGCTGGCCCAGCGGCTGCGCGTCGCATGCGGCACCCTCGACGTACCCGTGGTCGAGGCGCTGTGCATCTCGGCCGGGCGCTTCTGGTCGTACTGCTGCGACGACGTCGTCTGCTGCCCGGCCGAGGGGACCCCCATGGGACTGCCGGGCACGTCCGTGCTGGCCGCGGCGGCCACCTACGCCGGTATCCAGGTGCGTGGCTCACTGAGCGAGCTGCGGGCAAGGCTGCTCCCCCGGGAGGGCGCCGCGGCACTCGAACAGGAGGCGGCACTGGACGCGGCCGCCATGGTGCTGGTCTCCCGGATTTTCGACGACACCGGCCGTTCGCACGTGGCCGAGGAGACGCTGGACCTGGCGCAGCGGGTCATGCGACGCCTCGCCGAGGCACCGCCCGTCTCCGGCGTTCCGGCCGAGGATCTGCGCGACGACCAACTGCTCGGTCATGACGAGACGGCGGCGCTGATCCTCGGCCTCCAGGACCGCACGACACGTGACCGCGCGGCTGAGTGGATGGAGGGTGACGAAGCGGGCCCCGCGCTGCGCCTGTGGCGGGCCTTGGCCCGCCGCTGCGTCGGACCGTACGGCGAACACGCGGCCGCGCCCCTCACCCTCGCGGGATGGGTCGCCTGGTCCACCGGCGACGAACTGGAGGCCCGAGAGGCTCTGGCCATGGCACTCGGCGCAGATCCGGACTATCTCTTCGCCCGGCTCCTGCACCAGGCGTGCAACGAGGGCCTCGATCCCGAGTCGGTCCGCCGCTGTCTGCGTGCGGAGCGTGGGGGCCGTGCGGGCCAGGAAGGCGGCGTATCGGGTGGTGAAGAGCAGGCCCGCGGGTCCTCGGACAGCGAGCTGACCGAGGCCTCGTCCGCTCCGCAGACGCACGGTGGCCGTCGGCGCCGCACGCGCTCCGTCGCCCCGGTCGGCGGAATCCGTCGTCGTGCGAGGACGCAGGCTCGTGAGCCGGGCGCGGAAAGCGGGCGTCCCCGCATGTCGGCGGGCGGCGACCGCCGGGGCAGCGCGCGGACTGGCCGTACGCGGTCGCGCTCCTCGGGAGCGGGAGCGGGAGCGGGGGCCACGGGCCGGAAGGACGCGTGCGCGGAGGGGGCGGGCAGGGGAGAACCAGGCACCGAAGGGGGCGGCGAGCGACTCCGATGAGACGGTCGGGTGCGTCAGGTCGATGGCGCTGCGCCGGGCAGGAGGCAGGCTCCGGTCAGTGAGGGAAGACGGCAAGCCGCGACGCGGTGGCCGACTGGGTGCCATGTCGACCAGGAATCCTCCTGCTGTCCTGCTGTCTTCCTGTCCTGCTGCTTTGCCTTGCCCCGCTGTCGCCCTCCGGTCGTGGCCGTTCAGCATGTACCGGCGTTCCAGGTGGGAGACGGCTCGCGGCTCGCGCCCCCGCCGACCGGGCGACCACCTCGGGCGTGACCCGGGGGACACCCCCTCCGTTCACCTGAGTGGCGTAACGCGCGGACCGTCCGGGACGCCGCGTCGCACCGCACCTGTCAGGCCGAACCATCACATACGGCGCCGTTCCCCCTGAGGCGCAGAGAGAACTGAGAGGGAGCCTTCCCGTGCACGAGCCGACTCCACCGTCCGCCGCCACGGACAGCGTTGCCGCCGGCCGAAGGGCGACGCTGCCGTCCTTCGCCGCGTCCGTGGCGCCTGTCAGCGAACGCGGCTCGGGGCAGGGCAGGAACCTTGGCCCGCCGATGGTCCGACCCCGGTCGGCGCCGCCCCTCCCCCCGACACGGTCGAGTGCGGAGCCGGTCGCTCCTCGGAGCGCGCCGCCTGCGATGCCGCACAGGGCCGGGGACCTGCCGCCCATCCACCGAACCATGATCGGAGTGGCCCTCCCCGCTCTCGTGATCTCCACGGAACAGGGGCAGCTGACCGGCCTCGGCTTGGAAGGCTTCTACCGTGCCGGTCGGCGCCTGCTCTCCCGGTGCCGTCTTCGCGTGGCCGGGCGGGAGCCGGTTCCGTCGCAGGCCCGGATGACAGGCGCCGACCGCGCCCTCTTCGTGGGAACGCTGCGGACGACGTCCGCGCCGGGGCCGGACCCGGACGTCGTGGTCGAGCGGACCCGGGACGCCGATGGAACGGAGCGGATAACGCTGCGTAGTTGGGCACACCGCCCGCTGCGGCTGCCGGTAGAGGTGGCCCTCGGTACGGACTTGGCGGACCTGGGATCGATCGCCGCGGGCAGTGCGGGCCCCGACCTGCCGGCCAGCGTCCACGCTTCCGGTCTGCGGTGGTCCTGTGCCGCGGGCAGTGTGTCGGTCACAGCAGTCCCGCCGCCCGCCGACGCGCTGGCCGCCGCGGGACTGCTGCGGTGGGAGTTCGTACTGCCTCCGGGCGGCAGCACGAGCGTCGAGCTGCGCGTACGACCGGACGGTGCGGGCCCGCTCCGGGCGGTGGGCCGCACGGCGGCCGACCCGCTGGCCTCCGCACACGCCGCCGGTGACGACCCGGCAGTCACGGCCCTCCTGCGGACCAGCATCGAGGATCTCCGAGCCCTGATGCTGCGCGATCCCGCGCACCCCGCCGACGTCCATCTCGCGGCCGGTGTCCCCTGGCGCTGCGGCCCGGCCCCCGCCGAGGCACTCGCCGCCGCCCGGATGGCGCTTCCCCTCGGCACCCGGCTGGCCGCGGGTACGCTGCGCGCCCTGGCCCGCACCCAGCATCGCGGCCCCGGCCCGCGGGCCGGCATGATTCCCGGACCCAGACGTGACGCCGGCCCGCACCTGCCACCGGGCTGCACCGGCACCGAGGCGACCCTCCTCTTCCCCGTGCTCCTCGCGGAGGCCCGCCGCTGGGGGCTCGGCGAGCACGAGACGCAGGAGCTGATGCCGGCGGCCGAGCGCTGTCTGAACTGGCTGCGCACCACCGCCGGGGACGGCACGTACGTACCCGATCCGCACCCCGACGGCCCCGTCCGCTGCGAAACCCAGGCCCACGCCCACCGCGCCGCCCTGCTCGGGGCCGAGTTGCTCGACGCATTCGGCAGACCGGGCGGTGACGGACTGCGGCAGTGGGCCCGGAGGCTGCGGACGGCGTTCCGGCGGGATTTCTGGATCGACAACCCGGCGGGCGGGCGGCCGGCGGCGGCCCAGGCCCCGGACGGACGCCTCGTGCCGCACCTGAGCGCGGCCGCGGCTCACCTCCTCGACACCGGACTGCTCGGCGGGGGCATCGCGGCCCCGGGCCTGCTCGACGCGGTGCAGACCGGCCAACTCGCCCGCCTGCTGGGCAACCCGGCCATGGACTCGGGCTGGGGTCTGCGCGGACTGGCCTCGAAGGAAACGGGATACAACCCCTTCGGGCACCGCGCGGGGGCAGTGCGCGTCCAGGAGACGGCGGTTGCGGTGGCGGGTCTGGCCACCGCCGGTCACGAGAAGGAGGCGGGCTCACTGCTGCGCGGCCTACTGGCCGCGGCGGGCACCTTCGGCCACCGCCTGCCGGAGATGTACGCGGGGGAGCAGCACACCGGTGCGAGCGCTCCCCTGCCGCATCCTGCGGCCTGCCGTCCCGCCGCCACCGCTGCCGCCGCCGGGGTGCTGCTGCTGACGACGCTCGTCGGCATTCGTCCCGACGCCCCGGCCAGGACCGTCACCCTGCGCCCCGTACGCAGCGCACCGCTGGGGGAGCTCGGGCTGACGGGGCTGCGGGTCGCCGGCGCACCCTTCTCCGTGCGGGTCGGCCGGCTCGGCCTGGCCATGGTCGAAGAGGCCGCCGACGAACTGCAGCTAGGAGCCTGACCTGGAATGACGTGGCCTCGCACGGGGACCGGGAGCGAGCGGTGAGATGTACGCCGGAGCGAAGTGGGACAGCCACCGAAGCGGACGGCGAAGGGAGTGTTTATCGTCAGGCAGACGACTATGATCGCCGCATGCCCTACGACCCGTCAGCCTTTCCGCCCTTCGCCGTCACCGTGGACCTGGTCGTGCTGACCGTGCGCCGCCACTCCCTGTGCGCGCTGGCGGTGCGCAGGGGCGAGCCGCCGTTCCAGGGCCGCTGGGCCCTGCCCGGTGGTTTCGTACGGGCCGACGAGGATCTGGCGCAGGCGGCGGCGCGGGAGCTGGCAGAGGAGACGGGCCTGTGCGTCCACGACCCCGTCGCACCCACCCAGGACAACGGTGCCCACCTGGAACAGCTCGCGACGTACGGCGACCCCGAGCGGGACCCCCGGATGCGCGTGGTCAGTGTCGCCCACCTCGCGCTCGCTCCCGACCTGCCCGCGCCACGGGCGGGCGGTGACGCCAGCAACGCGCGCTGGGCGCCGGTCGAGGAACTGCTGGAACAGGCTGGTCACGGCCGTGTCAGCGAACCTGTGGCGCCGCTCGCCTTCGACCACGCCCAGATCCTGGCGGACGGGGTGGAGCGAGCTCGCTCCAAGATCGAGTACTCGTCGCTGGCCACCGCGTTCTGCCCGCCCGAGTTCACCGTCGGTGAATTGCGTCGCGTCTACGAGGCGGTGTGGAGCGTGGCACTCGACCCGCGCAACTTTCACCGCAAGGTGACCGGCACCCCGGGCTTCCTCGTCCCTACCGGCGGCACGACCACGCGCCAGGGCGGGCGTCCCGCCCAGCTCTTCCGGGCCGGCGGCGCGACTCTCCTCAACCCCCCGATGCTGCGCCCCGAGGTGTGACGGCGAGCCCGGCCGGGTCCTGGGAGCGAACGGCGAACAAGAGATCGAAGAGACCTGTCACCCCGTGTCCGGCCCGCCGTGCGATGTCCGAAAAAACGGATATGGCACGCTATCTTGCTACGGGTGATCCAGGCCTTCGGACTTACCAGCAACCCCCGCAAGGAGCTTCCCCCCGCCGTCGACGACGTCTCGTTCGAGGCACGCGCGGGCCACGTCACCGCGCTGCTCGGTGCATCGGGCGCCGGCAAGACGACGGCACTCAGACTCATGCTCGAACTGGAGCACGGCCGTGGTCTCGCCTACTTCAGAGGCCGTCCCCTGCACCGCATCGCCCACCCCTCGCGTGAGGTCGGCGTACTGCTGGGAGATGTGCCGGGGCATCCGGCCCGCACGGTCCGCGGCCATCTCCGCATGCTGTGCGCGGCGGCCGGCGTTCCCGTCCGGCGGGCCGACGAAGTCCTGGAGTCGGTCGGCCTCGTGAGCCTGCGGGACGAACGCCTCGGCACGCTCTCCCGCGGCATGGACCGACGCCTCGGAATGGCCTGCGCACTGATCCCGGACCCGCACACCCTGGTACTCGACGACCCCGCCGGCGCACTCTGCGCGCGCGAGGCCCGCTGGCTCCACGGCGCGCTGCGCGCCCACGCCGGCCAGGGCGGCACCGTCCTGTTCAGTACGGCCGACCCCAAGGAGGCGGCGCGTACCGCCGACCACGTCGTCACGCTGGAACGGGGCAGAGTCGTCGCCGACCAGGAGGCGGCGGACTTCGCCCGTACCCGGCTGCGCCCCCGCGTCGCCGTCCGCAGCCCGCACGCCGCCCGGCTCGCTGCCCTTCTGGTCAAAGAGGCACGCACGGCCCGCCGTTCCGTCGAGGTCGTACGCGAGGGCGGCAACCGCCTCGCGGTGTACGGCAGTACGTGCGCCGACGTCGGCGAGACCGTGTTCCGTCACGGAATCCTGGTACACCAACTCGCCGACGAAGTCGGCGATATGGGACCGGGTGCGGGCGCGGCGCCTGCGGGCCGGCAGCCGGGTACCGAGATCGACGGGGCGCCGGAGACCGGAGACCGGGCCGCCCCCCGCCCAGCCGTCACCCGCCCACGCCGACCGTCCGCCACCGCGCCCCACCCGGCCCCTGCCGAACCACAGCACCCGTCCGCCACCGTTCTCGGCACGTTCGGCCCGCACCGGCCTCCCGCCGGCGACGGCGGCCCGGAGCCCGGTGGCCCACGCCCGGCCACTCCGACCGACTCCCCCCAGCGGCCGACGGACACGGCCCCGCGTGTCCCCGGGGAGGAGCACTCGCTCGCTGACGCCTCTCGGCCTTCGGCCGGCACGCCCGCACCGTCCGGGGCGGAGCCGTCCCCTGTCGCTGGCACCCCTCACTCCTCCCCCGGAACCCGGCCGGTGGCCACGAATCCCCGGCAGCTCGACCGCGATCCGCCGCCGATGACCGGCCTTCAGCCCCTCGGCCGGGCCGGACAGGCGTCCCCCGTCACGGGCGGAGGCACCGATGCGACTGTCGCCGCCGCCACAAGCCGCACCCGGAAGGCGGTGTCCCCGCTTCCACCGCCCGTCTCCGTCCGCTCCGCCCCCAGTCCCCTGCGCCCACTCCGCTATGAACTCCGCCGTGCGGTCGGCATCAGCACCGGGTTCGTCACCGGTGCCGTCGTCCTCGTCGTATCCGCTGTCATCGCTGTGGTCCTGGCACGTGTGGGTCACACCCCGCAGCCGCGGCTCCTGGCCGCGTGGCCGCGGGAGCTGCCGCTGCCGCCCGCGGCGCTCGGCGCGGGGCTGCTCGGTGCGCTGGCCTTCGGCGACGAGTTCCGCCACCCCGCCCTGGCGGCGGACCGCGGCACCGTGCCCCGCCGGATGGGGCTGCTGACCGCCAAACTCGTCGTCTCCGCGGCCACCGCGGTGGTGCTGGCCGTCCTGACGGTGGGCTGCGACACCGAAGTGCTCCGTCTGTTCTACGGACAGGAGCTCGCCCGGGTTCCCGCCGACTGGCCCGCACTCAGCGCCGGTTGGCTCGGGCTCGTCGTCGGATGCGCCTGGTCCGGTGTGCTCGCCGCGGGCGTCTTCCGGTCCACCACGGCCGGGCTCGCCGCGGTGGTCGCCGTTCCCGTGCTCGTCGTACCGCTCGTACAAAAGGTCTGGGACGGCCCGTCCGTGCGGACCGCCGCCGGTCTCCCGATGCGGGTGCGCGAGGCCCTTCTGACGCAGTGGCCGTTCGGCGGTGAGCGGTATCTGGCCGATGTGCTGAGCATGATCGTCCAACCCGTGGGCAGCGCACTGACGTTGTCGCTGACCACTCTGCTCTGCGCATACCTGCTCGTGACCCTGCGCAGCAGGGCCCGATGACGTCGGCCGCGCCCTTCCGGTCCGACCGTGCGCGCAACTCCCCGGGGAAAGCCCATTTCTTTCCGATAAGGCGTCAATTGCGACGGGGTGAGCGATCACCCTTTCGTGTGCTTTTCACCAAAGACCTCAAGGGAGTTGAGAACGGCGCCGACAAAGGATGCGTGAGTACCCTTGCGCACACCATGATGACCGCCGCCCGCTCCGCCGACTCCGGCCTCGCGAACCCGGGCGAACTCGACCGCTACCCCTACGCCGAGGCGCCCCCCGTCGACCGCGTCGGAGTGCCCGCCTGGGAAGGGGTGGAGCCCGAGCTGGGCCGCGTGGGCCGGCGCACCGCGGGCAGCCGTGGCCGTGGACTGCACGGGCAACTCGTCCAGCAGCTGGGCCAGATGATCGTTTCGGGGGACCTGGGCGCCGACCGCCCGCTGGTGCCCGAGGAGATCGGCCAGCGCTTCGAGGTGTCCCGAACCGTCGTCCGTGAGTCTCTCCGCGTCCTGGAGGCCAAGGGCCTGGTCAGCGCCCGTCCGAACGTCGGCACGCGCGTGCGCCCCGTCAGTGACTGGAATCTCCTCGACCCGGACATCATCGAATGGCGCGCCTTCGGGCCACAGCGCGACGACCAGCGCCGCGAGCTCAATGAGCTGCGCTGGACGATCGAGCCGCTCGCCGCCCGCCTCGCCGCCGGGCACGGGCGCGAGGACGTCCAGCAGCGTCTGTCGGACATGGTCGGGATCATGGGTCACGCCCTGGGGCAGGGTGACGCGCTCACCTTCTCGCGTGCCGACGCCGAGTTCCACACGCTGCTCATCCAGATCGCGGGCAACCGGATGCTGGACCACCTCTCCGGGATCGTCTCCGCCGCCCTGCACGTCTCCGGCGGCCCGGTCACGGGCTGTGACCGGCCGAACGACGTCTCGCTGACGCAGCACGGCAGGATCGTCGACGCCCTCGCCGCGGGGGACGGCGCGGCGGCCGAGGCGGCCATGCGGCAACTTCTGACCGTTCACCCCGAGGTGGAACGCGTGGTGCCCGCCCCGCGCGAGCACTGACCGCGTTCCGCCGCAACGGCGCGGGCCGGGCACGCCAGATCCCTCCTATGGCTGTGGCCGGCCGGTTCGCCGCCACCGCGGGCCCCGCGGAACCCCTCGTGGTTCCGCGGGGTCCGAAGGTGCGATGTGGCCTGGGCCTCCCGGCGCGGCCGAGTTTGACTCGTCGGTGACCTTGTTTGGCCGTATCTGACCTGTTTTGAACGCTTACGGGGTGTGACTCGGGCCACGCGGATTGGGCGTAACGCTCGTGGGAACAACGCGATGACCTAAGAGGTGACAGCCGCGGAGGGAATACGGACGCCGTTCACGGCGCTGTGCATCTCCCCGGCTCGCCCGCGCCGTCGACTCACTCCTAAGCCGACGGTCGGCTCCTGTCCGCCATGGACGGGGCCGGAAGCCGTTTTCCAACGTTCCGAGAGGTTGTTCGTGTCGGCCAGCACATCCCGTACGCTCCCGCCGGAGATCGCCGAGTCCGTCTCTGTCATGGCGCTCATTGAGCGGGGAAAGGCTGAGGGGCAGATCGCCGGCGACGACGTGCGTCGGGCCTTCGAAGCTGACCAGATCCCGGCCACTCAGTGGAAGAACGTACTGCGCAGCCTCAATCAGATCCTCGAGGAAGAGGGTGTGACGCTGATGGTCAGTGCCGCAGAGCCCAAGCGCACCCGTAAGAGCGTCGCAGCGAAGAGTCCCGCCAAGCGCACCGCCACCAAGACGGTCACGGCGAAGACGGTGACCAGCAGGAAGGCCGCCGCCCCCGCCACCCCGGCGGCGCCCGCCACCGACTCCGCAGTCGAGGACGAGGCGCCCGCCAAGAAGGCGGCGGCCAAGAAGACCACCGCCAAGAAGGCGGCGGTGAAGAAGACGACCGCCAAGAAGACGGCTGCGAAGAAGACGACCGCCAAGAAGGAAGACGGCGAGCTTCTCGAGGACGAGGCGATCGAGGAGCCGAAGGCCGCGACGGAGGAGCCCGAGGGCACCGAGAACGCGGGCTTCGTGCTGTCCGACGACGACGAGGACGACGCCCCGGCCCAGCAGGTCGCCGCGGCCGGCGCCACCGCCGACCCGGTCAAGGACTACCTCAAGCAGATCGGCAAGGTCCCCCTGCTCAACGCCGAGCAGGAGGTCGAACTCGCCAAGCGCATCGAGGCGGGTCTGTTCGCCGAGGACAAGCTTGCGAACTCCGACAAGCTCGCCCCCAAGCTCAAGCGCGAGCTGGAGATCATCGCCGAGGACGGCCGCCGCGCCAAGAACCACCTCCTGGAGGCCAACCTCCGCCTGGTGGTCTCCCTGGCCAAGCGCTACACCGGCCGCGGCATGCTCTTCCTGGACCTCATCCAGGAGGGCAACCTCGGTCTGATCCGCGCGGTGGAGAAGTTCGACTACACCAAGGGCTACAAGTTCTCCACGTACGCCACCTGGTGGATCCGTCAGGCGATCACCCGCGCCATGGCCGACCAGGCCCGCACCATCCGTATCCCGGTGCACATGGTCGAGGTCATCAACAAGCTCGCGCGCGTGCAGCGCCAGATGCTCCAGGACCTGGGCCGCGAGCCCACTCCGGAGGAGCTGGCCAAGGAGCTCGACATGACCCCGGAGAAGGTCATCGAGGTCCAGAAGTACGGCCGCGAGCCCATCTCGCTGCACACCCCGCTGGGCGAGGACGGCGACAGCGAGTTCGGTGACCTCATCGAGGACTCCGAAGCGGTCGTCCCGGCCGACGCGGTCAGCTTCACGCTCCTGCAGGAGCAGCTGCACTCCGTCCTCGACACCCTGTCCGAGCGCGAGGCGGGCGTCGTCTCCATGCGCTTCGGTCTCACCGACGGTCAGCCGAAGACCCTCGACGAGATCGGCAAGGTGTACGGGGTCACGCGGGAGCGCATCCGTCAGATCGAGTCGAAGACGATGTCGAAGCTGCGTCACCCGTCGCGCTCCCAGGTGCTGCGCGACTACCTCGACTAGATCGCGGTCGTACGAGCGACAGGGCCCGGTTCCACCAGGTGGGGAACCGGGCCTTCGCGCTGGGCAGCGGGTGCGCGGCACGGCGGGCTGGATCACTCTGGGTGTTCCATCACAATCTCGGAGTGAGGAGCTCGCATGCGTCGCCTCTTTGCCCGGGCGCTGGTCCGGCCGCTGGTCCTGGCGGCTGCGGCGACCGCGATACCGCTGGTGTCCGCCGCCCCCGCGTCCGCCGACAGCATCGTCGTCGGAGGCTTTCCGGTCGAAGCGTCGGACAGCCCGTGGACCGTCGCCCTGTCCAGCCGTGACCGGTTCGGAGGTACTCGGGCCGGACAGTTCTGCGGGGGAGTGGCCGTCGGCCGTACCACCGTGCTCACGGCGGCCCACTGCCTGGGTGAGGAGGTTCTCGGGTCGCCGCCCGAGCGGGTACGCGATCTGAGGGTCATCGCCGGTCGTACGGACCTGCTCTCGGACCAGGGCCGCGAGGTTCCGGTCCGCGACGTCTGGGTGAACCCGGCGCACGACGACGTCACCAATGCCGGTGACTTCGCGGTGCTCACCCTCTCCGAAGCCCTTCCCTCCGGCTCGGTCATAGGGATGGCGGCCGCGGGCGACCCCGCGTACGGATCCGGGACGGGTGCGCTCGTCTACGGGTGGGGGGACGCCTCGGGTACCGGGGACTACGCGAACGGCCTGCGGGCGGCACGCGTGCGGGTGCTCCCCGACGCACGCTGTGAGCGGGCGTATCCGGGAAGCGACGAAGGGCGGTATCACGCCGGCACGATGCTCTGTGCCGGCGAGGATGCCGGTGGCCGCGATGCCTGTCAGGGCGACAGCGGGGGGCCGCTGGTCGCGCAGGGCAGACTCATCGGCCTCGTGTCCTGGGGGAGCGGCTGCGGGCGCCCGGGCAGTCCCGGGGTGTACACGCGCGTCTCCGCGGTTCTGCGGACGCTGGGATGGGACGACGATGCCGCGCGGTGACGTGAGGGCGCCTGGCGGCCGCTGAGGGCCTTCCGGGCACGAGGACGGGCGGCCGCCTCCTGGTTGGGGAGGCGGCCGCCCGTTCATCGGCCTGTGCCGGGCTGGCTCGTCGTCGGGCGCGAAGCGTCAGCGCTCTTCCTCGGCGGAAGATTCCGGAGCGGCCGTCAGCCGCTCCGTCTCGTCCTGTATCTCAGCGGCGATCTTCTTGAGTTCCGGCTCGAACTTGCGCCCGTGGTGAGCGCAGAAGAGCAGTTCTCCGCCGCTCAGCAAGACGACGCGCAGGTATGCCTGGGCGCCGCAGCGGTCGCAGCGATCAGCGGCCGTCAGCGGGCTTGCGGAAGTCAGAACAGTAGTCACGTCGCCTCTTCTCTAGCTCGACGAGCTGTCGTACCAGGGTCAACATCCAACCAGCCCCAAAACGTTCCCGCTCGTGGCTTTTCCTCGAAAAAAATTTCCGAGGGGCAGGCTGTTGCCGGTTGGCGGCGAATGTGCCGTATTGCGTGTCTCTGTGTCGTACGGGTTCGCGCAGTCGGTCAGTGTCAGTCCCGCCGGCTGGGTTGCCGGTTTGTTCATGAGGACGTGCCCGGAGCCTAAATGGTTCATGCGTCGAAGGGAACGTGATGTGTACTTCACCCCTTCGAGGGATCGAACAGGCATGCGACGCTGGACTAGGGTGAACCCTCGACGAGGGTGGCGTTACAACGGCTCTACCAGGCCTCGGTACCCTCTGACCGGTGAACTGAGCCGCGCCCTTACCCAGCGGGGCCCCATCTGAAATTCAGCGAGGAGCGAACCGCGTGACCGCCGAGACATCCGTGCCGTCCACTGCGCTGCTGGCAGGAGCAGACCGGGACGGATCCAACTACACCGCGCGGCACCTGCTCGTCCTCGAAGGGCTCGAGGCCGTGCGGAAGCGTCCGGGCATGTACATCGGATCGACCGACAGCCGTGGCCTGATGCACTGCCTGTGGGAGATCATCGACAACTCCGTCGACGAAGCCCTCGGCGGTTACTGCGACCACATCGAGGTGATCCTCCACGACGACGCGTCGGTGGAGGTCAGGGACAACGGCCGGGGCATCCCGGTCGACGTCGAGCCCAAGACCGGCCTGTCCGGTGTCGAGGTCGTCATGACCAAGCTGCACGCCGGCGGCAAGTTCGGAGGCGGCTCGTACGCCGCATCCGGCGGTCTGCACGGCGTCGGCGCCTCCGTGGTGAACGCCCTGTCCGCCCGGCTGGACATCGAGGTGGACCGCAACGGGCACACCAACGCCATCAGCTTCCGGCGTGGCGTTCCGGGCGCCTTCACGGGGAGGGGGCCGGACGCGAAGTTCGAGGCCGCGAGCGGGCTGCGCAAGGCCAGGAAGATCCCCAAGAGCCGTACCGGCACGCGCGTGCGGTACTGGGCCGACCGGCAGATCTTCCTCAAGGACGCCAAGCTCTCCCTGGAGAACCTGCACCAGCGGGCCCGCCAGACCGCGTTCCTGGTGCCCGGACTGACCATCGTCGTCCGCGACGAGTACGGTCTCGGTGACGGCGGCAGCAAGGGCGAGGAGTCCTTCCGTTTCGACGGCGGCATCAGCGAGTTCTGCGAGTTCCTGGCCAGTGACAGGCCCGTCTGTGACGTGCTGCGCTTCAGTGGACAGGGCAGCTTCAAGGAGACGGTCCCCGTCCTGGACGAGCACGGCCAGATGACGCCCACCGAGGTCACCCGCGAACTCGGCGTCGACGTCGCGATGCGCTGGGGCACCGGGTACGACACCACCCTCAGGTCGTTCGTCAACATCATCGCCACGCCCAAGGGCGGCACCCACGTCGCGGGCTTCGAACAAGCGGTGGCCAAGACGATGAACGAGGTGCTGCGCACCAAGAAGCTGCTGCGCGTCGCCGAGGACGACATCGTCAAGGACGACGCCCTGGAGGGTCTGACGGCGGTCGTGACGGTCCGCCTCGCCGAGCCGCAGTTCGAGGGCCAGACCAAGGAGGTCCTCGGCACCTCGGCGGCCCGCCGCATCGTGAACAACGTCATCACCAAGGAACTCAAGGCGTTCCTGACCTCCACGAAGCGCGACGCGGCCCAGCAGGCACGGGTGGTCATGGAGAAGGCCGTCGCCGCGGCCCGCACCCGCATCGCCGCCCGTCAGCACAAGGACGCCCAGCGCCGCAAGACGGCCCTGGAATCCTCCTCGCTGCCCGCCAAGCTCGCCGACTGCCGCAGCGACGACGTCGACCGCAGCGAGCTGTTCATCGTCGAGGGCGACTCCGCGCTGGGTACGGCGAAGCTTGCCCGGAACTCCGAGTTCCAGGCGCTGCTGCCGATCCGCGGCAAGATCCTCAACGTTCAGAAGTCGTCCGTGACCGACATGCTGAAGAACGCCGAGTGCGGCGCGATCATCCAGGTCATAGGAGCCGGGTCCGGCCGTACCTTCGACATCGACGCGGCCCGCTACGGCAAGATCATCATGATGACCGACGCCGATGTGGACGGCTCCCACATCCGTACTCTGCTCCTGACCCTGTTCCACCGCTACATGCGGCCCATGGTGGAGGCGGGCCGGGTCTTCGCCGCGGTGCCGCCGCTGCACCGCATCGAGCTCGTCCAGCCGAAGAAGGGCCAGGACAAGTACGTCTACACGTACTCGGACCGGGAGCTGCGGGACACACTCATGGAGTTCCAGAGCAAGAACATCCGGTACAAGGACTCCATCCAGCGGTACAAGGGCCTGGGCGAGATGGACGCCGACCAACTGGCGGAGACGACCATGGACCCGCGGCGCCGCACCCTGCGCCGGATCAACCTCACCGACCTGGACTCCGCCGAGCAGGTCTTCGACCTGCTGATGGGCAACGACGTCGCGCCCCGCAAGGAGTTCATCTCCAGCTCGGCGGCGACGCTGGACCGTTCGCGCATCGACGCGTAACCGCGTACGACCGCGCGTAACCGTTGAGCCTGGCCCGGCGGCGATCGAGCTGCCGGGCCCGGCAAGGTGCCTGGGTCCGGCAACTGCCCGGGAAGGCCACTGCCCGACGGCTGCCCGGCCGGCCGCACAAGCGGCTCCTCCGCCTCTGGCCGACGCTCGCACCGTAGGGAATCGGAGGGCGAACCCCTGACGCCTGACTCCCTGCGAAAGAGTGAGGCATCTTCCCGTTCTGCCCAGCCTTGGGCATGCGGTCGAGCAACGCACCCCCCGAGGTGCCGAGAGGGGCCCCGAAGGCACGGCCGGCCACCGCGACGCCCCGGGCCCGTCCATGGCGTCCGGACTCCTCAGGCGCGGGTCGCCCACTCGTAACGGTGCTCCGGGCGGCCCGCGTCGCCGTACTTGAGGGTCAGCCGGGCCCGTCCCGTGCGCTCCAGCAGTTTCAGATAGCGCTGTGCGGTCTGGCGGCTCACCCCGGTCCGTTCGGCGATCTCCTGGGCGGAGAGCGCACCGTCGGCCTTCAGCAGGCACTGGCGCACGAGCTCGGCGGTGGTGGGGGAGTGCCCCTTGGGCAGCCCCGGCTCCGACGGTGCCGAGAGGGCGCCGAAGATGCGGTCGACCTCGGCCTGCTCCGCCTCACCACCGCCGTCGAGAGTGCGCCGCAGCTCCGCGTACGCCTCCAGCTTGGCGCGCAGCCCGGCGAAGGCGAACGGTTTGACCAGGTACTGCAGGGCACCCTGGCGCATCGCCGCCTGGACGGTCGACACGTCCCGTGCCGCCGTCACCATGATCACGTCGGTCTGATGGCCACGTCGCCGCATCTCCTGGACGACCTCCAGACCGGTCCGGTCGGGCAGGTAGTGGTCCAGCAGGATCAGGTCCAGGCGCGGCAGCATCTCCACGCTGTGCAGCGCCTCCAGCGCGCTGTGCGCCTCGCCGGCGACGTGGAAGCCCGGAACCTTCTCGACGTAGGCGGCGTTGACCCGCGCGACCCGCGTGTCGTCGTCCACGACCAGGACCTCGATCATCGGGACTCCTCCTCGGCAACGGTGTTCACGGGGGCGGTGAAGGCGTGTTCCAGGTCTGGTTCGGCCAGCGCCTCGGGCAGGACGACGACGAACTCCGCGCCCCCGCCGTGCGCCTCACCGACGGTGGCACTGCCGCCCTGCCGCTCGGCCAGCCTGCGTACCAGAGACAGCCCGATGCCGCGCTGGCGGTGGGCCGGCGGTTCCTTGGTGGACCATCCCGCCGCGAACACCAGCTCGCGGTGTTCCGCCGGTATCCCGGGCCCGGTGTCACGAACCCTGAGCGTGGCCGTACGGCCCTGCGCACGCAATTCGACCTCCACGCGCGCGTGCGGCGTCCCCGCGACGGCGTCGAGCGCGTTGTCGACCAAGTTACCGACGATCGTCACGAGCCCCCTGGGGTCGACCAGGAGGTCCGGCAGCCGCGTCCGGTCCGACACCCACAGGGCGACTCCGCGTTCGGCCGCGACGGTCGCCTTGCCGACCAGCAGGGCGGCGAGAAGGGGATCCCGGATCCGCTCGGTGATCTGCTCAGCGGTGACCCGGTGGTCGCCGACCACCTCGCCGACGAACTCCACGGCGTCGTCGTACATCTCCAGTTCGAGCAGCCCCAGCAGGGTGTGCATGCGGTTGGCGTGCTCGTGGTCCTGCGCGCGCAGGGCGTCGATCAGGCCGCGCGTCGAGTCCAGCTCCCGGCCGAGCTGCTCCAGCTCGGTGCGGTCGCGCAGCGTGGCGACGGCACCGCCGTCGTCGGTGGGCATCCGGTTGGCGACCAGCACCCGCTGGCCGCGCACCGTGAGCAGGTCGGTCCCGGTCACCCGGCCGGCCAGGACGTCGGCCGTGCGCCCCGCGCCGAGCGCCTCGTCGGGGGAGCGGCCGACGGCCTCGCCACCGATGCCCAGCAGACGCTGGGCCTCGTCGTTCAGCAGGCGTACCCTGCCGCCGCGGTCCAGGGCGACGACGCCCTCCCGGATGCCGTGCAGCATGGCCTCGCGCTCCGCGAGCAGCCCCGCGATGTCCGAGAAGGCCAGGTCCCGGGTCTGCCGCTGGACCCTGCGCGAGATGAACCAGGCGGCCAGCGCGCCGACGGCCAGGGCGCCACCGGCGTACGCGAACAGGCCGGGGATGGCGTGGATCAGCCGGGCCCGGACGCTGTCGTAGGCGATGCCCACCGAGACGGCGCCGACGACGGCGCCTTCGCTGTCGCGCAGGGGCACCTTGCCGCGCGCGGAGCGGCCCAGGGTGCCGTCGTCGATCTCCATGACCTCACGGCCGGCCAGGGCCTGCCCGGGGTCGGTCGAGACGACCTCGCCGATCCGCTCCGGGTCGGTGTGCGACCAGCGCACGCCCTGCCGGTCCATCACGACGACGTACTCCGCCCCCGTGGCCCTCCGGATCCGCTCCGTCTCCTGTTGCACCGGCCCGTCGGGCGCGGGCCGGGTGGTGCGCAGGTCCCGTACCACCTGTGGCTGCTGCGCCGTGGTCTGCGCGATCGCCAGCGCCCGGCGCATCGCCTGGTCGTCCAGCTGGTCGCTGAGCGGCGCCAGGAAGAGCCCGGTCGCGAGCACGACGACTCCCGCCGCGATCGCCAGCTGCATCAGCAGCACCTGCGAGAACACCCGCCGCGGCAGGCCGAGGCGCAGGCGGCGAACGGGGGGAGTGGGACTCATACCCATGACGGTACGTGGAGGCTCTGACATGCCGTAGAGGGGTGTGGCGCGGATCTCCCGAGCGCCTTGGACGAGGGAGGCCCGGCCGGGACCCCTCGCGGCCGTCGGGCCCCTCCCTCCGTCCCCGGGCCGGCTTCAGCCGGCGAGCGCCGCCGTCACCGACAGTTCCCGCACCGCGGTGACCGCCATCCGCGCCGGCGAGCCCAGCACCGACGTCCCGCAGCTCTCCGGACGCGGCGGTACCGACGCGTCCTGCTCGACGGTGACCCGCCAGTGCCGGCCGTCGGCGTGGGCCACGGTCACCTCCCAGTGCGGTGCGGCACCGTCCGTCCGTACGACGCTCAGCACCTGCGCCGCGTCCTCGCCCACGGCCGAGCGCACGGCCAGCTCGGCCGCCTGTCCGGGGCGCTCCCACGAGGAGTTCCCGCGGCAGCCCTCGACGACGACCCGTGCCTCCCGCGCACCGTGCAGGATCTCCTTGACCGTGTGGGCCTGGACCCGGCCGTACGCGTACCCGTGGGGCAGCACGAGCACCGTCGGCGAGAAGCGGTGCCCGCCCAGATGGGTGACCTCCCATACGCCCTCGGCCCCGGACGCGGCGAGCTCGGCAGCCAGCGGCCGGCCGAGGAGCGCGCAGCACCGGTCGCGCTTGCCGTTGGTACAGACGAGGGCGAGCGGATCGCCCGGGTGGGGACCGCCGTCGAGCACCGACTCGAAGGTACGGCGGTCGCCCCTGCCGAGCGCGGCGAAATCGAGGTCGAGCAGCCGGCGGGGGTCCGTGAGTGTGGTGCCGTGCAGCCACACGTTTCCCGGCACGGTGTGGGCCGCGTACACCCGGCGCTCGGCTGGAGTGCCGCCGTCCGCGTGGCGTCCGGGCCGGCGGATGAGCGCGATGCGTACGCCCGTCCCCTTCGCCTGCGCCTCCAGGGCACGCCCCAGCGCGGGATCCAGGTGGCTCGACGTGAGCGCCTTGGCGCCCCACGGGCCGGGCTGTTCGAGCAGCAACCAGGTCCTCGCGACGGGTGCGGTGCCCGAAACGGGCTCGTCGAGGTTCCGGGAGGCGACTGAGCACGTACTCACAGAGGTGAGCCTAACCTGACTTGTGCCGCGGCGACTTCCAGCCGCGCCTGAGCGCTGCTTCGGCAGGGCTTGTCAGCGGCTGCGGACCCGAGTGGAGCCCGCTGGTACGCGTGCGCGGTGGGCGCTCGCCGTACTCTCCGGCGCGTGCGCCATGGACGCTCGCCGTACTCCTCCGGCGCGTGTGCGGTCCTGCCAGCCGTCCGGGCCACGGGGGTGCGGTGTGCGGGGCAGGGGGCGCCGGTCGGGGCACCGGCGGCGGCTGAGGATCCGTGCGGCCTGGTGCCGTTCCGGCGCCAGGCCTCATCGGTGGGGCCGTCGAGCGGGACGGGGTGCCGAGGGCTCGACGGACGACTGGTCCGGCGCGGTGGACGGTTGCGTGCGGCCGGAACGGTGTGACGGGGTACGGGTCCGGGCGGACGCGTGCCTCGCGGGAGGTCAGGCGTCGGGGATGTCCGCCTTGGCGCGGATCAGGGTTTCCCGGCTGATGACCACGATGCGTTCGTAGTCGGCGCGGGCGGCGTCGGCGGGCAGCTCACGCTCCAGCGCCTCGGTGGCCTCGGTGCCGATGACGGCGAAGTTGCCGTCGCTCAGTTCGAACAGGTCGGGGCAGTTCGCTCCTGAAGCACTGCCACGGGCACTTGGCGGCACACCGATACGGCGCACGATTTTCAAGGGTTACCGGTCCTTACGTCGGATCTGCTCTCTCAGGGGCGGGCAGCACCCTACTGGTTGGCAGTGAGCGGTGAGGGCGACAGAGCGGCGTGTCCTGCTTTCCGCCTTGTCGCGGCCCTCATGCGCGTGGGGGAGCGGAAGACGTGCTGGGGATCTGCTCCGGGGCTGCGGGCGGCGACGGTGTCGTCGGCGGGACGCTGGGCGACAACAGGCAGAGAACGGCTATGACGGCGGCGCCTGCCGCGACACCGGCCCCGATTCCTTCCCGCCGGTTCACCAGGTAGCCGACGGCTGCGGCGACGGCGAGGAAGACGATGGCTTCCAGGGTCATGTGACACCTCCATGATCCGCACCTGCCCGGCGGTGAAAGCCGGCGCGGCGGGCAGGCCGGCGACCGTGCGCTGTTCCGAGCGCATCGCTTGGAGGGGGAGAGTACGGGTGGTCGTGGGGACGGGGTGACCGCATGGCCGAAAGGCACTCCGCGGTGACCCTCATGCGCCTTCGCTGACGGCGTCGCCGGGAAAGCCCGGAGGTCAGGGCGAGGGAGGCGTGCCCACCACCCACCATTCATCCGTGTCGGCCTCGTCGAGGTCGCTGATGAGGCCGTCTACCAAGTGGCCGATCCGGGCTTCGTCGGACGACTGCTTGAGCGTCGCGCGCTGCCCCCTCGATGCATCCCAGT
Organism: Streptomyces sp. WG7; assembly: GCF_049975785.1. Taxonomy (NCBI): domain Bacteria; kingdom Bacillati; phylum Actinomycetota; class Actinomycetes; order Kitasatosporales; family Streptomycetaceae; genus Streptomyces; species Streptomyces sp. WG7. The sequence continues at coordinate 72,679 of NZ_JBNGGE010000005.1, forward strand.
ACTCCCGCATCAGAGGGTTCTGGAAGAGCTCACGGGCATGCCCGTACAACTCCTCCTGGTCCACAAGTCCCGCGCGGTAGAGGTGGTAGAGGTTGATGTACCAGGCGTTGGCATAGAAGTACTGACGGCGCTTCTCCGCCGGAATGTCGGGCGCGTATGTGTCGATCACCGAGGCCAGCGACGGGTCGTCGATCGCCCTGGACAGCAGTTCCCAGTGCATGCGCTGCTGGTGAGCGAGCGCCCGGCGGCGCGAGGCGGTCTCCTCGAGTTCGAGCCGCCGTATGCGCAGCCGTTCCGCTTCCAGCGCACGGTGACGCGCGGCCAGCGTCAACCCGGCCGTGGCGACCAGCAGACACGCTGCGGCGGAGCCGAACCTCCCCGTGATGTTCTTCCGTGTGACCATGTCAACCCCCGAATCAGGCGACCGCCCGCCGGTCGTCGAGTGCGGGTCGGCTGACGGGGACCGGCGAGCGATGGCTGGCGCTGCCGCCTCCAGAGTGCCGAGCGGCGCTGACCGGCGGGGAGGCGGAGAGGAGGCGCACGGAGGGAAGCGAGGGTCGCACGGTCCGGCGCCATGCAAAACGTCTGCCCAGCCGGCGCTGCTAACAATCGTTCACTCCGCGGGCACTGCGTCGGCTCGTATCCTGAGCAGGCAATTCCGTATGTGGGTCTACGTTCTGCCGCGGACCGGCGTACGCGTAGGTGAGAGAGAGGTCGCACGGTGGGGCAGCGCTCGATTCCGCAGCAGATCCCGGTCGTCGTACTCGCCGGGTTCCTCGGCTCCGGAAAGACCACCCTTCTCAACCACCTCCTCCATCGCAGTGGAGGCAGCCGTATCGGCGCCATCGTGAATGACTTCGGCTCGATCGAGATCGACGCGATGGCCGTCGCCGGCGCACTCGGCGACTCCACCGTTTCGCTCGGCAACGGGTGTCTGTGCTGTGCCGTCGACGCCGGCGAACTGGACGGGTACCTGGAACGCCTGGCCCGGCCCGACACCGGTATCGACGTCATCGTCATCGAGGCCAGCGGGCTCGCCGAGCCGCAGGAACTCGTCCGCATGCTTCTCGCGAGTGAGCAGCCGGAGGTCGTCTACGGCGGGCTCGTCGAGGTCGTCGACGCCGCCGAGTTCGACGACACGCGCGCCAAGCACCCCGAGATCGACCGGCACTTGGCCCTCGCCGACCTGGTCGTGGTCAACAAGACCGACCGGGTTCCGGGCGCCGAGCGGGTACTCGCGCTCGTCCGGTCGCTCAGCGACCGCGCCGCCGTCGTGCCCGCGACCTACGGCCGCATCGACCCCGAGTTCCTCTACGACTGCCGGCCGAGCGAGGAGCGCGTGGGGCAGCTGTCCTTCGACGACCTGTACGACCACTCCAGGGGCGGCGCACACGCCGAGCACCTGCACGCCGCCTACGACACCCTGTCGTTCGTCTCCGATCTCCCGCTGGACCCGCGCCGGCTCATGCGCTTCCTGGACAGCAGGCCGGAGGGCCTGTACCGGATCAAGGGGTACGTCGACTTCGGTCCGTACGACACGCGGAACCGGTACGCCGTCCACGCCGTGGGCCGTTTCCTGCGCTTCTACCCGGAGCCCTGGGGGCCTGCCGACGCCCGCCGCACCCAGCTCGTCCTCATCGGCTCCGGCATCGACGCGCCCGCCCTCGGCGAGGAACTCGGCGCGTGCCGCGCGGATCCCGACGCCCCGCACGCCGACGAGCACGGCATGTGGGGCGTCCTGCGCTACGTACCGGAGCCCGAGGGCGGGGAACCGGGCGACATCGAACCGGGCGACATGGAATCCGACGGCGGGGATCCCGACGACAGCGAGCCGGGCGGCGAGGAGCCGCCGCCCGTTCCCTGGGGCGGGCCCTAGGGGGTGTCGTTTGGGTCAGGTCGGCTCCAGGCACCGGTGCCTTGCAAGCGACCCCGGCAAGATCCAAACGACACCCCCCCTAAGCCGGTCCCGCCACCACCGACACCGTCTTCGGCAGTGACACCCCCGAGCCGTCGCGGCGCGGGTCGATCTCCGGGAGCTGAGCCGGGGAACCGTTCTTCTGCGCGGCGAGCGCCGGGGTGGCACCCGCCCAGGCGAAGGCCAGGCAGTCCTCGCCCTTCAGGAACCGCTGGCAGCGCACACCCCCCGTGGCGCGGCCCTTGCGCGGGTACTGGTCGAAGGGGGTGAGTTTCGCCGTGGTCTGGACGGAGTCGTCCAGAGTGCCGCGCGAACCGGCGATCGTGAAGACGACCGCCTTCGCGGCCGGGTCCACCGCCGTGAAGGAGATGACCCTGGCACCGTCGGTGAGCTTGATGCCCGCCACACCGCCCGCGGGACGGCCCTGCGGGCGGACCTGCGAGGCCTGGTAGCGCAGCAACTGCGCGTCGTCCGTGATGAAGACCAGGTCCTCGTCGCCGGTGCGCAGCTCGGCACCGCCGACGATCCGGTCGCCCTCCTTGAGGCTGATGACCTCCAACTCGTCCTTGTGGGACGGGTAGTCGGGCACCACACGCTTGACGACACCCTGTTCCGTACCGAGCGCCAGGCCGGGGGAGGACTCGTCCAGCGTGGTCAGACAGATGACCGTCTCGTCGTCCTCCAGGGTCACGAACTCCGCGAGCGGAGCGCCACCCGAGAGGTTCGGCGTCGGCAGGGGCTCGGGGAGCTGGGGGAGGTCCACGACGTTCACCCGCAGCAGACGCCCCGCGGACGTCACCACGCCCACCTCGCCGCGCGCCGTGGCAGGCACCGCCGAGACGATCAGGTCGTGCTTGACCCGCTTGGCCCCCGCCTCCGTGACGAGCGGCTCGTCGTTCGCGGTGCGGGCCAGCAGGCCCGTGGAGGACAGCAGCACCCGGCACGGGTCGTCCGCCACCTGGAGCGGCACGGCGGCGACCGGGGCGCCGCTCGACTCCAGCAGTGTCGTACGGCGGTCGGTGCCGAACTTCTTGGCGACCGCGGCCAGTTCGGTGGAGACCAGCTTGCGCAGCTCCGCGTCGGAGTCGAGGATCCGGGTCAGCTCCTCGATCTCCGCGTTCAGCCGGTCCTGCTCGGACTCCAGCTCGATGCGGTCGAACTTGGTGAGCCGCCGCAGCGGCGTGTCCAGGATGTACTGGGTCTGGACGTCGCTCAGCGAGAAGCGCTCCATCAGGCGCTGCTTGGCCTGTGCGGAGTTCTCACTGGAGCGGATGAGGCGGATGACCTCGTCGATGTCGACCAGGGCGGTGAGCAGGCCCTCGACCAGGTGCAGACGGTCGCGGCGCTTGGCGCGGCGGTACTCGCTGCGGCGCCGCACGACGTTGAAGCGGTGGTCGAGATAGACCTCCAGCAGTTCCTTGAGGCCCAGGGTGAGGGGCTGGCCGTCCACCAGGGCGACGTTGTTGATGCCGAAGGACTCCTCCATCGGCGTCAGCTTGTAGAGCTGCTCCAGGACCGCCTCCGGCACGAAGCCGTTCTTGATCTCGATGACCAGGCGCAGTCCGTGCTCGCGGTCGGTGAGGTCCTTGACGTCGGCGATGCCCTGGAGCTTCTTCGAGCCGACCAGGTCCTTGATCTTGGCGATCACCTTCTCCGGGCCGACCGCGAAGGGCAGCTCGGTCACGACGAGACCCTTGCGGCGGGCCGTCACCGTGTCCACGGCGACCGTCGCCCGGATCTTGAACGTGCCGCGGCCCGTCTCGTAGGCGTCCCGGATGCCGGGCAGACCGACGATCCGGCCGCCGGTGGGCAGGTCGGGGCCCGGAACGTGCTTCATCAGGGCTTCGAGGTCGGCGTTCGGGTACCGGATGAGGTGCCGGGCGGCCGCGATGACCTCGCGCAGATTGTGCGGCGGCATGTTCGTGGCCATGCCGACCGCGATGCCCGAGGCGCCGTTGACCAGCAGGTTCGGGAAGGCGGCGGGCAGTGCCACCGGCTCCTGCTCCTGGCCGTCGTAGTTCGGGCCGAAGTCGACGGTGTCCTCGTCGATGGACTCCGTCATCAGGCTGGTGGCCTCGGCCATCCGGCACTCGGTGTACCGCATGGCGGCCGGCGGGTCGTCGTTGCCCAGCGAGCCGAAGTTGCCGTGGCCGTCCACCAGGGGGACGCGCATCGAGAAAGGCTGGGCCATGCGCACCAGGGCGTCGTAGATCGACGCGTCGCCGTGCGGGTGCAGCTTGCCCATGACCTCGCCGACGACGCGGGCGCACTTCACGTAGCCACGCTCGGGCCGCAGGCCCATCTCGTTCATCTGGTAGACGATGCGGCGGTGCACCGGCTTGAGGCCGTCGCGGGCGTCCGGCAGCGCACGGGAGTAGATGACCGAGTACGCGTACTCGAGGAAGGAGCCCTGCATCTCGTCGACGACGTCGATGTCGAGGATCTTCTCCTCGTACGAGTCGTCGGGCGGCGGGGTCTTCGTACTACGGCGGGCCATCGCTGCCGGCTCCTTGCTGAAGCGTGAACGGTGATCTGACGCGGTCCATTGTGGACCGCGGCACTGACAGCGACCGACCAGGACCCGTCACGGGCTGCCCGGCCCGGCGCTGCCCGCAGGGTACGCCCTCGTGCCGCGCCCCCGCCCCCGCCGGGTCGCCGACCCCGTTCTCGCTCTCGGCGTACGAGGTCCGGGAACTCCACGGGCGGCCCGCACGCTTGCATACAGTGGCAGGATCGGAAGGATCGGCGGAATTCCGCAGTTCCGCCCAATGATCCACCAAGTGTTTCACCAAGTGATTCCGCCAAGGATTTCGCGATCGAAGGGACGTACATGCCCATGGGTCACACGGCCACAGCCCAGGCAGGCTCCGGCGGCCTGACAGCGACCGAGCACCGCCTGGCCAACGGCCTGCGCGTGGTGCTCTCCGAGGACCACCTGACCCCGGTCGCGGCGGTGTGCCTCTGGTACGACGTCGGCTCCCGCCACGAAGTCAAGGGGCGTACCGGCCTGGCTCACCTTTTCGAGCACCTCATGTTCCAGGGTTCCGCCCAGGTCAAGGGCAACGGCCACTTCGAGCTGGTGCAGGGCGCCGGCGGCTCGCTCAACGGCACCACCAGCTTCGAGCGGACCAACTACTTCGAGACCATGCCCGCCCACCAGCTGGAGCTCGCTCTGTGGCTGGAGGCCGACCGCATGGGCTCCCTGCTGGCCGCCCTGGACGACGAGTCGATGGAGAACCAGCGTGACGTCGTCAAGAACGAGCGCCGCCAGCGCTACGACAACGTGCCCTACGGCACGGCCTTCGAGAAGCTGACCGCCCTCGCCTACCCGGAGGGCCACCCCTACCACCACACGCCGATCGGCTCGATGGCCGACCTGGACGCGGCGACGCTGGAGGACGCGCGCGCGTTCTTCCGCACCTACTACGCGCCGAACAACGCGGTGCTGTCGGTCGTCGGCGACATCGACCCCGAGCAGACGCTCGCCTGGATCGAGAAGTACTTCGGTTCCATCGCCTCGCACGACGGCAAGCAGGCCCCCCGGGACGGCTCGCTGCCGGATGTCATGGGCGGGCAGCTGCGCGAGATCGTCGAGGAGGAGGTCCCGGCCCGCGCCCTGATGGCGGCCTACCGCCTGCCGGAGGACGGCACGCGCGCGTGCGACGCGGCCGACGTGGCTCTCACCGTCCTGGGCGGCGGCGAGTCGTCCCGCCTGTACAACCGGCTGGTGCGCCGCGACCGCACGGCCGTCGCCGCCGGGTTCGGTCTGCTGCGGCTCGCCGGAGCACCCTCCCTGGGGTGGCTGGACGTGAAGACGTCCGGTGACGTCGAGGTGCCGGTCATCGAGTCCGCCATCGACGAGGAGCTCGCCCGGTTCGCGGAGGAGGGGCCCACGCCGGAGGAGATGGAGCGCGCCCAGGCCCAGTTGGAGCGCGAGTGGCTGGACCGCCTGGGTACGGTCGCGGGCCGCGCCGACGAACTGTGCCGGTACGCCGTCCTGTTCGGCGACCCGCAGCTCGCCCTCACCGCCGTGCAGCGGGTGCTCGAGGTGACGGCAGAGGAGGTCCAGGAGGTCGCCAAGGCACGCCTGCGTCCCGACAACCGCGCGGTGCTCGTCTACGAGCCCACGGCCCCCGCCGACGCCGACGACAACGCCGACGACAACGACGCCGACACGAACGCCACCGACGAGAACGAGGAGGCGGCCAAGTGACCGAGCTCGCCACCATGGAATTCCACCCTCAGCCGCAGGCCGGCGAGCCCAAGCCGTGGGCGTTCCCGGCCCCGGAGCGCGGCAGCCTCGACAACGGCCTGACGGTGCTGCGCTGCCACCGCCCCGGCCAGCAGGTCGTCGCTGTCGAGATCAATCTGGACGCACCCCTCGACGCCGAACCGGCCGGCCTCGACGGCCTCGCCACGATCATGGCGCGCGCCTTCTCCGAGGGCACCGACAAGCACTCCGCCGAGGAGTTCGCCGCCGAGCTGGAGCGCTGCGGCGCCACCCTCGACGCACACGCCGACCACCCCGGCGTCCGGCTGAGCCTGGAGGTGCCCGTCTCGCGCCTCGCCAAGGCCCTCGGCCTGGTCGCCGACGCCCTCCGGGCGCCCGCGTTCGCGGACAGCGAAGTCGAGCGGCTGGTCCGCAACCGGCTCGACGAGATTCCGCACGAGCTGGCCAACCCGGCACGCCGCGCGGCCAAGGAGCTCTACAAGGAGCTGTTCCCGGCCGGGACGCGCATGTCGCGCCCGCGTCAGGGCACCGAGGAGACGGTCGCGAGCATCGACTCCGCGGCCGTACGCGCCTTCTACGAGAAGCACGTCCGGCCCGCCACGGCCACCGCGGTGGTCGTCGGCGACCTCACCGGCGTCGACCTCGACGCGCTGCTCGGTGACACGCTGGGCGCGTGGACCGGCTCCGCCGCCGAGCCGCGTCCCGTGCCGCCGGTGACCGCCGACGACAGGGGCCGGGTCGTCATCGTGGACCGCCCCGGAGCCGTCCAGACGCAGCTGCTGATCGGTCGCACCGGCTCCGACCGGCACGACCGCGTGTGGCCCGCCCAGGTGCTCGGCGCCTACTGCCTCGGCGGCACCCTCACCTCGCGCCTGGACCGCGTCCTGCGCGAGGAGAAGGGCTACACCTACGGCGTGCGGTCGTTCGCACAGGTCCTGCGTTCCGCGCCCGACGGCACGGGCGCCGCCCTGCTGGCCATCAGCGGCTCCGTCGACACCCCCAACACCGGTCCCGCGCTGGAGGACCTGTGGACGGTGCTGCGGAAGGTCGCGGAGGGCGGGCTCACCGACGCCGAGCGCGACGTCGCCGTGCAGAACCTGGTCGGTGTGGCGCCGCTGAAGTACGAGACGGCTGCGGCCGTGGCGAGCACGCTGGCCGACCAGGTCGAACAGCACCTGCCGGACGACTACCAGGCCACGCTCTACCGCCAACTGGCCGCCACGGGAACCGTGGAGGCCACGGCGGCGGTCGTGAACGCCTTCCCGGTGGACCGTCTGGTGACGGTCCTCGTCGGCGACGCGGCGCAGATCAAGGAGCCCGTCGAGGCCCTCGGCATCGGTGAAGTGACCGTCGTGGCGGCCGAGTAGCGGCACGCGCGCGTGGCGGCCCTGGTGACCACAGTGTCACCAGGGCCGCCTTTTGTCCGAATTGAGGGGCTGACTGACCGTCTGCCCTGTGGCGTGCGCTACAAAAGGCCGGTTGCGTTTGAGGATTGAAGACACCCCGTTTAGCGTCGTCCGGGCTGTTCGTCAGGCAGTGCGCCGCACCCGCGGCACCGGACAGCCATCGCCGAGTCCCCGTACGGCGCGAGCCAGGGGAGCCGGGGACCCATCGCAGTCCCTGGGGTGAATCGGACGCCCGCGCGTGAAGCGAGGGGGTCCGTAGGAGACCTTCCTGCTCCGAACCCGTCAGCTAACCCGGTAGGCGAGAGGGAAGGAAAGGACCAGCCTCCACATGGCGTTCACGCGCGCCACCGGCAAGCATCGCCGTCCCAGCCGGATGCATCGCACCACCGCCCACGCGGCGGGCGTCGCGGCCCTCGCCACCACCGGTGTCGTCGGCACCCTCGCCGCTCCGGCGCTCGCCGCCGAGTCCGAGGCGGAGCAGAGCGGACTCACCCCGGTCGTCACCATCGGCGACGCCGTAGCCGACGAGATCGACGCCCAGGCCACCGCGCAGAAGCGGGCCGCGCTGGACGCCGCCGCCCGTGAGGCGGCCCAGGAGGCCGCACGCGAGCGGGCCGTCGAGGCGGCCGAGGAGGCACGCGAGGCCAAGGAGCGCGCCGCGCGCGAGGCGGAGCGCGAGCGCCTCAACACCTTCGTGTCGCCGATCACCGCCTCCTACGTCTCCACCGCCTACCAGGCCGGCAGCTCCCTGTGGTCCTCGGGCAGCCACACCGGCATCGACTTCCACGCCGCGAGCGGCACCTCCGTGCACGCGGTCGGTGTCGGCACCGTCGTCGAGGCCGGCTGGGGCGGGGCGTACGGCAACCAGGTCGTGATCAGGATGCACGACGGCACGTACACGCAGTACGGCCACCTGTCCTCCATCGCCGTCTCGGTCGGCCAGGCGGTCGCCGCCGGTCACCAGATCGGCCTCTCCGGCGCCACCGGCAACGTCACCGGAGCCCACCTGCACTTCGAGGCCCGTACGAGCCCCGAGTACGGCTCGGACATGGACCCCGTCGCCTATCTCCGCTCCCACGGTGTGAACGTCTGACGACGGACGGTACGGCACTCGAACGCCCCGGCTCCCGAGCCGGGGCGTTCGCATTTCCGTGGGTGATCCAGGCGTCGCCGCTGTCCAAAAAATGTCCATGAAATCCGCCCCGCCGTCGGAATATCCGCCCGACTGGCCTAGAGTCACTGCTCACGCGTCAATCGTCGACGTTTTCTTGGGGATCAAGGCGGAGGTCGGGCATGCGTATTCCGGCGCACTCGGTGTGCACGGCGATCCGGGACGACATCGTCGCCGGCGTCCACGGGCGCGGCAGCCGGCTCACCGAGGAACTGCTCGCCCGCCGTTACGGAGTCTCCCGCGTCCCGGTCCGTGAGGCCCTGCGCACGCTGGAGGCCGAGGGCTTCGTGGTGACCCGGCGGCATGCGGGCGCGTGCGTGGCGGAACCCGGCGAACAGGAGGCCGCCGACCTGTTGGAGGCCCGTACGCTCCTCGAACCCCTCGGCGCCTCCCGGGCCGCCCGGCGCCGTACCGAGGCCCACCTCAAGGTGCTGCGCGGACTGGTCAGGCTGGGGCAGGAGCGGGCCAGGCAGGGCAACAGCGAGGATCTGCGTTCCCTGGGCGGCTGGTTCCACGACACCCTCGCCCAGGCCGCGGGCAGCCCCTCCCTGGCGGCGTTGCTGACCCAGTTGCGCCACAAGATCGCTTGGATGTACACCGTGGACGCGCCGGCCGGACCCGTGGAGTACTGGGCGGAGCACGGTGCGATCGCCGACGCGGTGGCCCGGGGCGACAGCGAGCGCGCGCGGGCGCTCATGATGCTGCACACCGAGCGGTCGACGCCGGGATACCGGCTGCGATTCGCTTCCGACGGCGAACGGACAAGGCGTGTGAGGAAATCGCAACGTGCCGTAAACACGTCGAGCCTGCGGGCTTAACGCGAGGGCCGTATACAAGAGAGGGTAAGAGTAATTCGAGGAGTCTTTTTTGCTGCCCGGCTGCCCGGTTGCCCGACTTTCTGGCTTCTCGACTTTCTGACTTCTCGACTTCCTGGCCTACCGACGCCCCGGAATGCCCGGATGCCCGCAGAAGAGCGAAGCCGAAAGAAATCAAAAGGCCCGCCCGGTGGTCCGGGCGGGCCTTTCAATGCTGCTGTCCGTCAGACGGTTCAGACGGCTCAGACGGTCTCGGGAAGCTCCTCGAGCCCTTCGGAGACCAGCTTCGCCAGCCGCTCCAGGGCGGCGTCCGCGCCCTCGGCGTCGGAGGCGAGGACGATCTCCTCGCCGCCCTGGGCGCCGAGGCCGAGGACGGCCAGCATGGAGGCCGCGTTGACGGGGGAACCGTCGGCCTTGGCGATCGTCACCGGGACGCCTGTGGCCGTGGCGGCTCGGACGAAGATGGAGGCGGGGCGGGCGTGGAGGCCCTCGGCCCAGCCGACGTTGACGCGGCGCTCAGCCATGTGATGCTGCCCTTCAGGTATTCAGGGGTTCATGTTGTCTAGACCAGTCTTGTCTAGACCAGTTTCCCACATCGTGAAGCGTGCCCGGACGGCTGTGTGCCGCCCGTGTGGTCGTCGGACCGCGGCCTCGGTCCGAGCTTCCGTCCTCCACAGACTGCCTCGCGCCGTTGTCGTACGCGAGCCGTACTCTGGGGCCCATGCAGACCTCGTCGGACCGGCACGAGTACCCCGCCCATTGGGAGGCCGACGTGGTGCTGCGCGACGGCGGCACCGCGCGCGTCCGCCCCATCACCGTTGATGACGCCGAGCGCCTGGTCAGCTTCTACGAGCAGGTCTCCGACGAGTCGAAGTACTACCGCTTCTTCGCGCCGTACCCTCGCCTGTCCGCCAAGGACGTCCACCGCTTCACGCACCACGACTTTGTGGACCGGGTGGGACTCGCGGCCACCATCGGCGGCGAGTTCATCGCCACCGTACGCTACGACCGGATCGGCGCCGGTGGAACACCCGCGACGTCCCACCCCTCGCCCACCACCGCCCTTGCCGGAGGGCGCTTCGCGCCCGCCCCTCCCGTCTCCGACGAGGCCGAGGTCGCCTTTCTCGTCCAGGACGCCCACCAGGGGCGCGGCGTCGCCTCCGCGCTGCTGGAACACATCGCCGCCGTCGCCCGTGAGCGCGGCATCCGCCGCTTCGCCGCCGAGGTGCTGCCCGCCAACACCAAGATGATCAAGGTGTTCATGGACGCCGGGTACACCCAGAAGCGGAGTTTCGAGGACGGCGTGGTCCGCCTGGAGTTCGGCCTCGAACCCACCGACCGCTCGCTCGCCGTGCAGTACGCGCGCGAGCACCGCGCGGAGGCGCGTTCCGTTCAGCGGCTGCTGCAGCCCGGGTCGGTGGCGGTCATCGGCACCGGCCGCACACCCGGAGGCGTCGGCCGCAGCATCCTCGGCAACATCCGGGACGCGGGCTACACGGGGTCGCTGTACGCCGTGAACAAGGCGTTCCCCCAGGGCGGCACGGAACTGGACGGGGTCCCGGCGCGCCGCTCGGTGCGCGACATCGACGGCCCCGTCGACCTGGCCGTCGTCACCGTGCCCGCCGAGCACGTCCCCGAGGTGGTCACCGAGTGCGGCGAGCACGGGGTGCAGGGTCTCGTCGTGATCTCCGCCGGATACGCCGACAGCGGCCCCGAAGGACGCGAACGCCAGCGCGCACTCGTGCGGCACGCGCGCACGTACGGCATGCGGATCATCGGGCCCAACGCCTTCGGGATCATCAACACGTCCCCGGACGTGCGGCTCAACGCCTCCCTCGCCCCCGAGATGCCCCGCACCGGACGGATCGGCCTGTTCGCCCAGTCCGGTGCCATCGGCATCGCCCTGCTGTCCCGGCTGCACCGGCGCGGCGGCGGGGTCACCGGCGTCACCGGCGTGTCGAGCTTCGTCTCGTCCGGCAACCGGGCCGACGTCTCCGGCAACGACGTCCTTCAGTACTGGTACGACGACCCGGAGACGGACGTCGCGCTGATGTACCTGGAGTCCATCGGCAACCCGCGCAAGTTCACCCGCCTGGCACGGCGGACGGCGGCCGTCAAACCGCTGGTCGTGGTGCAGGGCGCCCGGCACGGGGGTGTGGCGCCCCAGGGGCACGCCGTACGGGCGACACGGCTGCCGCACGCGACGGTCTCCGCGCTGCTGAGGCAGGCCGGCGTGATCCGGGTCGACACGATCACCGACCTGGTCGACGCGGGTCTGCTCCTCGCCCGCCAGCCGCTGCCCGCCGGACCGAGGGTGGCGATCCTCGGGAACTCGGAATCACTGGGGCTGCTGACGTACGACGCCTGCCTCTCCGAGGGGCTGCGGCCGCACCCTCCCCTGGACCTGACCACGGCAGCCTCGGCCGGCGACTTCCACGAGGCCCTGTCCCGGGCCCTGGCCGACGACACGTGCGACGCGGTGGTGGTGACCGCCATCCCGACGGTGGGGGAGGGGCAGGCGGGAGACGCGGCGCTGGCGGAGGCCCTCCGCTCGGCGGCGGCCGGGGTGCCCGCCAAGCCGGTCCTCGTGGTCCACGTGGAGCTGGGCGGCCTGGCGGAGGCCCTGTCCGCGGCGACGAGCACGGCGCCGCAGGCGGTTCCGCCCGGCGGGCCGCGGGCCGCCTCGTCCGACGGGCGGGAGACGGCGGCTTCGGCCGCCGGCCCCCGGGTGGCTTCGACGGCGGAGAGCCGGGCTGCCCCATCCGACGAGCCCCAGGCCGTCTCGTCCGACGGGCCCCAGGCCGCTGCGCCCACCGATCCCCAGGTTGCCTCGTCCACCGCCGATCCCCGGGCCGCCTCGTCCACCGATCCCCGGGCCGCCTCGTCCACCGATCCCCGGGCCGCCTCGTCCACCGATCCCCGGGCCGCCTCGTCCGCCGAGCCCCAGGTGGCCCCGGCCCCCGGGCCGCACGCGCTCTCGGCCGCCGTGCCCCGGGCGCCCCTGGCCTCCGGGGCAGGCGCCGTCGACCGCCCCGCCTCCGCGCAGCGGCCCTCCACCGGCGAGCCCGGCGGCGGGGGGACGGAAGGCGCCCGCCTCATCCCGGCCTACCCCGCCGCCGAACGCGCCGTCCGCGCCCTCGCCCAGGCCGTCGCCTACGCCCAGTGGCGACGCGACGCCGCCGACCCCGGCAAGGTGCCGGAGTACGAGGACATCGACGAGAAGGGCGCCGCCGAGCTGATATCCGGGCACCTCGCGCGCGGGCAGGGGCTCACGCTCGGCCCGCAGGAGACCTGCGACCTGCTCGGCAGGTACGGCATCCATGTCCACCGCGCCCTGCCCGCCCCCACCCCCGACGACGCCGTCGCCGCCGCGCGGACCATCGGCTACCCCGTCGCCCTCAAGGCCACCGCCCCGCACCTGCGCCACCGCGCCGACCTGGGCGGCGTACGCCTGGACCTCGCGGACGAGGAGCAGCTGCGGCGGGCATACGCCGAGTTGACCGAGCTGTTCGGGAAGCCCGAGGAGCTGCGCCCCGTGGTGCAGGGCATGGCCCCGCGCGGCGTCGACACGGTCGTACGGGCGGTCATCGACCCGGCGGCCGGCGCGGTGCTCTCCTTCGGTCTGGCCAGCGCGGCCACGCAACTGCTCGGCGACATGGCGCACCGGCTGGTCCCGGTCACCGACCGCGACGCCACCTCGCTCATCCGCTCGATCCGCACCGCGCCCCTCCTCTTCGGCTGGCGCGGCTCGGCCCCGGTCGACAGCTCCGCCCTGGAGGAACTGCTGCTGCGGGTCTCCCGGCTGGTGGACGACCACCCGGAGGTCGTCGCGGTCACCCTGGAACCGGTCGTCGTCGCCCCGCGCGGCCTGAGCGTCCTCGGCGCCGCCGTCCGCCTGGCTCCTCCTCCCGCCAGGGACGACCTCGGCCCGCGGACCCTGCCGGCGTACTGACCGCCCGCGCCCCGGGACGGGTCTCGCACGAGCGTGCCGCGCAGTCGGCGCGCCCCCGTAGGATGGACGGCATGGCCAAGACCAGTACGACGACCCAGGGGCTGCGAGCGGCGATCGAGCGCAGCGGCTACTACCCGGCCCTCGTGGCCGAGGCGGTGGAGGCCGCTGTGGGCGGCGAGCCCGTGCGGTCGTACCTGGTCCACCAGGAGACGACGTTCGACCAGAACGAGGTGCGCCGGCACGTGACCGTGCTCGTGCTCACCGGCAACCGCTTCATCGTCAGCCACACCGACGAGCAGGCCGCCGACGACACCTCCCCGACGCCGTACGCCACGACGTCCACGGAGTCCGTCAAGCTCGGCCGGATCTCGTCCATCGTCGTCAGCCGCGTGGTCGCCAACCCGGAGCAGTACAAGCCGGGCACGCTGCCCCGCGAGATCGTGCTGACCATCGGCTGGGGCGCCGTCTCCCGCCTCGACCTCGAGCCGGCCGCCTGCGGCGACCCCAACTGCGAGGCCGACCACGGCTACACGGGCAGCTCGACGGCCGACGACCTCAGCCTGCGCGTCAGCGAGGCCGGCGACGGCCCGGAGACGGTGCGCCAGGCGCTCACCTTCGCCCAGGCCCTCTCCGAGGCGACCGCGGACACCTCCCGCTGATGGCGCAGCACACCGCCTGGGACACCGAGCCGGAACCCCTCCCCGTCGACTCCGCCCCCGTACCCGAGTACGGCACCGGATCGCTCGCCGACCTGCTGCCCACGCTCGCCGCAGGCCTCGGCGTCCCCGGCACGACCGCCGGGATCACGGAGCTGACCCCCGCCGACCGGAACTGCGTGTTCCTGATCGACGGCCTCGGCTGGGAGCAGCTGCGTGCGCACCCGGAGGACGCCCCCTTCCTGACCTCGCTGCTGGGCAGCTCACGGGGCGGCACCGGACGCCCGATCACCGCCGGCTACCCGGCGACCACCGCGACCTCCCTCGCCTCCGTCGGCACCGGTCTGCCGCCGGGCGCCCACGGCCTGCCCGGCTACACCGTGCGCGACCCGGCCACCGGCGCGCTGATGAACCAGCTGCGCTGGCAGCCGTGGACCGCACCGGGCCGCTGGCAGCCGTACCCCACCGTCTTCGGCCTCGCCCACGAGGCGGGTGTGCACGCCGCCCAGGTCTCCTCCCCGACCTTCGCGAACACCCCGCTCACCAAGGTCGCGCTCAGCGGTGGTGAGTTCCACGGACGCCTGTCCGGCGAGGACCGCATGGACTGCGCCGCCGAGCAGCTGGCCCGCGCCGACCGTTCCCTCGTCTACACGTACTACGCCGAGGTCGACGGCGCCGGCCACCGCTTCGGCGTCGACTCCGACACCTGGCGCGGCCAGCTCGCGCACGTCGACCGGCTCGTCCAGCGCCTCGCCGAGCAGCTGCCGCCGCGCAGCGCCCTGTACGTCACCGCCGACCACGGCATGATCGACGTGCCCTTCGACGAGGACCACCGCATCGACTTCGACGAGGACTGGGAGCTGAAGGCGGGCGTCGCCCTCCTCGGCGGCGAGGGCCGCGCCCGGCACGTCTACGCCGTCCCCGGCGCGCACAACGACGTACTGACCTGCTGGCGGGAAGTGCTCGGCGAGCAGTTCTGGGTGGCGTCCCGCGACGAGGCGATCGACGCGGGCTGGTTCGGTCCCCGCATCGACGACCGGGTGTACGACCGCATCGGCGACGTGGTCGCCGCCGCGCGGGACGACGTGCTGCTCATCGCCTCCGAGCGTGAGCCGAACGAGTCGTCGATGGTCGGCAACCACGGGTCGATGACCCCTGCCGAGCAGCTCGTCCCCTTGCTCGAAATCCGCTCCTGACCCACCCCCCCCCGCGTACCCCGCCCTCTCTGCCGAAAGGTGCTCAGCCCCTCATGCCCGAGCTCGTGTTCTTCTCCGGAACCATGGACTGCGGGAAGTCGACACTTGCTCTGCAGATCGGTCACAACCGGTCGGCGCGAGGACTACAGGGTGTGATCTTCACGCGGGACGACCGTGCGGGGGAGGGGAAGCTTTCCTCGCGGCTGGGTCTGGTGACGGAGGCGACCGAGGCGGCTCCGGGCATGGATCTGCACGCCTACCTCGTGGATCGGCTGTCGCGGGGCGGCAGGGTGGACTACGTGATCGTGGACGAGGCGCAGTTCCTCGCCCCGGAGCAGATCGACCAGTTGGCACGCGTCGTGGACGACCTGGGCCTGGACGTCTTCGCCTTCGGCATCACCACCGACTTCCGCACGAAGCTGTTCCCCGGCTCGCAGCGGCTGATCGAGCTGGCGGACCGGATCGAGACCCTTCAGGTCGAGGCGATGTGCTGGTGTGGTGCGCGTGCCACGCACAACGCCCGCACGGTGGGCGGCGAGATGGTCGTGGCGGGCGAGCAGGTCGTCGTCGGAGATGTGAACGGCCCGGCCGCGGAGGTCGGTTACGAGGTGCTGTGCCGACGTCACCACCGCCGCCGGATGACGAGTGTCTCCGCGCACGCCGGCGCGCTCTCACCGGACGTCCTGCCGGTGGCCCCGCCTGAGTGACACCGGCCGTACCGCCGGTCACGGGGCCTTTTCCACCTCCTTTTGAGGTGGTGGGAGGAGGGCTCGACGCGTGCCGGCCCACGGCTGTGGCCGCTGACCGGAACGAGCACCGCCCACCGCCACCCCACCAGGCCGTCGACCGGCCGGCGTCCCTCGCGGGTCGGGGCCGCGGCGGAAGCGCTGTCGCGCGGAACGTTGGACGCGCCGTCAACCGAGCGCATACGTTCGCGCGCATGGGTGACACCCCTTTTCGGCGCCTGGTCATGCTCGACGTGCCTGCTGCCCTCGGGTTCGCACTGCTTCCGCACGTGTCGGCACTGCGGCCGGCCGGGGGCGGCGAGGTGGGCGACGGCACCGTAGGGCTGTTGTCCCTGAGCGTCGCGCTGGCGTTGGCCGCCCGCCGGCTGTGGCCCGTCCCGGTCTTCGGATGCGTCCTGACCACCGCCTGCGTGGCACTGGCGGTCGGAGCCGGACCGGCCCTGTTCCCGGCCGCCTCCTACGCCCTGTACGCGGTGGCCACGACGAGGAGCGGACCACCGGTGCTGTCCGCGGCCTTCGTCGCGGGGCTGTGCGCCGCGGGCGCGGCCCTGCTCACGGTCACGGGAGGGCAGAGCCAGCAGGGCGGAGGCAAGGCCGTGCAGACCGTGTTCGGACTGCTCGTTCTCGGCGCCACCTGGGCGGCGGGTTCGGCCGTCCGGGAACGGAGGGAGAGCACGCGGCGCGCGGTCGGCCGACGCACCCCGCACCCGCCGGACGCGCACCACTGACCGTCCGGTGGCATCGCCGGACATCTCACCGGACATCTCACCGGACGTCCCGCCGAACAACTGATCGACATGTCGGCGGATCCGGCTATGATCTTCCACGGCAAGGCTGTAGCGCAGAGGTCGTCGCGCCCTAGCATCAAGCTGGAGGACGTCGGTTCGAATCCGACCGGCCTTGCCGCCCTTGTCGTGGAGGAACGTCGATTGGCGTCGGTCCGTCCTGGGCGGGCGGAGGGCGATGCCGTCCTCGGCGGGCCGGGCACCGGCGATGGACCGGTGGAGTGGTGATGACGCAGCCGACACCCGTGCGCTGCCCGGCGATCGAGCACCCGGACATCCCGATCAGTGACCCTGTCGGCCTGGACCCGCTGCTGACCCGGCTGACGTCGGCCCGGGCGGTGGAGACCGACGAGGTGTTCCCGCTCGGCACCGTGCGCGCGGACGGCCGTGTCGACCTGTGCAAGCAGGGCCTCGGGGCGGCCGGCGCCGCCCGGCTGATGCCCGTCGCCGCCACCTCACCGCACGCCCGGCACGTCCTGCTCGGCACCAACGCCATCGGCGACGAGGGGGCGTCGACGGTCGCCCGCGCGCTCGTCGACGGCCACGGCCTGCACACGCTCTACCTCGGCTGCAACCGCATCGGCCCGGAAGGCGCCGACGCGCTCGCGGACACGCTCTCCGCGGACGACACCGTCCGCGCCCTGTGGCTCAAGCGCAACCCGGTGGGCGACGACGGCGTGATGGCGCTCGCCGCGATGCTCCGCCGCAACACCACACTGCGCACCCTCGACCTGGTCAACACCGGTGTCACCACCAGGAGTCTGCGCGCCCTCGTCGACGCCCTCACCGGCCGCCCGCACCCGGTGGAACGCCTCTTCCTCGGCGGGAACGGCCTGACCGCCGACGCCGCCGGCCTGCTGGCGGCCCTGATCCGGGAGGCGGGCGTGCGGGAGCTGTACCTGCCCGCCAACCACCTCGGCGACGAGGGCGCCGCCGTCCTCGCGGCAGCCGCCGCCGACTCCGGGGGACCCGTGCGCCTGGGCCTGGGCGGCAACGGCATCGGCCCCGCCGGGGCGCGCGCCCTCGCCGGCGCCCTGGGCGCCATCGAGACGCTCGACCTGGGACGGCCGATGTCGGAGCGGAGCCTCGGCGCCCCCGCCAACGCCACCGGCGACGAAGGCGCCCGCGCCCTGGCCGCCGCGCTCGCGGGCAGCCCGCTGCGCCGGCTGGAGCTGTGCCACACCGGGCTCACCGGCCGGGGCGCGAAGTCCCTGCTGGCGGCGGTGCCGGACGCCTCACCGCTGGAGTACGTCGGTCTGGGGCCCGGACTGCCCCGGAAGGTGAAGCGGTCCTTCACCCAGCGCCTGCGGCCCGTGGCCGGGGCCCACCCCGACCTGCGCGCGATAGGAAGTGTCTACCGTTGAGCGGCCGCCCCGAACTCCCTTGCTTCCCACCGGAGGAGGCGGCGAGCCGGCGGCGGGTCCGCCGCTACGCCGTGCCCCGGAGGATGATCGAGCGCGCGACGGAACGCCGTACGGCCGGTGACTGGCGGGGCGCGTGCGCGGCGGCCGACGTGGACGTCGACATCGACCTGCCGGAGGTCGCCGAGCACTGCGGCGACGACGTCGCCGCGGCGCTGGCGGACGACCTGCGCCACCTGGTCCCGGACCTGGTGCGATGGCACCTGCCCCGGGTGCTGGGCGGGTGGACCACCCTCGACACCGACCGCACCGTGGTCCTCGCCCGCTACCGGCCGGTGCGAGCGGGCGAAGGCCCCCGCTCCACGCCGTACCTGCACCTCACCACGCCCGCGATGCTGGAGGGCCCGCAGCGGATCACCCTGCGGTTCCGAACGGTCGCGGACGAGAAGACCGCCGGCGTCTTCGGGAGCCCGACCGAGGACTGGCGGTACGCCCGGCACCTGTGGGACGCGCGGCACACCGCCGAACTGCGCGAGCGGTGCGGCGGCGGCACCGAACGTCCCCCCTTCTTCCACACCGACGGCCGACCGCGCCGTACGGACGAACTGCCCACGGCCGACCCCGGCCCCGGTGACGCGCCGGCCCGGGCCGAGTGGGTCACCCTGCTGCACCAGAACGGCGAGGTCGAGGCGGCCTTCACCGCGGCCGGGATCGAGGCCGACCTGACACCCCCGTCCGGCGGCCCCGGCTGGTACCAGGCCGATCCGACGAAGCTCCTCGGCCGGCTCGCGCTCGACCACACCCGTCTGGAACGGGAGGTCCGCCGGCTGAAGGACGAGGGTGTCGGCGACCGCTTCCTCGTCGTCGGCGACTGGCGCACACGCATCCTGCTGGAGCCGACGGCCACCGGTCTCGGGGTCAGGGCCGTCGACCGCGGGGAGACCAACGGCGTGCCCTTCCTGGCCGAGGCGCTCTGGCGCAGGCTCCCCGACCTCGACCTGCTGCGCGTCGGCGGAGTCGAGCCGGAACACCTGCATCCGCTGGTCCGCGAGGCGCTGTTCCCCGACCTCCGGGTCGCCGACGGGACCGGTGGCCCACCGGGCCCCGCCGTCCCCGAACCCGTCCGGGTGCGCTGCCGCGGCGAATGGCACGAGGTGGGCTTCCGCCCGGGCGGTCTGCTCCGCATGCCGCACAGCGACGAGGAGCAGCAGCGCGAACGGGCCCTGCGCGCGTTCGGCGGCGCCGTCGCCGGGTGCTTCGCCGTCGAGCAGACCTGGGCGTCGGGCGACGGCCGGCTGCCGAAGGCGCTCCGCGCCCAGCGCCAGGACCTGTTCCTGCGCGCCCAGCACGGCGACACCCACGGCGTGCTCCAGCTCCTGGACGCGGGAGTGGATCCCCGGGTCCGCGACGCCTCCGGACGCTCGCTGCTCCACGTACTGCACCTCCTCGACCACGAACCGCTCCTGCCCCGGCTGCTCGCGGCAGGGCTCGACCTGGAGGCCCGGGACCAGCGGGACCGCACACCGCTGTTCGTGGCGGTCAACGACGGCGGCTCCAGGGCCCTCGTGGAGGCACTCCTCGCCGCCGGTGCCCGGATCGACGTGGAAGACCAGATGGAGCTGTCGCTGGCCCAGGTCATCCGCCGCTACCAGCGTTCCGACCTGGCCTTCCTCCGGAAGCGCGTCCGTGAGGAACACCCTGGCCTCGGGGCCGACTGGTGGGACGAGTACATGGACCGCAACGAGCAGGAGGAAGCGGACGAGTACGAGCCTGTCGAGCCCGAGCCCGAGCCCGAGCCCGAGCCCGAGCCCGAGCCCGACGAGCCCGAGCCCGACGAGCCCGAGCCCGACGAGCCCGAGCCCGACGAGCCCGAGTCCGACGAGCCCGGACTCGACGCGTACAGCAAGGAACCGCCGTTTTGAGCACCGACGCCGCCCCCCGCACCGGACCGGCCCCGCTGGCCGCCGCGGACGACCTCGTCGCCAGGCTGCGCACCCGGCGCACCGAACCCGCCGCCAACCCCCAACTGGAGGCGCTCGCCCTGGCCGTGACGGCCAACCAGCCGGTCCTGCTGTGGGGCGAACCGGGCATCGGCAAGTCCGCCGGCCTTGAGCAGCTCGCCGCCGGACTCGGCCTCCCGCTGGAGACGGTCATCGCCAGCGTGCACGAGCCGTCGGACTTCGCGGGACTGCCGATCGTCGGGGACGACCCGGCCACCACCGGCGTGCCGATGGCCCCGCCCGACTGGGCGGTCCGGCTCACCCGCGCCGGACAGGGCCTGCTCTTCTTCGACGAGCTGTCCTCCGCGCCACCGGCCGTGCAGGCGGCGCTGCTGCGGGTCGTCCTCGAACGCCGGGTCGGCAGCCTCGTCCTGCCCGACGCGGTGCGCATCGTCGCCGCCGCCAACCCGCCGTCGAGCGCCGCGGACGGCTGGCACCTCAGCCCCCCGCTCGCCAACCGCTTCGTCCACCTCGACTGGACCCACGACCCGGCCACGGTCGCCCGCGGCATGGCCGGTACCTGGCCGGAGGTGGCCATCCCCGCGGTCGATCCGGCCAAGGTGCCCGGTGCCGTCGCGCGCGCCCGCGGCGCCGTCTCCGGTTTCCTCACGGCCCGGCCCGGCCTGGTCCACCACATACCCGCCGATGCCGAGAGCCGGGGCCGCTCCTGGCCGTCGCCCCGCACCTGGGAGATGGCGCTGCGGCTGCTCGCGACGGGATACGCGACCGGCGCCGGCCGCGAGGCGACGGCCGCCGCGCTCACCGGTGCCGTCGGGGACGGCGCGGGCATCGAACTGCTGTCGTACCTGGAGCACCTCGACCTGCCCGACCCCGAACGGGTCCTCGCCGACCCCGACGCGTTCGCCCTCCCCGAGCGCGGCGACCGGCAACTGGCCTTCCTCATCGCGGTCGTCGCCGCCATCCAGAGCGACCTCACCCGGCCCCGCTGGGAGGCCGGCTGGGCGGTCCTGGCCAAGGCCGTGGACGCGGGCGTACCGGACGTGGCCGCCCGGGCGGCCACCGACCTCGCGTCGATGCGCCGGCTCGACTGGCCCGTACCCCCCGGCATCGACGGGTTCCTGGACCTGCTGCGGATGTCCGGGGCCCTGCCCGGCAGCCGTTGAGGCACGTAGGCATGACGGATCCCCGCAGCCGCCTGGACACCACCAAACTGCTCGCGGCCCGCTACCGCGCGGCGAACGACCGCCCCTACCTGGCGTCGGCCCTGTACGCCCTCACCGTCGTGCCCAGCCCCGACGTGCCGACGATGGGCGTGGACCGCCACTGGCGCTGCTACGTGTCGCCCGCCTTCGTCGACGCCACCCCCGTGGAGGAACTCGCGGGCGTCTGGATCCACGAGGCGGCACACCTGCTGCGCGACCACCACGACCGCGCCGGCCGGCTCCCCGCCGCCGACCAGCGCGACCGGTACCGCGTCAACGTCGCCCAGGACTGCGAGATCAACGACGACCTCCTCGCCGACGGCCTGCGCCTGCCCGCCGGACGCGTCGAACCCCGCCTCTTCGGCCTCCCCGAAGGGCAGCTGTTCGAGGCGTACCTGCCGCAACTGCCCCCGCACGTAAGGGAACACGACTGCGGATCGGGCGCCCACGGCCGCCCGGCGCCCTGGGAACTCCCCGGATCCGCCGGCCCCGCCGCACTCGGCGACGTCGAGGCCCAGGCACTGCGCCGGCTCACCGCCGAGGCGATGCGCACCCACCAGCGCACCCGCGGCACCCTGCCCGCGGGCTGGCAGCGCTGGGCCGAGGAGGTGCTGGAACCCACGGTGGACTGGCGGCAGGCGCTCTCCGGCGCGGTCCGGGAAGCCGCCGCGTGGGCCGGCGGGGCCGTCGACTACACCTACCGCCGCCCGTCGCGCCGCACCCCGGCGCTGCGCGGCGTCGTCCTGCCCAGCCTGCGCCGTCCGCTGCCCCGGGTGGCCGTCGTCGTCGACACCTCAGGCTCGATGGGCGACGCGGAACTCGCCGCCGCCCTGGGGGAGATCACGGGCGTACTGCGCGAGGTCGGCGTGCGCGGCAACCGCGTCACCGTCCTCGCCTGCGACGCCGACGTGCACGCCGTGTCCCGGGTGACATCCACCGATCAGATCAGCCTCGGCGGCGGAGGCGGCACGGACATGCGCGTCGGCATCGACGCCGCCCTCGCGGCCCGCGACCGCCCCACCATCGTCATCGTCCTCACGGACGGCTTCACCCCCTGGCCCGCCGAAACCCCGTCCTGCCGCCTCATCGGGGCCCTGATCGGCCCCGAAGCGCCGCAGCCTCCGGCCTGGGTGGAGACGGTACGGATCTGAACCCCCTTGAAGAAGGCCCCGCCCCTCAGGGCGATCTGGGTACACCGGGTATTGCAGTGTTCCAGTGGCCCGTGTTCTGCGGACCCCTTGCTGTGGCAGCGCACGGTCAACGTTTGACGCGGTTGCGGACGGCCAGGACGGCCAGACCCAGCAGGACGGGCTCGGCCACGCGGGAGGCCATCTCGATGTAGGTGCCGGCGGTGGTCAGGCCCTGTCCGCTGGAGCGGAACACCACGGAGTTGAGCGTGACGTTCAGTGCCTTCTCGAAGCGCTTGCCGGTGAACCTGTTTCCGGTGGGATTGCGCGGGTCGGCCTTGTCGATCTCGAAGGTGACCCTGCCCCCGCCGGGCGGCACGGTGCCGGTCGCTTCCTGCTTCGGGGAGTTCTGGGGGAGCCCGAAGCCCATCAGCAGCACGATGGTGACGAGCATGGCGGCAGCGAGCCAGCCCAGGGCGCGCGAGGCGCGCAGTCCGTAGCCGGACAGTATCCAGTAGCCGTACAGCAGCCCGCGTTCGGCACGGGGGGTGCCGGTGCGGTCGTGGCGCCGCATCTCCATCTCGCCGTAGTAGAAGTCCGCCGCTCCCGGCTCGTTCTTGCCGTCCTCGAACGCCTTGCGGAGTGCCCGGTACACCGGCGACAGCTGCGCCGGTCCGACGTGTCCGGCGCCGAGCACTGCTGGACTCCAGCCCCGGACTGCTCTCGGCCGGCGTGCGCGCCAGTGGTGCTCTTCGGCGAGGGTGCGGCGCTGGGTGAACCGTACCGGGCGCCGACGCCGCCGGTGCGTGCGGGACGGGACCGTGTCGAAGGAGCAGGTGCCCTCCAGCCGCAGCTGGTCCAGGTGCACGGTCCCGGTGAACAGGCACTCCGACAGGTCGACGTCGGCGAGAACCAGATGGGCGGCGTCCACCCCACGCAGCGAGGCGATCCGCACCGCGGTGCCGGGTGCGTGGGCAAGAGCCCGTTCTGCCACCGGCTGCCCGTCGGGGAGCACGAAGGGGTCGGCCTCCGCGGCGATCGTGAGGGGGTACTCGAAGACGGCGTGGGCGAAGTCCACCGTGGCGTAGCGCAGGCGCAACTCGGCCGTTGACGACCAGCGGGTCCGTCGGCACTCCAGGCGACGCGCGGCGGATGCGAGGGTCACCGGGCCGCCGAACACCGCTCCGGACAACTTCACCCGCCCGGCGCACACCAGTGGCCCCAGGCTGACTGACCGCTCGAAAACCGCCTGTTCGAACCGTGCATCGCCCAGGAACGTCGCCGACTCGAACCGTGCGTCGCCTCGGAACGTCGTCGATCTGAACCGTGCGTCACCCCGGAAGGCCACTGAGGCGAACCCGGCACTGCCTTGGAACGTCGCCGAGGAGAATCCGGCACCGCCCTGGAACGTCGCCGATCTGAACCGTGCATCGCCGTGGAAGGTCGCTGCCCCGAACCAGGCGCCGTCCTGGAAGGTCACCGACCCGAATCCGGCGCCACTCCGAAAGATCGCCGACTCGAACCAGGCGACACCCTGGAACGTCGCCGACTCGCACCCGGCATCGCCTTGGAAGACCGCCGACTCGAACCGGGCGTCGGCCTGAAAGGCCGTGAACCTGAACCGCGCGTCGGCCTGGAAGGCCGCCGACTCGAACCAGGCGGCGTGCTGGAAGGTCACCGACCTGAACTCGGCGCCCTCCCGGAAGGTCACGGACCTGAACCGGGCGTCACCTCGGAAGGTCGCCGACCTGAACCACGCGACGCCTTGAAAGGTCGCCGACGCGAATTCGGCGTCGCCCTGAAAGGTCGCTGACTCGAACCAGGCATCGCCTTGGAAAAGCGCCGACGTGAACCGAGCCTCACCGAGGCGGGGATGTCCGGTGGCGGGGTCACGGAGGGCGTCGAGGAGGGCGTCGAGAAGGGATTCCGCGAAGGGGGTGCCGCGGTGGTCGATGTCGGCGCCGGGGGCCAGACCGGCCAGGTAGGCGTCGCGGTCGGTGCCGGTCAGGTGGGCGAGGCATGCGGTGTGACCGGGGACATGGATGCCACGGCAGCCGACCGGGTCCTCCGGGGCGGCGCCGTGGCCGCAGTGCGGCCAGTCGGGCGGAGTCGTGGACGGTGCGGAGCCCAGGTGCGTCATGTCCTGAGGACGATCACGCACGACCGGACGGTTTCCCGCCGCTTCCTGGCCGCCGCCGTACCGACGGAAGCGCTGACGTGGACCGTGCGCTCCTGAGTCCCTCCATGCGGTCCGGTGAACAGGACCAAGGGCTCCTCTCCGCAAGGTGATTGACAAGCCGGGTCATCGGTCCTTCGCATACGTGCAAGCCCTGGCGAAGCTGCCAAGTCGTACCTCGTGTTCCCCGTACCGCCGGCCGAGCCGTGGTCGGCCGACTGCCTCCGCGACGTCTTCACAGTGGACGTCGTCCGGCGGAGGTGCCCCGGCCGTCCTCACCCTTTCCGCGCGTTGGCGTGCTCGCACTGCACCAGCGCGAACCGCGCCCCCTCCGGATCCGCCACCATCGCCACCCGGCCGTGGGGAGTGTCCTGGACGGGCTTGACGGCATGGCCGCCCAGATCGGTGAGGCGCTCCAGGGACTCCTCCGCGTCGTCCACTTCGAAGTACGTCAGCCAGTGCGGCCCCCGGTCGCGGGGCAGGGCGGTGCCGAGGCCGTGGATGCCGGCGACGGGGCGTCCGTCGAGGCGCAGGGTCACGTAGTCGAAGTCGGCGGAGACCTCCGGCGCCAACTCGAAGCCGAACACGGTCTCGTAGAACTTGGCGACGCTCGTCGACTCGAAGGTCATCAGCTCGTTCCACGCCGGTGTGCCGGGCACGCCCGTGACGGCGGTGCCGAGGTGCGCCGCCGCCTGCCAGATGCCGAAGACGGCGCCCGAGGGGTCGGAACAGATGGCCAGACGGCCGGCCGCGCCCGCGTCGAGCGGGCCCACACCGATCGTGCCGCCGCACAGGCGTACCGTTTCGGCCGTCCGGTTGACGTCGTCGGAGGCGAAGTAGGGAGTCCAGGCCAGGGGCAGGTGCCGGTCCGGGGGCAGCTGGCCGATACCCGCTACCTCGCGACCGTCGAGCAGGGCCCGTGCGTAAGGGCCCAACTGCTGTGGCCCCGGCTGGAATTCCCAGTCGAACAGTGCGCCGTAGAACTCCCGGGTCGCGGCCGGCCCGTGCACCATCAGACTCACCCAGCAGGGTGTGCCGGGCGCGTGCCGGGCGTTCGTCTCGTCGTCCCGGCCGGTCGACTCCCGTGCGTCGGTCATCGTCACTCTCTTCTCGGCCCTCCGCGGGCCGTGCGTCCGCTTCCGCTCTGACGGATACCGGTCTGACAGACCTTCGCGCCGGTGCCGGCACCGGACCCGCGCCGCGTGCTTCGGGCGCGCCCGTGGGGACGGCCCGGCTGCTCGGGTGGTACAGCATGTGCCCGAACCCGTACGCCTCGTGATCGGTACTGTACGGCGGGCAGAGTAGCCCGACATCGACGCGGCGGCCACTCGGTACGCCAGGATGGGGCCATGAACGCCATCATTTCCGTACCCGAACTCGTGACCGAACTGGCGGGCGTGAACCCGCCGGTCCTGCTCGACGTCCGCTGGCAGCTGAGCACGGCCGGGGCGGCCGGCGCCGCGCCGTTCGACGGGCGGGCCGCGTACGCGGCCGGGCATCTTCCCGGTGCCGTCTTCGTCGACCTGGACAGGGAACTCGCCTCCGCGCCCGGCGGGCGCGGCCGGCATCCGCTGCCCGACGTGGCGGAGTTCGGAGCGGTGATGCGCCGGGCCGGAGTGTCGTCCGGCCGGCCGGTCGTCGTGTACGACGGCGGGCAGGGGTGGGCGGCGGCTCGCGCGTGGTGGCTGCTGCGCTGGACGGGTCACCCGAACGTGCGGGTCCTCGACGGCGGGTTGCCGGCCTGGGAGGCGGAGCTGTCGACGGACGTCCCCGCTCCGGTGGAGGGCGACTTCACGCCGGAACCGGGCGCGGCGGGGATGCTCGACGCGGACGGCGCCGCCGCGCTGGCCCGGTCCGGGCTGCTGCTCGACGCCCGCGCGGGGGAGCGGTACCGGGGCGAGGTGGAGCCGATCGATCCGGTAGGCGGTCACATCCCGGGCGCCGTGTCCGCGCCGACGACGGACAACGTGGCGGCGGACGGCCGCTTCCTGCCGGCCGGGGAACTCCGGGCGCGCTTCGAGTCCTTGGGGGCCGGGGAGGGCGGTGAGGTCGGCGTGTACTGCGGCTCGGGCGTGTCGGCCGCCCATGAGGTGCTGGCGCTGGCGGTGGCGGGCATTCCGGCGGCGCTCTATGTGGGTTCGTGGTCGGAGTGGTCGTCGGATCCGGACCGGCCGGTCGCGGTGGGACCGGACCCGCAGTAGAACAGCATCCAGCAGGCCCGGCGCACGAGAGGGGACCGCAGCCGCAGGGGCGCGGTCCCCTCTCACGCGTCGAACGCTGCCTACTCCTGCTTCTTCCGCCGCGTCCCGAACACGATCTCGTCCCAGCTGGGGACCGCCGCCCGGCGGCCCGGGCGGACGCCGTCGGCCTCGGCCTGGCGGTCGGTGGAGCCGGTGAGGCGGTCGCGGTGGCTGGCCACGGAGCGCGGCATGAGCACGTCGGCGTAGGCGGAACCGGCCGACGCCGCGGAGGCCGGAGGCTCCTCCACCTCGGGCTCCTCGACGGGCTCGTCCACCGGATCCGGAGCGCGCTCGGGTACCACCAGGTCGCCCCGGAAGCTCGGTACCGCCTCCAGCAGGCTGGTGAGCGAGTCGCGTTCGCGTTCGGCCGAGGCGGTGATCGCGGTCTCCTCGTCCGGCTCGGACGGCGGTGGGGGCAGGCTCGGCCGCTCCCGCTGCTCCCGGTCGAGGGAGCGGTCCAGCGGCCGGTCGCGCGGCAGCCGGGCGATGCGCGGGACGAAGGGGAAGCTGGGCTCGGGCGCGGCGAGGTCGTCGGACTCGCCGATCAGCGCGCGCGCCTCCTCGTCGACGGCCTGGACGAGCCGCCGGGGCGGGTCGTACGTCCAGCTCGCCGAGTGCGGTTCGCCCGCGACCAGGTAGACCAGCAGGACTTCCCAGGTGCCGTCGTCGCGGCGCCAGGAGTCCCACTGGACGGTGTCCTTGTCGGCGCCGCGCAGCACCAGCCGCTCCTGGACGGCCTCGCCGAGGGGCGGCCCGGAGTTCTCGCCGGGGCGGCGGACGGGGGTCTTGCGGGCCCGCTCCGCCATGAAGGCGCGCTCGGCCAGCACGGGGCCCTCGAAGCGCCGTACGCGGTCGACGGGGATGCCGGCCATCTGGGCGACCTCTTCCGCGGTCGCACCGGCACGTATACGCGCCTGGATGTCGCGGGGGCGGAGATGACTCTCCACCTCGATCTCGATCTGGCCGAGGCGGGGACGGTCGCCGCGTACGGCGGCCCGGAGCCGCTCGTCGATCGGAAGCGTGTACTCCGTGCTGTCCGCAGCCTTCAGCACCAGCCGTGTGCCGTCATTCGAGACGGCCACGACACGCAGTTCGGGCATGGGGACCTCCCGGGTGGTGCCTGCCGACGTCACGTGCGTCGCTGCTTCCGCTCTGTCGAGTGTGACCTGCCCGGGTGCAGCCTGCCACAACCTTGCCGAGTTGCCCGGCGTGTCGGGCACGGGCCCTGGATCGCCGTTATGGCACGGTTACCCATTTACAACGGTGAGTGACCGATTCTGTCACCCTGTGCAACCAGCCCCCTCCCGGCGGTCCTTCAAGGTCCGGAGCCCCCTGTCGGGAGACCGGGCCCAGGGTTCGCAACAGTACTCCATTCGGACCACCTGCGTGGATTGGCGCGCCGCTCGACTTCCGGCAAGAGGTGCGCCAGGGCGCTCCCGGTGCGGTTTCCTCGGTCTCGGGCGTGGCGTACTTCACGGAATCACCAGAAACGGAACTAATGGTTTCGGTGACACGTCCCTTTCTCGTGCAGTTGATCGATCACGTACGGGAAAGACAGGCAAGGTCCGGGGATGCGTGAAAAGCCCGATGATGCAGACGAGGCGGATGTGCGCGCGGAGGTGAAGTCCAAGCGAATCGACCTGAGCGTGCCCCAGGTCGCGGGCAGCGCCCTGGCGGCGGTGGTGGCCGCCAAACTCGCCTCCTCCTTCGGCGTGTACGGCACGATCCTCGGGGCCGGCCTGATCAGCGTCATCGCCACCTGCGGCGGCTCGGTCCTCCAGCACTTCTTCAAGCGCACCGGCGAGCAGCTCCGGGTGAAGCGCCCCCTCGGCGCCGGGGGTGCGGACGGGCGAGGGGCGGCGGTCCCGGGCGAGTTCACCGCAGGCACCGTCTACCGCGCACGGACCAGGGGCTGGAAGCGCCCGTTGGTCGCCGCGGCCCTCGTCTTCGGCGTCACCATGGCCGGGATCACCGCGTACGAGGTCGCCTCCGGCGAGAGTCTGGGGGGCGGCCACAGCACCACCGTCGGCAGTGCCCTCTCCGGGCACGGCAAGTCCGCGGCGGATGAGAACAAGTCGGATGATTCCGGCAATTCCCAGGACTCCCAGGACTCCCAGGACTCCGGTGGACCGGGTGACTCGGGCTCCGGCGGCGACGCCCCGACGGCCACCCCGTCCGGTACTCCGAGTGGCACCGACGGCGCCGACGGCGGCGCGTCGCCGGGCAGCGGCTCCGGGGAGGACGGGGGTACGGCGTCCAGCCCGACGCCCACCCCGGACGCCACCGGGGAGGGCTCCGGCGACGCCGCGAGTCCGGCCCCCGACGTCTCGGCTACGGCCCCAGAACCCGGCGCAAGTAGTCGTTCCGGAACAGACGATCCGGGTCGAGGCGGTCCCGCAGCGCCGTGAACTCACCGAAGCGCGGATACACCCGGGAGAAGTACTCGGCGTCCCGGGTGTGGATCTTGCCCCAGTGCGGTCGCCCCTCGTGCGCCGTGAAGATGCGCTCGGCGGCGGTGAAGTACGCCTGGTAGGGCGTGCCCCGGAACATGTGGACGGCGATGTACGCGCTGTCGCGGTCCGAAGCCGTGGACAGCGTGATGTCGTCGGCCGGGGCCGTGCGCACCTCGACCGGGAAGCTGATCCGCAGCCGTGACCGGTCGACCATCGCCCTCAGCTCGCGCAGCGCAGGGACGACGGCCTCGCGCGGAACGGCGTACTCCATCTCCAGGAAGCGCACCCGGCGCGGAGATGTGAAGACCTTGTAGGAAGTGTCCGTGTACGTCCGCGCGGACAGTGCCCTGCTGGAGATCCGGGCGATCGCGGGGACGGCGGCGGGCGCCGCGCGGCCGACCCAGTTGGCCGCCTGGAAGACACCGTTGGACAGGAACTCGTCCTCCAGCCAGCCCCGGAGCCGCCCCACCGGTCGTTCGGGGCCGGCGCTGCGGTTGTTGCGCTTGGTGTTGGTGCTGCCGGTGTGCGGGAACCAGTAGAACTCGAAGTGCTCGTTCTCGGCCCACAGTTCGTCGAAGTCGGCGAGAACCCGGTCGAACCGCATCGGTTCCTCGCGGGCGGTGAGCAGGAAGACGGGTTCCACGGCGAAGGTGATCGCGGTGACGACGCCCAGCGCGCCCAGGCCGATCCGGGCCGCGGCGAAGACGTCGGGGTTCTCCCGCTCGGAGCAGGTCAGCACCGAGCCGTCCGCCGTGACCATCTCCAGGCCCCGGATCTGGGCGGCGACCGAGGCCGAGTCACGGCCCGTGCCGTGGGTGCCGGTACTGGTGGCCCCGGCGACGGTCTGCTCCATGATGTCGCCCATGTTCGTCAACGACAGGCCCTCGCGCGCGAGGGCCAGGTTGAGCCTCTTCAGCGGTGTGCCCGCTTCGACCGTGACCGTCATGGCGGCGCGGTCGATGGCGCGGATGCCGGTCAGCAGCTGAGGGCGTATCAGCACGCCGTCCGTCGCGGCTATCGACGTGAAGGAGTGCCCGGTGCCGACGGCCTTGACCCGCAGTCCGTCCTCGGCCGCCCTGCGAACGGCCTCGGCCAGTTCGTCGACGGAGGCGGGGGTGACCTCCCGCGCGGGGCGCGCGGAGACGTTGCCGCCCCAGTTACGCCATGTGCCGTTCTTCCCGCTCGCCATCCCGCTCGCCGTGCGTGTGCTGCCCAACGGTCCCTCCCCGACGCGGAGCCGGCCGCTTGAGCCGGCGGTACCCGAGGAAACCGACCGCGGCCGCGACGGCCCCGGCCACCGCCGGAACCGCGTACCCGGCACGCGCCCCGGAGGCGTCGATCACCCAGCCGCCCGCGGAGGAGCCGAGTGCGATCCCGACCGCGAGGCCGGTGCTCACCCAGGTCATGCCCTCGGTGAGCTGCGTGCGTGGTACGTGCTCTTCGATGAGGGACATCGTCGTGATCATCGTGGGAGCGATGGACAGACCCGCAACGAACAGCGCCGCGGCCAGAAACAGCAGGTTTCCGACCAGTAGGAGGGGGATCATACTCACGGCCATCGCGCAGACGCCCAGCAGCCAGCGGCGTTCCGGCGGCCCGGCGAAGCGCATCAGCCCGAAGATCATGGCCGCCGTGCACGACCCCGCCGCGTACAGGGCGAGGACCAGGCTGGCGGCGGCCTTGTGCCCCTCCTCCTCGGCGAAGGCCACGGTGACGACATCGATGGCCCCGAAGATCGTCCCCGTCGCCGCGAACGTCCCGACCAGGACCTGGAGCCCCCGGGAGCGCAGGGCGGTGCCGCCGCCCTTGTGCTCGCGAGGATGCGGCTCCGGCTCGGTGGCGCGCTGGGCGGTCAGCCAGAAGACGCCCGTCGCCAGGAAGCAGGCGGCGAGCAGCGGACCGGCCTCCGGGAACCAGGCGGTGGACAGGCCGATGGAGATGATCGGCCCGAAGATGAAGCAGATCTCGTCCACCACGGACTCGAAGGAGTACGCGGTGTGCAGCTGCGGGGTGCCCCGGTACAGGGCCGCCCACCGGGCCCGGACCATCGCACCGAGGCTCGGCACGCAGCCGACGCCGGCGCAGGCGACGAACAGCACCCAGTCCGGCCATCCGTAGTGCGCGGCCGGCAGCAGCACGGCCGCCGCGGTGAGCGACACGAGGGTCGCCGGTCGCAGCACCCGCCGCTGGCCGTACCGGTCCACCAGGCGGGAGACCTGCGGTCCGGCCACGGCGGCGGCGAGCGCGATGGTGGCCGACAGGGCGCCGGCCAGCCCGTACCGCCCGGTCAGCTGCGAGATCATCGTCACCACGCCGATGCCCATCATCGACAGCGGCATCCGGCCGAGGAAGCCCGCGGTGGAGAAGCTCTTGGAGCCGGGGGCGGCGAACAGGGCGCGGTAGGGGCTGGGCAACGAGGTCTCCGGGAGCGGCTCAGTAACGACTCGGACGACTCAGTAAGGTCCGAACGCAGTCGATACAGCTTACTCGTCACAACGCCCGGAAACAGCCCCGCGGACCTGGCGGAACGCACCGTCGGCACCCCGCCGTTTTCCCGCTGTCAGTGCCGGGTGGCAGGATCGAGACATGCCAGACGTGCTCGATGCCAGCCCCTACGACGCCCTGCTCCTGCTCTCGTTCGGCGGCCCCGAAGGGCCGGACGACGTGGTCCCGTTCCTGGAGAACGTGACGCGCGGGCGCGGCATCCCCAAGGAACGCCTGAAGGAAGTCGGCCAGCACTACTTCCTCTTCGGCGGGGTCAGCCCCATCAACGACCAGAACCGCGCCCTGCTGGACGCCCTCCGCGAGGACTTCGCCGAGCACGGCCTGGACCTGCCGGTCTACTGGGGCAACCGCAACTGGGCGCCGTACCTGACGGACACCCTGCGCGAGATGGTCCGCGACGGACGCCGCCGCATCCTCGTCCTCGCCACCAGCGCCTACGCCTCGTACTCGGGCTGCCGCCAGTACCGCGAGAACCTCGCGGACGCGCTCGCCGCGCTGGAGGCCGAGGGCCTGGAGCTGCCGAAGATCGACAAGCTGCGGCACTACTTCAACCACCCGGGCTTCGTGGAGCCCATGGTCGACGGGGTCGTCCGGTCCCTCGCCGAGCTGCCCGAGGAGGTGCGGGACGGCGCCCACATCGCCTTCTGCACCCACTCGATCCCCGACTCCGCCGCGGACACCTCCGGCCCGGTCGAGGAGCACGGCGACGGCGGGGCGTACGTACGCCAGCACCTGGACGTGGCGCAGGTGATCGCCGACGCCGTCCGCGAGCGCACCGGCGTCGACCACCCCTGGCAGCTCGTCTACCAGTCCCGGTCCGGCGCCCCGCACATCCCGTGGCTGGAGCCCGACATCTGCGACCACCTGGAGGAGCGCCACGCGGCCGGCGCCCCCGCCGTGGTGATGGCCCCCATCGGCTTCGTCTCCGACCACATGGAGGTCCTGTACGACCTCGACACGGAGGCCACGGCCAAGGCCGGGGAGCTCGGGCTGCCGGTGCGCCGTTCGGCCACCGTCGGCGCCGACCCGCGGTTCGCCGCCGCGGTCCGCGACCTCGTCCTGGAGCGGGCCGGGGACGAGCGCGGACAGGAGGTCGCCCCGTGCGCCCTCGGCGCGCTCGGCGCGAGCCACAACCTGTGTCCGGTCGGCTGCTGCCCCGCCCGTGCCCCCCGCCCCGCCGCCGCGGGCGCCGACAGTCCCTACGCGTGAGGAGCCCCGTGACCGCCGTGACGCCCGACCCCCTCCACGCCGAGCTGCTGAAGATCGCCCAGGAGGCCGCCCACCGCGCGGGCGAGCTGCTGCGCGACGGCCGCCCGGCCGACCTCGCGGTCGCCGCGACCAAGTCCAGCCCGATCGACGTGGTCACCGAGATGGACATCGCGGCGGAGACGCTGATCACCGGCCTGATCGCCGACCGCCGCCCCGACGACGGCTTCCTCGGCGAGGAGGGCTCCGCGACCGAGGGCACGAGCGGCGTCCGCTGGGTCATCGACCCGCTCGACGGCACGGTCAACTACCTGTACGGACTGCCCACCTGGGCGGTGTCCATCGCCGCGGAGCAGGACGGCGAGCGGGTGGCCGGGGTGGTCGTCGCCCCGATGCGGGGCGAGGCGTACCACGCGGTGCTGGGCGGCGGCGCCTGGGCCACGGGTGCCTGGGACGGCGAACGCAGGCTCGCCTGCCGCCCTGCGGCCCCGCTGGACCAGGCCCTGGTCTCCACCGGCTTCAACTACGTCGCCGACGTCCGCGCCGAGCAGGCCGACATCGCGCGGCGGCTCATCCCGCTGGTACGCGACATCCGGCGCGGCGGCTCGGCCGCGATCGACCTGTGCGACGTGGCAGCGGGACGCCTCGACGGCTACTACGAGCGTGGACTGCACCCCTGGGACCTCGCCGCGGGCGACCTGATCGCCCGGGAGGCGGGCGCGGTGACCGGTGGACGCCCCGGTGAGCGCCCGACCGGCGACCTGACGATCGCGGCCACCCCGGAGGTCTTCGAGCCCCTCCAGCGGCTCCTGACGGACTTCGGCGCGTAGGCCTCCGGCAGGCGGACCGGTGCGCGGGAGGCGACGGCGCACGGCCGGCGCCGCGGGGGCGTGCCGGCTCTCGCGCACGCGGCGCGATCCACCGAGATGCGCCGGCGCCGGCTGCCAGTGCGGTCGGCCGGCACGGGGGCAGGCGGCGGCTGACGTCCCGGGCGATCCGCCCGCGGGTGGTGGCCGCCGTCGCGGCGGAGTATCCGGTCGGCACGGTCCAGGAGTGGCCCGCCGGGTGCCGGTCGTATCACGGCCCGGTGCTCGTGAACCCCGGTGACGTGCGGTCGGGCCGCAGCCTTCGCGCTGCCCGATGCCGACGTCAGGAGCACCGCCGGACGCCGGACCGCACACGGGCCGGCCCTGTATTTCCCGGGTGGGGGCAACGAGGCAATGGGGCAACGGTGCGTGGCCGCCCGGGGGAGGCTGTCCCGTGCCGACGGGGTGCCACTTGTGCTTCCACCCTCGGCCTCCACCCCCGCCTGCCCAGGGTGGTGCCTCCGCGGCGGTGGGGCGTTGGCGCAGCGTGACGGCCCGCGGCTGCGCCCGCCGGCCCACGGGCCATGGTGCTGCCCGGCAGGGGCTGTCCACACGCGGTCCGCGCGGCCCGGCGGCCGTGCGCTTGTGGCCGGACGGCGACACGCACGACAAGGCCCCGGCGCGGATCCCGCCGGGGCCTTGTCGCTCACGGGCCGGTCAGACGCCGGTCGCGCCGACCTCCACACCGTGCTCGGCGGCGAGACGGCGCAGGTCGTCGAGCTCTCCCAACTCCACCTCGACGAGGAACTCGTCCCCCTCGTCGCGGGCGCGGGACAGGTCGGACTCGGTCGTCTTTATGCGCTGCAGAAGTCCTGCGGTGAAAGCGTCCATGCTGCGCCCCCTCGTCCTGGGTCGTGGGTCGTTGGCACGGGGGTGTGCCGTTCGGAAGGGGCGATCACGTCTCCGGTGGAGTGCCCAGCGCTGCCCGGCCGGGCAGCGACGGTGCCGGACACCCACGCCCGCTCTGCGGAAGCGGACCGCGGCGTACCGCGCGGTAACGCGGTACAGGCAGAGCGTGATCGCGGGGTGTAAAGCCGTCCTCCCCCAGCTCCCCTTCGCGGAAACCTCAACCGCGCGAGAAAATCTCGCATTCCCGCTCCCCGCCGCCTTCCCCGCAGTCCCGTCCGACGGAGGCGCTCGGTGCTCGCCACCGGGCCCCCTCACCCGCCTTACAGCCGACTTATGGCCGAAAAGGGCAGGATGGAGGCAACACACCCACCAGCCCCCTGCCCTCGTGCGCCGAGAAGCGCTACGCGGGTGGACACAGGAAGGACAAGCGACGTGCGCGTACTCGTCGTCGAGGACGAGCAACTGCTCGCCGATGCGGTGGCCACCGGACTGCGCCGGGAGGCCATGGCCGTCGACGTCGTGTACGACGGTGCGGCCGCCCTGGAGCGCATCGGCGTCAACGACTACGACGTGGTCGTCCTCGACCGCGACCTCCCGCTCGTGCACGGGGACGACGTGTGCCGCAAGATCGTCGAGCTGGGCATGCCCACACGCGTGCTGATGCTCACGGCCTCCGGCGACGTCAGCGACCGGGTCGAGGGCCTGGAGATCGGCGCCGACGACTATCTGCCCAAGCCCTTCGCGTTCAGTGAGCTCATCGCGCGCGTGCGTGCCCTGGGCCGGCGTACCAGCGTGCCTCTGCCGCCCGTCCTGGAGCGCGCCGGGATCAAGCTCGACCCGAACCGCCGCGAGGTCTTCCGCGACGGCAAGGAGGTGCAGCTCGCGCCGAAGGAGTTCGCGGTGCTGGAGGTGCTCATGCGCAGCGAGGGCGCGGTCGTCTCGGCGGAGCAGTTGCTGGAGAAGGCCTGGGACGAGAACACCGACCCGTTCACCAACGTCGTGCGCGTGACCGTCATGACCCTGCGCCGCAAGCTGGGCGAGCCGCCCGTCATCGTCACGGTCCCCGGCTCCGGCTACCGGATCTGATCGACCGTGGCGACGACACCCGCGCCCCCCGGGGCGCCTCCGAAGCCCACCTGGGACCCGCGGTCGGCCACCCCGCTGCCCTGGCTGCGTCCCACCATCCGGATACGGCTCACGCTGCTGTACGGCGGCATGTTCCTGATCGCCGGCATCCTGCTGCTGTCGATCATCTACCTGCTCGCCGCCCAGGCGGTGCGCACCGGCAACCAGCCGCTGTACAAGATCGTCGATTTCGAGGATCTCCGGGTGACCAGCAACGACTGTCCGGGGATCACCAACGGCAACCTGTCGCTGTCGCAGTTCAACGCCGCGATCAGCGACTGCATCGACCACCAGCGCCAGGTCGCCCTGGACAGGCTGCTCAGCCGCTCGCTGCTGGCGCTGCTCGGCCTCGCCGTGATCGCCTTCGCCTTCGGCTACGCCATGGCCGGCCGCGTCCTGTCGCCGCTGGGCCGGATCACCCGCACCGCGCGCGCGGTGGCGGGCTCCGACCTCTCCCGGCGGATCGAGCTGGACGGCCCGGACGACGAGCTGAAGGAGCTGGCGGACACCTTCGACGACATGCTGGAGCGGCTGCAACGGGCCTTCACCGCCCAGCAGCGCTTCGTCGGCAACGCCTCCCACGAGCTGCGCACGCCGTTGGCGATCAACCGCACCCTCCTGGAAGTGCACCTGTCCGATCCGAACGCCCCGGTGGAGCTCCAGCAGCTCGGCAAGACGCTCCTGGCCACCAACGAACGCAGCGAGCAGCTCGTGGAGGGCCTGCTGCTGCTCGCTCGCAGCGACAACCAGATCGTCGAACGCAAACCGGTGGACCTCGCAGAGGTGGCCGGCCAGGCCGTGGACCAGGTGCACGCCGAGGCGGAGGCCAAGGGCGTGGAGATCCGCGGTACGCGCGAGCCCGCGGTGGTCCAGGGCAACGGCGTCCTGCTGGAGCGGATCGCCCTGAACCTCGTACAGAACGCGGTGCGTTACAACGTGGCCGAACAGGGCTGGGTGGAGGTCACCACCGCGGTCGAGAGCGGCCAGGCGGTCCTGGTGGTCACCAACACGGGCCCGGTCGTACCGGCGTACGAGGTCGACAACCTCTTCGAGCCGTTCCGGCGGCTGCGCACCGAGCGCACGGGCAGCGACAAGGGCGTGGGCCTCGGCCTGTCCATCGCGCGGTCGGTGGCCCGGGCGCACGGCGGGCACATCTACGCGCAACCGCGCGAGGGCGGAGGGCTCGTGATGCGTGTGACACTTCCCGTCTGAGATCATGACCCCGACATCTCACCGAACTCCGAGGATGTTCGCTTTGAGCGGAATTTCCAGGGTGGCGGCCCGGGAGTCGCCTGTGTGATCGATCACAGCGGAGGCTTTCCCGCCATTCACTCTCGGTGATCATGCACCCTGTCGGAAAGCCGGGAAAATCCCGGTTTTCAGGGGTCCTGATCACGGGAAGTACACGGTGAGGCGCCTTTGAAGTGCGGTATTGGGACCGTGTACGGTCC
Source organism: Streptomyces sp. WG7 (assembly GCF_049975785.1). Lineage (NCBI taxonomy): Bacteria > Bacillati > Actinomycetota > Actinomycetes > Kitasatosporales > Streptomycetaceae > Streptomyces > Streptomyces sp. WG7. The sequence goes on from NZ_JBNGGE010000005.1 coordinate 110,074, forward strand.
CCATCGCCATCCAAGCCGATCACTCATGAGGAGTCCGGTTGGGTGTCGATTGAGTAACAGACCTTGATGTGAGGCAAAATCTCCGCCTCAGGTCGGGCACAAGTCCGGCCTCTCACGCGTTACGTGCGCTGGAGACACCGCAGACACCCAGAGGGGGAGAGCGACTATGGCAACCGATTACGACACTCCACGCAAGACCGACGACGACGTCGACTCGGACAGTCTCGAAGAGCTGAAGGCGAGGCGGAACGACAAGTCCGCTTCGGCCGTCGACGTCGACGAGTTCGAGGCCGCGGAAGGCCTCGAACTTCCCGGCGCCGACCTCTCGAACGAGGAGCTGGCCGTCCGTGTGCTTCCGAAGCAGCAGGACGAGTTCACCTGCATGAGCTGCTTCCTGGTGCACCACCGCAGCCAGCTGGCCCGGGAGAAGAACGGCCAGCCGATCTGCCGCGACTGCGACTGAGGCGGGGTCGGCCGTGACTGGCTCGACCCCTCCCTGGAAGCGCCGCTTCTCCAGGCGGGAAGCGGACCAAGGACCGTCCGACGGTCCCTACGGCGCGCGTGACGACGAGCGGGGCCCGACCGATAAGGGAACGGCCTCGCTCGGGCCGGCGGCCGACCGGGGTGACCTCCCGGCGACCGCGCAGACGCCGGCACCCGCTGCCCGGCGACGGGCAGCGGCGTTCCGGCACAAGGCCGGACAGGGCGTTCGCAACGGCGGCACCCGCGCCAGGGCCGCCCTGGCGTACCTCGCCGACCGGATCATCGACCTGGCCCCGCGCGTGCCCGTACGGGACCTGGCGACGCTCCGCGGGCAGTTCCCCGGTCTCGGGCCGGAGGAGCTCGCCGACCGGCTCGTGGCAGGCGCCGCCAAGGGCACGGCGACCGTCGGGGCGGGAGTCGGCGCGGCGGCGATGATGCCCGTACCGCCCGCGATGCCCGCCGAACTGGCCGCCGAGGTCACCGGCGTGGCCGCGATCGAGCTGAAGCTGATCGCCGAGCTGCACGAGGTGTACGGTCTGCGTCCGCCCGGCAGCCTCGCGCAGCGGAGCACCGCGTACCTGAACTCCTGGTCGGACGAGCGCGGCGTCGACGTGTCCAAGCCGTCGACCCTCGGCTCGGCGATGAACAGCCACATGAAGCGTCAGCTGCGCCAGCAGATCATGAAGCGGATGGTGCGCAACCTGCCGAACCTCATGCCGTTCATGGTCGGCGCCGCCGTGGGCGCAGTCATGAACCGCCGCGACACCAGAAAGCTGGCCGACAGAATCCGCGCGGACCTGCGCAAGCGCCAGGTGCCCTGGAGCGCCCTCGGCGAGCTTCCCGCTCTGGACGGACCGCAGAACGCGCTGGACATGGGCGTCCTCACGAAGGAGTCCGGCACGAACGACTCCGGAACGCATGAGTCCGGCACACAGGAGTCCGGAACGCAGGAGTCCGGAACGAACGAGTCCGGCCGCCGCCCCGGCTGGGACGGCGGCCGCTGATCCCGCGCGTGCGCTACGCCGCCGCCTTCGCCGCGGCCAGGGCCTCGACCAGCCGCTCCGGCTCGCGGGTCGACAGGTACAGGTACGGAGTCGGGTCCTCCGGGTCCGTGACCACCACGCGCACGGCCCTCGGGATGTAGGCGCGCAGCAGCAGGAAGGCACGGGTGTCGGCCTTGTGGGTGCGCCAGGCGCGGGCCTCCGCCGGGTCGAGGATCTCCGCCTCGCCCAGGGCCGACAGCGGCACCTTCGCCTCGCCCGCGATCAGCGAGTCGCCCACGACGCGGATGCGGACCGCACCGTACGAACTGGCCACCACCGCCGCCACCGCCGTTCCGCCGGCCAGGCCGCCCAGCATCGGCAGCGTGCCGAAGGGCAGCAGGATCAGGGCGAACGAGAGCCCCACCAGGAAGGATCCCAGCCACCAGGAGCGGGGCGCGGTGAGGCGTTCTTCGTACGGGGCGGTGGAGAGCTGCATGAAGCAAGCTTGGCACGGTATCGGTGTTCGGCCGACGCGCGGGTAAGGTCTGCGCCTGTGAGTGGTACTTCCTCAGGTCTTCAGGTCCCCGCCGACGCGGTGAAACCCGTACGGCACCCCGACGCGCCCGCCCCCGGCGAACTGCTCGGCGCGCACTACGGGCAGTGCTTCGGCTGTGGCGGTGACCAGCCCCACGGGCTGCACCTGCAGGCACGGGCGGGCGAAGGCGTGTCGATCACCGCGGAGTTCACCGTGCAGCCCGCCCACCAGGGCGCCCCCGGCCTGGCCCACGGCGGCGTGCTGGCCAGCGCCCTGGACGAGACCCTCGGCTCGCTGAACTGGCTGCTGCGTACGATCGCGGTGACCGGACGGCTGGAGACCGACTTCCTGCGGCCGGTGCCCGTCGACACGACGCTGTACCTGGAGGCCGAGGTGACCGCCGTGGCCGGCCGGAAGATCTACTCCACCGCCACCGGCCGGATCGGCGGCCCCGAGGGACCCGTGGCCGTGCGCGCCGACGCCCTCTTCATCGAGGTCAAGATCGATCACTTCGTCGACCACGGCCGCGAGGAGGAGATCCGCGCCGCCATGGACGACCCGGACCAGGTCCGCCGCACCCGCGCCTTCGAGGTGAACCCGTGAGCAGGGACCCCAGGCCGGAACTCGACGTCCTGATCCGCCGCGTCGACCCCGACGTACCGCTTCCGGCGTACGCGCAGCCCGGCGACGCGGGAGCCGACCTGCGTACCACCGTCGCCTGCGAACTCGAGCCCGGTGAGCGGGCCGTACTGCCCACGGGCGTGTCTGTGGCGCTCCCGGAGGGGTACGCGGCCTTCGTGCACCCACGTTCCGGTCTGGCCGCCCGCTGCGGTGTCGCCCTCGTGAATGCCCCGGGGACGATTGATGCCGGGTACCGTGGGGAGATCAAGGTGATCGTGGTGAATCTCGACCCGCGCGAGACGGTGCGGTTCGAGCGCTTCGACCGGATTGCCCAACTGGTCGTCCAGCAGGTCGAGAGGGTCCGCTTCCGCCAGGTCGCGGAACTTCCCGACTCGGCGCGGGCCGAGGGGGGCTTCGGGTCCACCGGCGGCCACGCCGAGACGGACCGTGCAAGCGGCACAAGCGGTCAGGTCGCCGAGGGCGGCCCGACGGGTGGGAATCGATACGCTTCGGTCGTATCCGACCGGGAAGGACAGTGACGTGTTCGGACGTCGCAAGAAGAGGGATGCCGCCGAGGGCGCGGCCGGCGAGGCCGAGCAGGTCGTCGACAGCGTCGACACCGAGGCGGACGACAGGGTCGAGCGGGTGCGGCTCGAGCCCGAACCGCGGCCCGACGGCCCCTGGGACAGCACCGAGGTCCGCGACCCCGCCGAGGGCCGGGTGGACCTGGGCGGCCTGTTCGTACCCGGAGTCGACGGCATGGAACTGCGGGTGGAGGTCGCGGGCGACGCGATCGTCGCCGCGACCGTCGTGCTGCGCGACAGCGCCATCCAGCTGCAGGGCTTCGCGGCGCCCAAGCGCGAGGGCATCTGGGGCGAGGTGCGCGAGGAGATCGGCTCCGGCATCACCCAGCAGGGTGGCATCGTCGACGAGGTCGAGGGCCCGCTCGGCTGGGAGCTGCGGGCCCAGGTCCCGGTGCAGCTGCCGGACGGCACGAGCGGCTTCCAGGTCGTGCGGTTCGTCGGTGTGGACGGTCCCCGCTGGTTCCTGCGCGGAGTGATCTCGGGCCAGGGCGCGGTGCAGCCGCAGGCCGCCGGTCTGCTGGAGCAGATCTTCCGCGACACGGTGGTGGTCCGCGGCGAGGGACCGATGGCCCCCCGCGACCCGATCGTCCTCAAGCTGCCGAACGACGCGCAGATGGTCCCCGAGGGTGTCCAGCAGGAGGAGGGCTCCCGCTTCGCCGGCGGCATGGGCCAGCTCCAGCGCGGGCCGGAGATCACCGAGGTCCGATAGGCAAGGACTCCGCACGGAGGGCCGCGCCCCGCACGGGGCGCGGCCCTTCCGCCGTGCCGGGCGGAACGGTTCGCCGGACGGACCGGACGGACCGGACGGACCGGACCGGACGGGCGGACGGGCGAGCCGTGGAGCAGCGCCGTCCGCGTGGCCGAGCGGTGACGTCCGCGGACGTCAGAGTTCCGTCAAAGAGCACCTTCCCCCGGCGCCCTGCCCCGCTTTGCCGGGATTGGCGGCCGTAAGGTCGACGCTGCGCACTCAGCGATGACCGGAAGACGATGAGGCCATGGGACGCGGCAAGCTTCGGATCTATCTCGGCGCGGCGCCGGGCGTCGGCAAGACGTACGCGATGCTGTCCGAGGCGCACCGTCGCACGGAGCGGGGCACCGACTGTGTCGTGGCCTTCGTGGAGCACCACGGCAGGTCGCGCACCGAGGTGCTGCTGCACGGCCTGGAGCAGGTGCCGCGCCGGGAGCTGGAGCACCGCGGCGCGCGCTTCACGGAGCTGGACCTGGACGCGGTGCTGGCCCGGGCCCCGCGGGTGGCCCTGGTGGACGAGCTGGCCCACTCCAACGTTCCCGGCACCCGCAACGCCAAGCGGTGGCAGGACGTCGAGGAGCTGCTGGCCGCCGGCATCGACGTCGTCTCGACCGTCAACATCCAGCACCTGGAGTCACTCGGTGACGTCGTCGAGTCGATCACCGGGGTACGGCAGCGGGAGACCGTGCCGGACGAGGTGGTGCGACGCGCGGACCAGATCGAACTGGTGGACATGTCGCCGCAGGCGCTGCGCCGTCGCATGGCCCACGGCAACATCTACCAGCCGGACAAGGTCGACGCGGCCCTGTCCAACTACTTCCGCCCCGGAAACCTCACCGCCCTGCGGGAGCTGGCCCTGCTGTGGGTGGCGGACCGGGTCGACGAGTACCTCCAGCAGTACCGCAGTGAGCACCACGTCTCGAAGATATGGGGCTCGCGCGAGCGCATCGTGGTCGGACTGACCGGCGGTCCCGAGGGCCGGACGCTGATACGGCGGGCCGCGCGCCTCGCGGAGAAGGGCGCCGGCGGCGAGGTGCTGGCCGTGTACATAGCCCGCAGCGACGGGCTGACCTCGGCCTCCCCGAAGGAGCTCGCGGTGCAGCGCACCCTGGTGGAGGACCTCGGCGGCACCTTCCACCACGTACTCGGCGAGGACATACCGGCCGCCCTGCTCGACTTCGCGCGAGGTGTCAACGCCACTCAGATCGTCCTCGGCTCCTCGCGCCGCAAGGCGTGGCAGTACGTCTTCGGCCCCGGAGTCGGTGCCACGGTCGCCCGCGAGTCCGGCCCCGACCTGGACGTCCACATCGTGACCCACGAGGAGGTCGCCAAGGGCCGCGGGCTGCCGGTGGCCAGGGGCGCGCGGCTCGGCCGCTCCCGGATCGTCTGGGGCTGGCTCGCGGGCCTCGGCGGACCGGTGCTGCTGACGCTGCTGCTCAACACCGTCCACCTCGGGCTCGCCAACGACGTCCTGTTCTACCTGGCGCTGACCGTGGCCGCGGCCCTGCTCGGCGGGCTGTATCCGGCGCTGGCCTCGGCCGCGGTCGGTTCCCTGCTGCTGAACTGGTTCTTCACGCCGCCGGTCAACCGGATCACCATCGCCGACCCGAGGAACATCCTTGCGCTGGCCATATTCGTGGGCGTCGCGCTCTCCGTGGCCTCGGTCGTCGACGTCGCGGTCCGCCGCACCCACCAGGCCGCCCGGCTGCGTGCCGAGTCCGAGATCCTCTCCTTCCTCGCGGGCAACGTCCTGCGCGGCGAGACCAGCCTGGAGGCGCTGCTGGAACGGGTCCGTGAGACGTTCGGCATGGAGTCGGCCGCCCTCCTGGAACGGGAGGACGACGTGTCGCCCTGGACCTGCGCCGGCCGGGCCGGGGCGGGTCCACCGGTCGGGCGCCCCGAGGACGCGGACGTGGACATGCCGGTCGGGGACCACATGGCCCTCGCGCTGACCGGCCGCGTCCTGCCCGCCGAGGACCGCCGGGTGCTGGCCGCGTTCGCCGCCCAGGCCGCGGTCGTCCTGGACCGGAGGCGCCTGCGCGAGGAGGCCGACCGGGCCCGCGCGCTGGCCGAGGGCAACCGCATCCGCACGGCGCTGCTCGCCGCCGTCAGCCATGACCTCCGTACACCGCTCGCCGGGATCAAGGCGGCGGTCACCAGCCTCCGGTCCGACGACGTGGCGTGGTCCGAGGAGGACCAGGCGGAACTCCTGGAGGGCATCGAGGAGGGCGCCGACCGCCTCGACCACCTGGTGGGCAACCTGCTCGACATGTCCCGCCTCCAGACCGGCACGGTCACGCCGCTGATCCGGGAGATCGACGTCGACGAGGTCGTGCCGATGGCGCTCGGCGGGGTGCCCGAGGGGAGCGCCGAGCTGGACATCCCCGAGACCCTGCCCATGGTCGCCGTCGACGCCGGTCTCCTGGAGCGGTCGATGGCCAACCTGGTCGAGAACGCCGTCAAGTACAGCCCCGCCGGACGCACCGTCCTGGTCGCCGCCAGCGCCCTCGCGGACCGCGTCGAGGTGCGGGTCGTCGACCGGGGGCCGGGCGTGCCGGACGAGGCGAAGGACCGCATCTTCGAGCCCTTCCAACGGTACGGCGACGCACCGCGCGGGGCGGGCGTGGGGCTCGGCCTGGCCGTCGCCCGGGGCTTCGCCGAGGCGATGGGCGGCACCCTGAACGCCGAGGACACCCCCGGCGGCGGCCTCACCATGGTGCTCACCCTCCGCGCGGCGGGCCCACCCGGACCGGCGGCATCACACCTCGCCGCAGAGCCCTCCGCCGCAGAGCCCTCCGCGACGGAGCCCTCCGCCACAGCGCACTCCGCCACCCCAGAAAGGCAGGCCGCCCGATGACCCGGGTGCTCGTGATCGACGACGAACCGCAGATCGTGCGGGCCCTCGTGATCAACCTCAAGGCACGGCACTACGAGGTCGACGCCGCCCACGACGGCGCCACCGCCCTCCAGCTCGCCGCCGCCCGCCACCCCGACGTCGTGGTGCTGGACCTGGGTCTGCCCGACATGGACGGCGTCGAGGTGATCAGGGGCATGCGCGGCTGGACCCGGGTGCCGATCCTGGTGCTGTCCGCCCGGCACTCCTCCGACGAGAAGGTCGAGGCACTCGACGCGGGCGCCGACGACTACGTCACCAAGCCCTTCGGCATGGACGAACTGCTGGCCCGGCTGCGGGCCGCCGTCCGCCGGGCCGAGCCGGTCCCGGGGGGCGAGGACGGTGTGGTCGTGGACACCGCCGAGTTCACCGTCGACCTGGCCGCGAAGAAGGTGCACCGGGGCGGGAAGGACGTACGGCTGACGCCCACCGAGTGGCACCTGCTCGAGGTGCTGGTGCGCAACACGGGGCGCCTGGTCAGCCAGAAGCAGCTGTTGCAGGAGGTGTGGGGGCCCTCCTACGGGACGGAGACGAACTACCTGCGCGTCTACATGGCCCAGCTGCGCCGCAAGCTGGAGGCGGACCCCGCACACCCGCGGCACTTCGTCACCGAGCCGGGCATGGGATACCGCTTCGAGAAGTGAGCGGGGGTCGAGGGGCCGGAAGTGAGCCTCGCGATACCGGCCCGGAGAGGGTGTCTGGCTGTCGGCGGGCCCCGGTACGCTTCAGATATGAGTGCTGCTCCGCGTTCCGACAAGCCGGTGGGCCGGTTCCGGCGCATGTTCGACCGGCTCTCCTCGTCACAGGAGGACCTGGAGTCCGAGGAACTGCGCGAGGACGCCGACACCGCCGGCTGCACCCGCATCTGCGACTGCCAGGACCGGCAGATCGTGTCGGTTACTGGTACCTTGCGCACGGTCACCCTGCGACCGCGCGCGGGCGTCCCGGCCCTGGAGGCCGAGCTGTTCGACGGCTCCGCCGCACTGGACGTGGTGTGGCTGGGCAGACGCTCCATCGTGGGCATAGAGCCGGGGCGCAAGCTCATCGCATCGGGCCGGATCTCCATGAGCCGGGGCCGCCGGGTGCTCTTCAACCCGAAATACGAACTGAGACCCCTCGGACGGGAGTAGCCGGTGACGTCGCTCGACAAGCCGACCGAAGACACCCAGGACACGGAAGCGGACAACGCCCGAGCGGTGACGGAGGCCGCGCTCTTCGAGGCGTTCGGCGGCGTGCGGGGCATGGTCGAGACGGTGCTGCCGGGCCTGCTCTTCGTCACCATCTTCACCCTCAACAACGACCTGCACATGTCGGCGATCGCGGCGCTGGCCGTGTCGCTGGTGCTGGTCGTGGTCCGGCTGGCGATGAAGGACACCGTCAAGCACGCGTTCAGCGGGGTCTTCGGCGTCGCCTTCGGCGTGGTCTTCGCGATGATGACCGACAACGCCAAGAACTTCTATCTGCCGGGCATGCTCTACACCCTGGGCCTGGCCATGGCGTACATCGTCACCTCGCTGGCCGGAGTGCCGCTGATCGGCCTCATCCTCGGCCCGGTCTTCAAGGAGAACCTCTCCTGGCGCACCCGCAACCCGGGCCGCAAGAAGGCGTACACCAAGGCCAGCTACGCCTGGGGCCTGATCCTGCTCGGCAAGAGCGCGATCCTCTTCCCGCTGTACTGGTGGGCCGACACCGAGCAGCTCGGCTGGGTCCTGGTCATCCTGAAGATCCCGCCGTTCCTGCTCGCCGTCTGGCTGACCTGGGTGTTCCTGGCGAAGGCACCGGCCCCCATCGACGTGTTCGCGGAGATGGAGGCGGCCGAGAAGGCCGAGGAGGAGAGGGCGGAACGGGAGAAGGCCGAGCGCGAGGCCCGGGAGGGCGAAGCCGTGGAGTCCGCCGCGGACTCCGCACGCGGCGGCAGGCACCGCAAGGACTGACGGCGTACGACGACGGTCGAGGGCGTACGACGACGGTCGAGGGCGTACGACGACGGTCGAGGGCGTACGACGACGGTCGAGGGCCCACGAGGTGGTCGACGACCGCATACGACGGTGGCCGACGGCATACGACGGTGGGGCGCCCGGGAATCTCCGGGCGCCCCACCGTCGCATGCGCGGGCCCTGCGTCCGCTCAGCGCACAGCGCACAGCGCACAGCGCACAGCGCACAGCGCACAGCGCTCAGCGCGCGGCGTCGCCGCGCCGCGCCGACAGCAGGTCCTCCAGCTGCTCCTCGCGGGCCTGCGCCGCCACGAACAGCAGCTCGTCGCCGGCCTCCAGGGAGTCCTCCCGGGACGGCGTCAGCACCCGGGTGCCGCGGATGATCGTGACCAGTGAGGTGTCCTCGGGCCACTCCACGTCGCCGACCTGGATGCCGGCCAGGGCCGACTCCTCCGGCAGCGTCAGCTCCACCAGGTTGGCGTCGCCGTGGCTGAAGCGCAGCAGCCGGACCAGGTCACCGACGCTCACCGCCTCCTCGACCAGGGCCGACATCAGCCGCGGCGTGGAGACGGCGACGTCCACGCCCCAGGACTCGTTGAACAGCCACTCGTTCTTCGGGTTGTTCACCCGGGCGACGACGCGCGGAACGCCGTACTCCGTCTTGGCCAGCAGGGAGACGACCAGGTTGACCTTGTCGTCGCCCGTCGCGGCGATGACGACGTTGCAGCGCTGCAGCGCCGCCTCGTCCAGGGACGTGATCTCGCACGCGTCGGCGAGCAGCCACTCCGCCATCGGGACGCGCTCGACCGAGATGGCGGTCGGCGCCTTGTCGATGAGCAGGATCTCGTGGCCGTTCTCCAGCAGCTCGCCCGCGATCGAGCGGCCGACCGCACCGGCTCCGGCAATGGCGACCCTCATCAGTGACCGGCCTCCTTTTCGGGACCCTTGGCGAACGCCGCCTCGACCTTGTGGACCTCGTCGGTGCGCATCATCACGTGCACCAGGTCACCCTCCTGCAACACCGTCTGCGAGGTCGGCAGGATGGCCTCCCCGAGCCGGGTGAGGAACGCCACCCGCACGCCCGTCTCCTCCTGGAGCCGGCTGATCTTGTGGCCGACCCAGGACGCCGAGGTGTGCACCTCGGCGAGCTGGACGCCGCCGGTGGGGTCGCGCCACAGCGGCTCGGCGCCCGAGGGGAGCAGCCGGCGCAGCATCTGGTCGGCCGTCCAGCGGACGGTGGCGACCGTGGGGATGCCCAGGCGCTGGTAGACCTCGGCGCGGCGGGGGTCGTAGATGCGGGCGGCGACGTTCTCCACACCGAACATCTCGCGGGCCACCCGGGCGGCGATGATGTTCGAGTTGTCACCGCTGGAGACCGCGGCGAAGGCGCCGGCCTCCTCGACGCCCGCCTCGCGCAGGGTGTCCTGGTCGAAGCCGATACCGGTGACCCTGCGGCCCCCGAACGTGGAACCGAGGCGGCGGAAGGCGGTGGGGTCCTGGTCGATCACGGCGACCGTGTGCCCCTGCTGCTCCAGGGTCTGCGCGAGGGCGGAGCCCACGCGCCCGCAGCCCATGATGACGATGTGCATCGCCTCACACCCCGCTTTCCGCGGGTCCGCCGGCCTCTGTGGATGTCCTGCTCATGTCTCTCTTTCGGCTCGCCTGGCGACACGTCGCGGCCAGTGTGCGGGCCGCGGGGGAACCATCATGCCGGTGCGTACCGGCGCTGACGCCTCTCGGGGCCCCGGGTAGCCGGATTCCCCGTCCGGGGAGCCGGATTTCCCTGTGCGCACCCAACGTATCGGCAAGCCTCCACGGGCCGCAGGGGCCGTCTCACCCTCTGGCGGACGGCCCCCGCCGGCCGATGCTGCGGACGCTGGCGAGAGTCAGGATTCCGAGGCCGACGAGTGTGACGGCGCCGCCGATCAGTTCTGCGATCAGGTGCATGGAACCTCCAGGGGCGGCAACGGCCGGGAAGCGAAAGGTAATCGCACGGTGCTTGTCATATAGGCACGCGAACCCGTTCACCTGCGGAATCCGCAGCCGCACCACCTCCGAATTCACCCGTAGAGCAGACGGTGGACGGATCGGGGGTGGCGGGTGGGCGGGCGCTCGTTCGAACCCTTACGATCCTCTGTTGTGTCCAAACTGACCGACGTGCCCAAACGGATTCTGATCGGGCGCGCACTGCGCAGTGACCGGCTGGGGGAAACGCTCCTGCCGAAGCGCATCGCCCTACCCGTCTTCGCCTCCGACCCGCTCTCCTCCGTGGCGTACGCGCCCGGCGAGGTGCTGCTGGTCCTGTCCATCGCGGGCGTGTCGGCGTACCACTTCAGTCCCTGGATCGCGGTCGCGGTCGTCGTGCTGATGTTCACGGTGGTCGCTTCCTACCGGCAGAACGTGCACGCCTACCCGAGCGGCGGCGGCGACTACGAGGTGGCGAACACCAACCTCGGTCCCAAGGCCGGCCTGACGGTGGCGAGCGCGCTGCTCGTGGACTACGTCCTGACCGTCGCGGTCTCCATCTCCTCCGGCATCGAGAACCTCGGCTCCGCGGTCCCCTTCGTCGTCGAGCACAAGGTCCTCTGCGCGATCGCCGTGATCCTGCTGCTGACGCTGATGAACCTGCGCGGGGTCAGGGAGTCGGGCACCCTGTTCGCCATCCCGACGTACGTCTTCGTCGCGGGCGTCTTCATCATGATCGCGTGGGGAGCCTTCCGGGGCCTCGTGCTCGACGACACCATGCGCTCCCCGACCGCGGACTACGAGATCAAGCCGGAGCACGGCGGCCTGGCCGGCTTCGCCCTGGTCTTCCTCCTCCTGCGGGCCTTCTCCTCCGGCTGTGCCGCGCTCACCGGCGTGGAAGCCATCTCCAACGGCGTCCCGGCCTTCCGCAAGCCCAAGTCGAAGAACGCGGGCAACACCCTCGCGCTCATGGGCCTGCTCGCGGTCACCATGTTCTGCGGCATCATCGCGCTGGCCGCCGCGACCGACGTCCGCATGTCGGAGAACCCGGCCACCGACCTCTTCCACAACGGCGTCCCGCTCGGCGCGGACTACGTCCAGCACCCGGTGATCTCACAGGTCGCCGAGGCGGTCTTCGGCGAGGGCAGCTTCCTGTTCATCGTGCTGGCGGCCGCCACCGCCCTGGTCCTCTTCCTCGCCGCGAACACCGCGTACAACGGCTTCCCGCTGCTCGGCTCGATCCTCGCCCAGGACCGCTACCTGCCGCGCCAGCTGCACACCCGCGGCGACCGCCTGGCCTTCTCCAACGGCATCGTGCTCCTCGCCGGCGCGGCCATGCTCCTCGTCTTCATCTACGGTGCCGACTCCACCCGGCTGATCCAGCTCTACATCGTCGGCGTCTTCGTCTCCTTCACGCTCAGCCAGATCGGCATGGTCCGCCACTGGAACCGCCACCTGGCCGCCGAACGGGACCAGGCCAAGCGCCGCCGCATGATCCGCTCCCGGGCCATCAACGCCTTCGGCGCCTTCTTCACCGGACTGGTCCTGGTCGTCGTGCTGGCCACGAAGTTCACGCACGGCGCCTGGGTCGCCCTGCTCGGCATGTGCATCTTCTTCGCGACGATGACCGCGATCCGCAAGCACTACGACCGCGTCGCCGAGGAGATCGCGGCCCCCGAGGACCCCGAGGAGCAGAGCGACGACATCGTGCGGCCGTCCCGCGTCCACTCCGTCGTCCTCATCTCCAAGATCCACCGCCCGACCCTGCGCGCCCTCGCCTACGCCAAGCTGATGCGCTCCGACACCCTGGAGGCGCTCAGCGTCAACGTCGACCCGGCGGAGACCAAGGCACTGCGCGAGGAGTGGGAGCGGCGCGGCATCGCCGTACCGCTGAAGGTCCTGGACTCTCCCTACCGCGAGATCACGCGGCCGGTCATCGAGTACGTCAAGAGCCTGCGCAAGGAGTCCCCGCGCGACGCGGTCTCGGTGATCATCCCCGAGTACGTGGTCGGCCACTGGTACGAGCACCTGCTGCACAACCAGAGCGCGCTGCGCCTCAAGGGCCGCCTGCTCTTCACCCCGGGCGTCATGGTCACCTCCGTCCCGTACCAGCTCCAGTCCTCCGAGGCCGCGAAGCGCCGGGCCCGCAAGCAGCAGGACTGGAACGCGCCCGGTGCGGTGCGGCGAGGTCCGGCGCAGCGCGACCGGGCGAAGGACACCTCGTCGTCGACGTAGACTGGACGGCTGCTGTCCTTTGACGTTCGTCTTCCGGCGATCGTCCTTCGTCGTCCCCGTTCTATGGAGTCACCCCGCCATGCAGGCAGAACCGAAGAAATCGCAGGCGGATTCCCAGGCGGTCTCGCTGGTGGGTGACGAGTACGAGGTCGAGGTCGGCCCCGTCGCCCACGGCGGCCACTGCATCGCCCGCACATCCGAGGGGCAGGTGCTGTTCGTCCGGCACGCGCTGCCCGGCGAGCGGGTCGTGGCCCGGGTCACGGAGGGCGAGGAGGGGGCCCGCTTCCTGCGTGCCGACGCCGTCGAGATCCTGGACGCCTCCAAGGACCGCATCGAGGCCCCCTGCCCCTTCGCCGGCCCCGGCCGCTGCGGCGGCTGCGACTGGCAGCACGCCAAGCCGGGTGCCCAGCGCCGGCTGAAGGGCGAGGTCGTCGCCGAGCAGCTGAAGCGCCTCGCGGGCCTCACTCCCGAGGAGGCCGGCTGGGACGGCACGGTGATGCCGGCCGAGGGCGACAAGGTGCCCGCCGGCCAGGTCCCGTCGTGGCGCACCCGGGTCCAGTACGCCGTCGACGCCGAGGGCCGCGCGGGCCTGCGCAAGCACCGCTCGCACGAGGTCCAGCCGATCGACCACTGCATGATCGCCGCGGAGGGCGTCAGCGAGCTGGGCATCGAGCAGCGGGACTGGACGGGCATGGAGTCCGTCGAGGCGATCGCGGCGACCGGCTCCCAGGACCGGCAGGTCATCCTGACCCCGCGGCCGGGCGCGAGGCTCCCCATCGTCGAGCTGGACCGCCCGGTCTCGGTGATGCGGGTCGGGGAGAAGGACGGCGGCGTCCACCGCGTCCACGGCCGCCCCTTCGTCCGCGAGCGCGCCGACGACCGCACCTACCGGGTGGGCAGCGGCGGTTTCTGGCAGGTCCACCCGAAGGCCGCCGACACCCTCGTCAAGGCGGTCATGCAGGGCCTGCTCCCGCGCAAGGGCGACATGGCCCTCGACCTGTACTGCGGAGTGGGCCTCTTCGCCGGCGCCCTGGCCGACCGCATCGGCGACAAGGGCGCCGTCCTCGGCATCGAGTCCGGCAAGCGCGCGGTCGAGGACGCCCGGCACAACCTCGCCGGCTTCGACCGGGTGCGGATCGAGCAGGGCAAGGTGGAGGCGGTCCTGCCGCGCACGGGGATCGACGAGGTCGACCTCATCGTCCTCGACCCGCCGCGCGCGGGGGCGGGACGCAAGACGGTGCAGCACCTGGCGTCGCTGGGGGCGCGGAGGATCGCGTACGTGGCGTGCGACCCGGCGGCGCTGGCGCGGGATCTGGGGTACTTCCGGGACGGGGGGTACCGGGTGCGGACGCTGCGGGTGTTCGATCTGTTTCCGATGACCCACCACGTGGAGTGCGTCGCGATCCTGGAGCCGGTCAAGAAGGGCGCCTGACCTGCGGGTTCTCCGTTCTCGGCCGGTTCTCGACCTGTTTCCCGGTACCCAACAGGTTGAGCGGGACGCTCAGTGCCTGACCTGCGTTTTTCTGTTGCGGAGAGCGCTGCGACGGGTGACGCGTGCCCACTGGCGGGGAATCTTGACGCTCATATGACGCTCGAACCGCCGGCGGACAGGTGGGCCGGCGGTTCCATGCGGTGGCTGTCACTCGCCAGAACGGTGCTCCTGCATGAAGGGCTGTGAGCAGCGTCGCCGGCGACTCCTCTGATCACCTAGGGTGATGCGCAGTGCCGCAGGCTTGGGCTGCTGCGGCTCTCGGCAGGGGATGGCGAACCTCGGCATCGACCCGGTGGAGCTCGGCGAGCCCACCTTGGGGACGGCCCGTCGGCGTGACCTGCCGTGCGGAGGCTGGTTCACGACTCAGTCCCTGTCGTACAGCACGTCCGCCCCTTCTTGCCGTGGTCGAAGTGGTTCCCGCCGTTCCACCTTCTCTGAAGGTGGAACCTGTGCGTGTGTGCGGCGGGCGTGCGGGCCGATGGACTTCGGCCGGCCAGCACCACGGCTGGCCGCCGTAGCACCTGATGCGGGCCGCTACTTGCGTCGACGTGCGGATCCTCAAGGCGCACCAGCGCCAGTCGGCTCTCCTTGGTGTGGTGTGTCTCGCAGTATGCTAGGCGGTGACTAAGTAAGATTCATTCTATGTAAGATGTGAACTGCTTTTCTGGATGGAGTGCCGGTGGATTTCAAGGGCAGAGCGGCCGATCTCGATCTGCTGGCGCGACAACTTGGCCAGGTGACGGACGGCTCCGGGGCCACCCGGGGGCGGGCTGTGATCATGATGGGGCGGCGGCGGGTGGGCAAGTCCCGCCTGGTGCAGGAGTTCTGTGACCGTTCCGCAGCCCCGTACGTCGTCTTCCAGGCGACCCGGGGCCGTAACCCCGAGACGGAGCGGGCCGACTTTGCCACGGCACTCGCGCAGTCCCCGCTGCCGGGCGCGGAACTTGTGGCCGGCCTGCGGGCCACGGACTGGAACCAGGCTCTGCGCTCACTGGCGCTCGCGGTCCCCGACGACGTCCCGAGCATCGCGGTGATCGACGAGGTGCCGTGGTTGGTGGAGCAGGACGCGGAGTTCGAGGGAGCGCTGCAGACGGTCTGGGACCGCCACCTGTCCGCCAAGCCGGTGCTGCTGATCCTGGTCGGCAGCGACATGTCGGTGATGGAGGCGCTGCAGTCGTACGGGCGCCCCTTCTTCGGCCGGGCCGGGAAGATGCTGGTGCGGCCGCTGCACCTGGCCGATGTGCAGACGATGACCGGACTCGGGGCGGCGGACGCGGTCGACGCGTTGCTGATCACTGGGGGCTTCCCGGAGATCGTCCAGTCCTGGCCGGCGGGGATGGCCCGAGTGGACTTCCTGCGCGAGGCCGTGACGAACCCTCTGTCGCCGCTGCTGGTGGCCGGAGAGCTCTCGCTCCTGGGGGAGTTCCCGGAGGCGTCGCACGCGCGGGCGGTGCTGGAGGCGGTCGGCAGCGGCGAGCGGACCTTCTCCACCATCGCCGCTCAGGCCGGCGGAACCGGCGCCCTGCCCTCAGGCACCCTGTCCCCCCTGCTGAACGCGTTGCAGGCCAAACGGGTCGTCGCGGCCGACCTGCCGCTGTCCACGAAACCGGACACGAAGAACAAGCGTTACCGCATCGCCGACCCCTACCTCCGGTTCTGGCTGGCCTTTCTGCGGCGGGGAATCCCTCTCATCGAACGCGGGCGCGGCGACCTCGCCCTGGAACGCATCGAGCGCTCCTGGACCACCTGGCGGGGACGCGCCGTCGAGCCGGTCATCCGCGATTCGCTGTTGCGGCTGCTGCCTGATGAACGGTGGCCGCACACCGAGGCGACCGGCGGCTGGTGGAACCGCCAGAACAACCCCGAGATCGACCTGATCGGAGCCGACCGCGAACCGGTGGCGGGTGCGGTGCACTTCGTCGGTTCCGTCAAGTGGCTGGAGTCCCAGCCTTTCAGCAGGCGCGAGTACGACGCCCTGGCCCGAGATGTCCTCGCTGTGCCGGGGGCCGGGCCGGACACACCACTGGTCGCCGTGTCCCGCAGCGGAGTGTCCGACGGGCTGCCACTGGCAGCCCACTGGGGGCCCGAGGATCTCGTCCGCGCCTGGCAGTGAGTCACCCCCGACTGCCGGGCAAGTCTGGCTGCTGATGCGGCAGGCAGGTGAAGCTGGTTACGGATGGGTTCTCGAGAGGCGGCTGAGCCGTGGAACTCGTCATGGTCCTGGAGGGGAACTGCGGCTGCTTGCCGGAGGGCGGACACAGTCAGCCGATCGGCAAGATCAGCGTTGAGAACTCCACGGTCCTGTCGTTGAACTCCTCGACGGGCAACCGCGGCTGCCAGGGCAGTCGCGCGGGCAGCTGTAGCGCCAGCAGTTCGACCGTCGCAGACGTCGTTCTGTCCTCGGCTCAGGTAGGTGGACCTCATGCTCCTGCTGGTGCGGCGGAGGTGTCATGGGTGGGGACTCGTGTGTGTCAACAAAGGCTGTCGGCGACGGCGAGTGGAGGGGGACGCCGGATCCGTACGGTGACCGGCCTCTCCTGACCACTGTCATGACGGAGGGCTACGATGCCGTCCCCCAGCCGGAACGCAGTCGGCTGCGGAGCTACCTCGAAGCGGTTGCCGGGGCCCGTTCGGCGCCGGTGCATACCGCCGTCGCCTTCAACGCCGTGTACTTCGGGTACGACCCAGGTGGCGACGGCTATGGCGGAAGCCCGCTGCACCTCGACGACTTCCCCGTCATCACCTTCGGAGAGCGCGCTCCCGTTCTCCCGGTCGGTGCCATGGTGTGTGTCGCCACCGGGTCGGATCCGCTCTACGCCGAGATCGTTTACCGGGAGGGCGCGCACCCCGAAGTGAGCGCGCTCGGTGACGTACCGGGCTGGGTGTCAGGGGCTCCCGCGGGAGCCAAGGGGCCAGGAGGCCGGGGGAGGACGCCATGCCCCGGCGCAGGGAGCTGCTGGTCCCGGACTTTCTCCGCCCGGGCCCAGTCTGCAGGGTCTTTCCCGGTGCCGGACCCGTCACGTCTTCAGGGGGCCCGTGGTGCGCGGTGAGTCCTACCGGTGGTGTGTGGCCGCCGTCGGTACCGGCTGGGACGGCAGTAGCGGGGTGCTGGCGGGGGTCGAGCGGACAAGAGGTCGAAGCAGGTGTGCTGAGGGCAACGGCCACGAACCATCACCGAGAGCTTCAGCGGGCTCGCGATGGCCGACTGCGCGACCCACGGTCCGCGCACTGCGAAAGCGCCGGAGATCTGGCCGCGGACCTCGATGAGGTCGAGCACCCCCCCGGCTGGAGATCTTCGACGCGGAGCATGGGCTGGGCGGTATCTCGACCTTCGGCGCAGCCGAGACCACCGACGAAAACCCCGACCGTGTCGCTGCCGTACGAGCGCTCGTCCGGGCTTGTCTGCGCAGCGAGCTCTATCCCGGGGATCCGGCCTGGGCGCAGGCCACCGCGGCGCTCGCCGGCGGCACCACACCGATCGGACGCGTCGAGTCGAAGTAGACCCTCGGCGCACGTGACAGCGCGGCGGCTACCAGCGACGCTGTGGCGTTCGGCCCGGTCGGGCCCCTCGGCCGGGCCGGCCCGAACCGCCGGCGGTCAGGCGTGGGCGCCGCCCCCGCGGTCCACCGTCTCCTCCTCGCCCGCTGCCGGCCCCTCGACGCCACCCAGGGGGCCCTGGTCGTCAAGGTTCACGCGCGGGTCGCCCTCCGGTCTGTCGGGTGCCCCGTCGGCGGACTCGGAGTGGGAGAGCGCGGCGAGGAGCCGCAGTTTCTCGTCGCTGTCGCCGCCCTTGCCGGGGTAGTAGACGACGAGCAGGACATCGCCGATGGCGAGTTTGTCGCGGTGGAGGCGCAGTTCACCGACGACGGGGTGGTGGACCGTGGTCGTGCCTCCGGCGAGACCGCGGACGTCGTGGCGGGCCCACAGGGTACGGAACCGCTGACTGGAGAGTGCGAGTTCTCCGACGAGCTCGACGAACCGCGGGTCGTCGGTGTCGTCGCCGATGGTGGTGCGAAGGGCGGCGACGAAATCGGCGGTCGCTTTCTCCCAGTCCTGGTGGAAGGCTTGTTCCTCGGGGTCGAGGAGGAGGGAACGCAGCCGGTTCTGGCCGGGCCGCAGGCGGGGGTTGAGTGCGACGGCCATGGGATTGGAGGCCAGGACGTCGAACGAGCGCCCTTCGACGAACGCGGGTATCTGAAGGTGGGCGAGCAGTTCGTGCACCCGCGTCGGCACGTGCTCGGGTCGCTTGCGGCGAGGCGCCCTGGGGCGGGCCGACGCGAGGCCGAGCAGATACGTCCGCTCGATGTCGTCGAGTTTCAGGACGCGTGCGAGTGATTCGAGGACCTGAGGCGAGGGGTTGCTGTCACGTCCCCGTTCCAGGCGCAGGTAGTAGTCGGGGCTGATTCCGGCGAGCAGGGCGACTTCCTCACGGCGCAGACCGGGCACACGGCGGTTGCCGCCGGGCGGGATCCCTGCCTGAGCCGGGGAGACCAGCTCACGCCGGGCACGGAGATAGCTGCCGAGCCGGTTGCCGGATTCCTCATCCTTCATGCCGACACCGTAATGCGAGGCGTGTGTCTCAGCGGGGGCCCTGTCAGGACCAGGGAAGACGGGGGCTCTGCCACACCTGGTGCAGGCCGCCAAGACTGCGGTGGCACTGTTCACAGCGAAACGGGGACATCGCCGCCCGCGCCGCGATTGCGCGCGGGCGGCGCCCTGGATGAAGGGAAGATCTCATGGACCTCTCCAACCGCACCGTTCTCGTCGTCGGCGGGACCTCGGGTATCGGGCGGGAGCTGGCCCGGCGGTTCGCGGCGGCGGGCAGCACCGTGGCCGTCGGCGGCCGCAGCCCCCAGGCGCTCTCGGAACTCGCAGGGGAGGGCTTCGGCACGTTCGGCATCGACGTCACCGACAGCGCCTCCGTCGCATCCGCCCGCGACGCCGTGCTCGCCCGGTATCCCGAGCTGGACACCGTGGTGACGATGTCCGGCGTCATGCTCATGGAGGACCTGCGCGACCCCGCGCACTTCGAGGTGGCGGAGACCACGATCGACACCAACCTGGTCGGCACCATCCGGGTCATCGATGCCTTCACCCCGCACCTGGTCCGGCGGGGCGCCGGCACCTTCGTGACCGTCACCTCCGGCATCGCCTTCCTGCCGTTCCCGCCCATGCCCAGCTATGCCGCCTCCAAGGCCGCCGTGCACGCCTACTCCGAGGCACTGCGCGCCCAGCTCGACGGCACCGGCGTCGGCGTCGTCGAACTCGTCCCCCCGGCCGTCGCCACGGCGGACCAGGAGAAGGTCAACCCGCACGCCCTGCCGCTCGACGACTTCGCCACCGAGGTCATGGAGCTGCTCTCGGCCGACCCCACCCCTCACGAAATCCTCGTGAAGGGCGTCCTCATGCACCGCTGGGCCGAACGCGACGGCACCTACGACGACCTCGTCGCACAGCGCGCCAAGGCTCTGTCCATGCTCCCGGGCCGCGAAGGCTGACGTTCTTCACGACGCGACGGTGTCGCACAGGAATGGACGCCGTCCCGCCGGGCCCGATGTCGGACCGCTGTGCAAGGTTTCTTCCCGTCAACGCCGGTCCGCCCGGCGGTAGTCCGGCGCGAGGAAATTCCCGCGAACGCGCGGAGGGGAAGGAAAGGGAGGAACGGGCTTCGAGGAGCGCCGTTTCTCCCGGCACCGATCATGCGAGTGACATGTACGGATGAGACCACGTCAGGAAGCCGGGAAACGGCGCTGGTGCTGGACATGGAAGGTGAACGGGTGAGCGCCCGGGAGCTGATCAGGCGACGGGTCTTCCAGGAGGTCGCCGAATTCCGCGCCGAGGGAGCGACGAGACTCCACGGCCTGGTGGGGTCGTCGATCCCCAGGTCGTGGTCCGGGTCGTGAACGACCCCCGTCGCTTCGTGTTGGGGGTGCGCACACATGCCTTGGCGTCTTTCTTGCTGATGTCCACACCGGCGCAGCGTTCGTGCAGTACGTCCACGTCCCGGTCCCTCCCTCATCAGGCCGAGTGGTACGCCGTTCCGGGAGGGCCAGGGTGAATCAGGAATTCTGACGCACGTGCTCACAGCAACACTCCACGGTTCCCGTGGACGGCCCTCGGCACCACGCTGACCTGCGAGCTCGCCGGCATCACAGAGCAATCGGTTTCGGCCGGAACGAACACCACCACGATCCCGAGCCAGCACCGGCCCACGTCAGGGGCAGACAGAAGCATCCCCAGCGCGCGCCACGGCATTTACCACGCCCCCGGCGCACACCGCAGGTGCGCTGAGTCGCTGACCTGCTACTTCGCAGTGCTTCACAGGGCTGACCTGTTCCCGATGACGTCGCACGTGGAGTGCGTGGCGATCCTTGAGCCTAGATTGTTGCCTGCTCCGCGGACGGGTCGTCCTGGACGCCCAGACTCTGAAACGACGCTCGTTCTGTCGGGCTTGCATGCGTGGTTGTACGTGGGCACGGGGGGGCTCTCAGAGGGTGTCGGCCCCCCCGTA
Organism: Streptomyces sp. WG7; assembly: GCF_049975785.1. Taxonomy (NCBI): domain Bacteria; kingdom Bacillati; phylum Actinomycetota; class Actinomycetes; order Kitasatosporales; family Streptomycetaceae; genus Streptomyces; species Streptomyces sp. WG7. Next base: position 131,060 of record NZ_JBNGGE010000005.1, read on the forward strand.
CCGCAGATGGTGAACCCGATCCTCCGTCCGCCTACGACGACGGGGACGCATTCGACGACCTGCTGCCCGCCACCGCCCGGGAGGAGCAGCTGGCCCCCCTGCTCGAACTCGCCCATGCGGAACGGGCCACCCGGACCCCATCGGCCGAGGCCCGGCGGACGTGGCGGCGATGCCTGGAGGAGAGGCGAAGCGAGCTGGAGTGGTAGGGGAACTCACGCTGCCAGAAGGTGAGTTCACATTCCCCATTCGAGCCGGACCGGCTCTCGCGCCGTGGTCAGTGCCCCGTCGAAGTCCGCGAGACGTTCGGCCAGTGTGGCGGTGGCCACGCGCGGCGGGAGGGCAGCCGAGAACTTCAGGCCGCGGACGGCGCGCGGGTCGACGGTGGGCAGAGTGAGGACGCTCGGGAGTTCGGCGCGGGCGGATTTCCAGTCGGCGGGGGAGAGGTCCTGGCGCAGTCGGAGGTGGGTGTCGGAGGGCCGCTGGACGGGATCGGCGAGGTTGCCGAGGGAGGCGGCGAGGGTCGCATTGGCGCGGTAGCCGGCCCACGTCCACCAGCGTGTGGCATCGGCGTCGCGGACCACGAGAGTACCGGCCGGGTGCACCTCGTGGGGGGCGCGATCGGTGCGCAGCTCGGCGAGGGCAGCGGTGGCGCGGCGGGTGAGCCGGACGTCGGGGTCGGTGCCGAGGAGGACGTCGCGCATGGCGCGGGTGAGGGGGAACGACAGACCGCGCGCCTCGCCGCCCTGCCATTTGGCCACACCGCCGTCCTCTACGGGTTCGACGAAGGCACGGCGGCGGGCCCAGTCGATGAACGTGACCTGCCAGCTGCGCCCGGCAAGCAGGAGACGGCGCGGGCCGGGGCGTTCCTCGGTGAGCACGGTGGGGTCGGTGGTGCCGATCTCGGTGCGCCCGGCGAGGACGGTGAACTCGGGCGGCGCGGTGAAGGAAGCGGTGAGTTCCATGAAATGGCGGCGGCCGAAGTGCTTCTCGGCCTCGGAGCCGATGAAGAGCATGCCGTCGTCGCTGTCCAGGAAGCCCTCGTCGATCAGGTGCTTCAGGAGCGGGGCGGCCGACCGGTCGAAGGGCGCGAGGCCGTTCCACCGGTCCGGCCAGAGCCGGTCGCCGATGCGGTGCTCCTGCAGGGTGAGCGCGAGCAGCTGCTGGGCGACGAGGTGACGGGGCGATGGTGGCGGGGTGACGGGCTCGACCCAGCCCCGGGCCCAGAGGGTGAGCAGCCCTGCGGCCTGCAACAACGACTCGGGGCGGGTGGCGAGGAAGAGACAGTTGCGGGAGGTGTCGGCGCGACGGCCGGTGCGGCCGATCCGTTGCAGGAACGAGGCGACGCTGCTGGGGGAGTCGATCTGGATGACTCGGTCGAGGTCGCCGACGTCGATGCCGAGCTCCAGGGTGGAGGTGGACACGATGACGCAGTCGCGCGCCTCGGCGAACGCCTGCTCGGAGCGGGCCCGTTCATCGGTGGAAAGTGAGGCGTGCGAGAGGAACACGGTGACGTCGCGGGCCCGGAGCGCCGCACCGAGTTCCTCGACCTGCTTGCGGGAGTCGCAGAAGACCAGACGCTTCTCGCCGCGGTGCAGGGCGGAGATCACCTTGGCGGCGTTGGCGAGTGAGCCGACGTAGTCGAGTTCGACGTCTCCCGCGGGCCTCGGTAGCGCGGCGTCCCCGGCCGTGTCCGGCAGGGTGACGCCGGGCGCGACGACCCGCCCCGGGCGTTCGGCGGGACGCGCCCCCTGCAGCCATGTGAGCAGTGCGCCCGGGTTGCCGACGGTGGCGGAGAGCCCGATCCGCTGGATCCGGTGACCGGCCAGCCGCTCCAGCCGTTCGAGCACGGCAAGTAGGTGCCAGCCCCGGTCGTCACCCGCGAAAGCGTGCACCTCGTCGATGATCACGGCACGGACCCGGCCGAGCATGTGCGTGTGGTCGGTCTTGACACTGATCAGCATCGCTTCGAGCGACTCGGGTGTGGTGAGCAGGAAGTCGGGCGACTCGGTGCGGATACGGCGGCGTACCGACTCCTGGGTGTCGCCGTGCCAGAGCGCGGCGCGGCGACCGAGCCACTGGGCGTAGGTGTCGACGCGGTGGACGAGGTTGTTGAGGAGGGCTTTGAGTGGGGCCAGGTAGAGGACAGAGGTGCCCGTCCAGTGCTGCTCCCGCATGGCGGACAGGACGGGGAAGGTGGCGGCTTCCGTCTTCCCGCCCGCGGTCGGCGCGAGCAGGATCGCGTCCTCGCCGTCCATCAGTGGTTCCACGGCGGCCTTCTGCAGCGGGCGCAGATCAGGCCATCCGAGAGTGTTGACGATGTGGTGCAGGACGACCGGATCGAGTCGATCGAGCGGGTCGGGACCGGGCGGCTGGTCCTGCACGTGTATGGCTCCCTGCGCTTGGTCTTCCGGGAACGGGAGGGGAAGGCAACAGATCAGAGGTCGAGGTCGAGGTCGTCGGCCGACGCGGCAGCCGGGGGCGCGGCGAGGTTGCGTTCGGTGGCAGTGAGATCGCCGCTGCCGAGGGTCAGTTTGTAGTGCGTACGCGGATCGAAGTCGTCGAACTGATCGATCCGGTCGAGTACGTCCCCGACCAGTTTCTTCAGGTACAGGCGCGGTGCCACTCCGACTTTCCCTCCCAGCGCCCCGCCCACGGCCCTTGCCAGGTCCGCAAGGTACGCGTCGTCGGCGAGTCGCTTGATCCGCTCGGCGGAGCCGGGGGAGGAGACGCCGTCCGCGTACAGGTCGCGGATGGTGGCACCCAGACCGGTCAAGGAATCCTCGGTGAATCCGGGGAGCCGGATCTGCACCGCGCGCGGGTTGTCGAAGCGCGGGTCGGTGGTGAAGTCGGTGGCCAGACGCTGGGCGAGCGGGGCGAGGCGCTGGACGCCCTGCTGCCCGTCGTAGAAGGCGGGTGTGCCGGTGATGACGAGGTAGAGGCCGGGGAAGCGGCCGGAGTGAACCTCGTCGATGAGCTGACGCAGGGCGTTGAGGGCCTTGTCACGGGCGTCGGAGCGGACCCGCTGCAGTGTCTCCACTTCGTCCAGGACGAGAACGAGCCCGGCGTGCCCCGCGTCCTTGAGCATGGTCAGCAGGCCTTGGAGGAAGCCGAAGGCGCCGAAGTGGTCGAGGTCGCCGCGGACGCCCGCGCTGCGCCGGGCGGCAGCGGCGACGTGCGGCTGGCCGCCGAGCCATGCCATCACCGCGGCGGCGGTCGCCTCGTCGCCGGCGTCCAGGGACTGCTTGTACCCGCGCAGGGCGGTGGCGAAGGCGGGGGCCTGGCGGGACACCTCGGCCAGGCGGGCGGTGAGCAGCCGCTCCACGGCCTGCGGCAGTTCGCTCTCGGACGCGCCGTCGGCGAGCGCGTCCTCCTCAAGGGCGTAGAACCAGGCATCGGCGACGGGCCGCAGGGCGCTGGGCGGGAAGCTCGCGGTGGTCAGGCGTTCGGTGAGCCGCCGGTAGACCGTCTCCAGCTTGTGCAGCGGGGTCTCGGTCTCCGACACCTGTACCTCGGCCACGGCGAAGGTGCGCCGCTTGGCGCGCTCGCCGAGCCAGCGGGTGAAGAAAGTCTTGCCGGAGCCGTACTCACCGCGCACCGCCTTGAACACCGAGCCGCCGGCGGCGACGGTGTCCAGTTCCTCGTCGACCGCCTGCTCGAAGCGGCCCAGGCCGGTGGCGAGCAGGTCGAGGCCGCTCTCGGGGACGGCGCCGCGCCGCAGCGCGTCCACGACGGCGCGGCGGCGTACGGCGCCGACGGGTGCACCGGCAGGAGGGGTTGAGGATCCGAACGAGTTCACCCGGACAGTCTCCCATCAGGGAGGTGGCCGGACGGCCGGAGTGCCGGCAGACGGACCCGGTTCGTCGTACTCACGGGGTGCGCAGTCCGAACTGTTCGATCAGCTGAGCCCGGTGCAGGCGCAGGGTGCGGTTGTCCGGGAGGATCTCCAGGATCTGGGCGCCGTCGTAGTTGAGGAGCTGGGCCAAGGTCGCGGCGAAGCCGGGGGCGCGGCTGGCGGGCTGGCCCGCGCGTTCGGCCAGGGCGGTCATGGGCAGGGTGCCCGCTTCGACGAGGGCGACCAGCGCCTTGGGGAGGACGGACGGCTCCCGGGGCTTCCGGGCGAGCAGGTCCAGCTGCGCCGCGTACAGCTCGGTGGCGACGAGACGTTCCACGAGCGCGACGGCAGGTGGCTGGGCCTGGGTGGAGGGGGCTTCGGTCTTCGGTGCGGGGTCGCCAGGCTTCTGGGACGCGAGAGGGGTGAGTTCCTCCTCACCGAAGAGACTGATGACGCCCTCTGCCAGGGGCGGGGCGGCCTTCTTGGACTGCTTGGCGCCCGGACGCGACGGCGTGGCGGCGGGAGCGGCGGCGTTGGACGAGGTGACGGCCTCGGCGCCGGATTCCGTCTCGATGCCCGTCTCGTCGGACCACCACAGCGGAGCCGGATCGCCCAACTCCCGCCACGCTTTCGGCGGTTCGGCACCGAAGGGCAGCAGGGCGAGCAGCGGGATGGTGAATTCGGAGAGGGTCGCGCCGCCGTGGTAACCCGCCTTGAGGGCGGTGTACCGGGCGTCGTGGTCGCGCAGGGCGACGATACGTGAGCCGGGCTCCGGCCAGACCACTCGCGGCCCGGCCAGTGCGATCTCGGAGGGGGCGACCGGACCGCCGGGGCCGCGGTGACGGGCCGAACCGATGGTGCCGGCGGGTGCGTCGAGCCTGCTGCTCCGCCGTTCGACGACATGGCCGTGGTCGGAGGTCAGGAGCACGGTCATGCCATTCGCACGCGCGGCCCGCAACAGTGGTTCGAGACCGCTGACTTCGCCTGCCTGCCAGGCTCCGTCCCCGAGCTTCTGTTCCTTGCCGAGCCGGTCGTCGACGGTGTTGAGGACGACGGCGACATGCATGCGTTCGTCGGCGAGGGCCTCGTCAAGGGCGGTGGAGAAGGGCGAGCCGGTGTCGGGGCCGCGCAGGTCGTCCTTGTGGAAGACGGCCGCCGGGGCGCCCTGCCAGCAGGAGTGCTGAGGGAAGAGCCGCTTCTCGTCGTTCTGGTCGCCCTTCCTCAGGGTTCCGGTGAAGAGCGAGGTGCGCGAGACGGCGGTGAGTGTGGGCAGCGCCGCTGCCACGGCACGGCGCACCGGTGCGCCGTGAGCCCCGGGAAGCGGGTCGAACTCGGCCCACTGCCGACGCAGTTCCTGCCCCAGCTCGGCCGCTATGGCCGCGCTCATCCCGTCCAGGAGCAGCAGCAGGACCCGGCGCCCCGGCTCGGCGACGACCGGCGCGACGACTCGCGTCAGGAGGGACTCGACGGTGAGCAGGGAACCGGGGGAGCTGCCGTCTGCCGTCCACGCTGCGAGCCGTTCGCTGAAGGCGTGGTCGAGCGCGCGGCGGGTCCGCCGCACCTGGTCGCCGACCCGGTTGTACGCGGCGGCGAGTACGGCGTCGGGGTCGCCGCCCGCCTCCAGGTGTTCCAGGGCGCGGTCGACCCAGCCGAGTTCGCGGATCTGGCGGTCCGTCCCGTCGGTCACCGACTCGATCTCTTCCGACGGGTTCCCGGCCAGCCATCGCCGCAGCCGTACGGCCATCCGGACCCGCTCGATCCGGGCCCGGGTCTCGCCGTCGCCGGTGGCAAGGGCGTGCGCGCGGAGCGCGGTGACGGAGTCCGTGATCACCTCGGTGGAGCCGCCGGTCAGTGCGTGACCGGCGGCGGTGAACCGGGCGTCGAGTCCGGCGGGCAGGAGCGGACTGGCGGTGGCGGCTGCCTGCGCCCCGAACTGGGCGACCAGCTGTGCGGCCCGGGTCAGGACCGGGTCGGCGAGTCGGTGCTCACCCCGGTCGATGAGATCGCGTACGTACGCCTCACCGCTGCGGGCGAAGGAGGCCAGGAGACGGTCGAGTTCGTCGCCCTGGGCGGGCGGCTGCTCGCCGAGCCACCGTTCGGCCCGGCCGCGTGCGCGGTACAGGTCGTGGTCGGCCTCTGCGTGTCCCCACAGGGTGGCGCAGACCACCGCGTACGCAGCCGCGTCGGGGCCGTGGTCGGCATCGACCAGGGCGGTGATCACCCTGCCCGCGGAGCCGCCCTGTTCGGGTGCGGCGAGGAAGCGGGCGAGGCCGGCCTTTTCCGGTCCGCGCAGCTCGCGCAGGAGGTCCGGGCCACCGGGGGTGAGGGTCCACCGGAACAGGGCGACGGGGTCGACCCGGTCCGCTTCGCCTGGCGGGACGCGTACCGCGAGTGTGTCGTCGCTGTCGTCGTCGAGGCGGAGCCGACGACGGGTCAGCCGGGTGAGGGCCTCGTCGCGGGAGAGCACGCCCCTGCCGATCGAGCGCCAGCCCCGGGTGCCCGCCGCGTCCAGGAGCGCCTCGGCCGCCCAGGTCTCGCCGCGCAGACGGGTGTCGAGGCCGCTCGCGCCGAATGCCTCCTGCACCACCTCCCAGTTGTCGACGGACCTGATGCGGCGGCTGTAGACACGGGCGAGCAGACCGGGGTCGAGCTCGGTGTTCTCCCGGTCGGTGAGGACGACGAGGACGCGCGGCTCCGGCGGCACCCGCGCCTCCAGGTGGTCCAGGATCTGCTCGTGCACCGCGAGGACGGACGGCGCGACAGCCACCCGCACCCGCGTCCCGCCCACCGTCGGCTGCTCGGCGGCCCCGTCCCACTGCGGGGCGGCCCGCAGCAGCATGACGCGGACCGCGCCGTCGCAGAGCTTGCTGCGCGCGGCGACGAACTGGCGGACCGTGCTCACCGAAAGGCGGGCGGGACCTGCGGCGGAGGGTCCCGGCCCGGCGGCGGGCGCGGTGGTGATCGTGCCGGACATCAGTCGACGACCTTCCAGGTGACCTCGACGGTGGCGTCGGGGCGTGCCGCGGCGAGTGCCGCGATCTCGGCCTGCAGCTCCGCGGCCGCCCGGGCGGCCGTCGTCCGGCCGCCGCCGGAGCGGGCCACCGGGCGGGCCGGATCACGCGGCGCGGGCGGCGGAGTCGGCAGCACCTGCGGATGGGCGGAGCCGCCGTCCAGGGGCACCGTGCCGGCGCTGGGTGCCGGGGCGGCGGGCTGCTGCGGGGCCGGCGGCGGACTCTGCCGGGACCGCAGCAGCGCCATCACGTCCCGGCTGCCCTTCTTCAGTACGGCCGGCAGGTCGGGGTAGTCGCCGGGGTCGCCGGCCGCGGCGTCGCGCACCCGCTCCAGGATCGCCGCACCGTCCCGGCCGAGCGTGTCGGCCAGCTCCAGCTGTTCACCCCAGCTGGTGTTCTGCAGCGCATCGGCCACGGTCCCGGCATGGGTCAGCGACATGCCGTACCGGTGTGCGGTGAACCCGCCGAGGTCGAAGCCGGCCAGCCGGTCCACCACGGCCTTGGCGCCGAGGTTCTCCTCGCGCAGCGCGTCCACCAGCTCCTGGGCCCGCCGGGCGAGCACGAGGCGGGGTGAGGCGTCGTCCAGGTGCAGGAATCTCCGGTGCTTCTCCAGCTCCGTGACGAGTCGTCCCGCATCGGGCGCGAACGCGTTTGCGGCCTTGCGGATCTGCCCGGCGAACTGGTTCACGATCCGCCCGCGCCGCAGCTGCGGTGCGGGCGTGCCGAACACCGTCTCGTATCGCTTGCGTGCCTCCGCCCAGTCCGCCTCGGTGGGCAGCGGCTGCTCCCGCAGTGCGTAGTCACGCTTCAGGTCGCTCGGTAGCGGTGCCGGTTCGACCGCGACTCCGCCGCGCACCCACACGCGGTCGGACATTTCCGCGTACGCGGCGGCGAGCAGCCGACGCAGCGGGTCGGGCAGGCCGCGCGGGTCGGGCTGGTCGGTCCAGTCGGCGAGCCTGACCAGGGTCGGCTCGGCGACCCCGTCCCGGCGGGCCTGGGCGTTGAAGTGGTCGAGCCAGGCGGTGGACTGCCGGTAGTAAGCCTCCTGCATCACACCCAGCTTGAGGCCGCCCGCGATCCGTGCCATGACCTTGCGGTCCTTGGCCTCGACCTCCACCTGCCCGTCACGGTCCTCCGCGGCCTTGCGCACGTACTCGAAGACGGTCTTGATCTCGGCGGCCCGCAGCGGCTTCCCGGTGCCCTCCGGGTCCAGGTCGGGGTGGGCGGGGAACTGGTGGGCGAGCAGCTTCCCGGAGAGCTGACGTGCGGCATCGTCCATCTGCGCGCCGATCGGCAGCTGCAGGTCCGCCACCTGCTGCTGGGCCTCCAGGTGGTTGCCGAAGCCGAGGTCGACGACGCCTTCCTGCTTCTGCGCGAGTCCGTACGCCTGCTTCAGCGCGCCCAGGACCCGCTCGGTGAGGACTTCCCGCTGCGACTGCAGCATGCCCTTGGCGCGGGCCTTGTCGTCGGCGCCCAGACTGCGCGCGAATTCGGAGTCGAAGCGGGCCTCGTCGGACAGTGCCTTGTCGATGACGACGAGACGCTCGAAGTCGCCGCGGGTCGCGTCGGTGAGATGAGTGGGCAGCCAGGCCAGGGTCCGCGAGTCGCCGCCCGTCTTCTCCCGCAGCGTGCGCAGCCGCTGAAGGTCGTCCATCGGCCCGAACTCGCCCTCGTCGTACGGGAAGTCGACGACGAGCCGCCAGGCGTCCTCCTGGCTGGGCCGCAGCGCCGCATCCGACAGCGAGTCGACGTCGGCGACGTTCCCGAAGACCACCTCGACCTGCCGCTCGGTGCCCTTCCACACCAGGTCGAGGGTGTCGTACGGGTCGAACCCGCCGGTCCCGTCGGTGACGCCGAGCGCCTCCTTGAGCAGGGTGCGCATCTTGGTGCGGCGGTTGCCCAGGTTGTTGTGGACCTGGGCGTTGGCGAGCACCGCGTCGAGGTCGACACCGGTCAGTTCGAGGCGGACGACCGCGCCGGGGCCGGTGCCGGCGACCTTGATCTCGGGGAAGGTCGCCGCCCATTCCTTCGCCTTCTGCTCCAGGCGGCCGATCTCGGTTCCGGCGATCCGGGTGGTGATGGACCCGTGGTTGAGCGCGTTGAGCCGGGCCAGGGTCAGGTCGGACAGGGCGGGGACGCTCGGCGCGAGTGCGGAGAGGAGCAGCGTCTGGACCAGTCGGCTGTCACCGGTGAAGTCCCGGCAACGGGCCTTCAGCTGCGGGTCGCCGATCGTTTCCGGACGGCGTCGGTACGTCTCCACGTCGTCCTCGGTGACCTGGTTGGTCTTCAGCAGGTACGGGCGCAGCTTCTCGCGGTACAGCTTGTCCGCCGCCTCGAAGTGGACGCTGGTCTCGCCGCTGAACGCCTTGTCGCCGCCGCCGACGATCGCCGGGTACAGATCGCCGAGCGGTACGAGCTGGCCGAGCCGCCAGTCGTCCCGGTGGTCGACCAACAGCTGGCTCATCAGCTTGAGGCCGGTGCGGGAGCGCTGCAGTGCCCCGGAGATGTGCACCAGGGTGTCCATGAAGGCCGGCGGGAAGGGGTACGTGCGCCGGAAGGCGTCCTCGTCCGCGCCGGTGGTGGAGTCCTTGTGGCCCAGCAGGGTCTGCCAGACGTCCGGACCGAGCTTCTTGGCCTCGTCGAAGGCTGCCGCGACCTTGGCCTCGGCCTCGTCGTCGACGGGATCCAGCAGACGGGCCCGTGCGATCGTCGGCAGGTTGCGGTCCTCAAGGACGATCGAGTCGTACCGGCCGCCGTTGAGCTTCAGCGTGTCCTGCACGGCGATTTCGGCGGCGCCGGCCATCTCCTCGCCGACCAGCTCGCGCAGGTCACGCTGACGGGCGATGAACGAGACGACGGGGATGGCGCGGCGCTCGTCAGCGCCCTCCACGAAGTTGGTGACCTTGCCGGCCTCGCGGCCGAGAACCTTCGGGTCGTGGATGAGGGTGGCCAGCCACAGGATCAGCTCGTCCATGAAGAGGACGAGGCCGTCGTAGCCGAGCGACTTGGCGTGCGCGGCGATGATGCCGAGGCCCTTGTCCAGGGAGACGAAACCGTCGGCGTTCTCCGAGGCGCCTCGGGCGAAGGACGGGAAGAGGGTCTTGGTCAGGTCCTGGACGAGCCGGGCCCGCAGCTCCTGCGGGGTGGTCGGGTTGTCCAGATCGAAGCCCTTGGTGTTCTCGTGCTCCTCCTGCGCGGCGACGGCCTGGTCGAGCAGTTCGGTGGTCCAGGCGAACGCCTCGCCCCACGCGTCGCCCTCACCGCTGTCCGCCTCGGCGAGCTGCGCGATCACACGGTCGTCGCCGCTGCCACGGCGATGTGCGGCGAAGTCCTCGAAGAGGCCATCGGTCAGATAGACCTGCGGCAGATCGCAGTCAGGGTGCACCTTGCGTACGTGCTCCACGTACTTCCCCAGAATGCGCTGCTCAAGGGACTTGGCACCGAGCATGTGGTACGGGACGAGAAGGAACTTGCGATCTCCCGCGTCCAGCCAGGAGTGGTGGGCGCGCACGGGGTCGAGGCCCGTCTTGGAGCGGGCGGCCTGGTGGCCGGAGAGCAGGGCGTAGAGCACCGCCATGAAGTGCGACTTACCCGAACCGAACGAGCCGTGCAGATAGGCAGCCTTGGAGGAGTGGCTGTCGAGCGCCGACTTGATCAGGTCGAGGGCCTCGTCGAAGTTGCCGCGCAGGCGGTCGGTGACGACGTAGTCCCGCAGGGCGGCCTCGGCGCCCCCAGCGGTGACGGCCTCGCCGAGCTTCAGCACGAAGTCGGACGTCGACACGCGCTCCGGGATGCGGATCAGCTCGCGCAGGAGGGGCCGGTCCTCGGGACGGGGGGTGTTCCTGCTCATGAACGCCATGTGTCTGTGATGCTCCTCGCCCGGCCGGTCCTTCAGCTCGATCAGATGAGCTGCCCGATCAATCGTAATGGGCGGCACTGACACCAGGAGGGCCAGATTCTGTCCGGCTCTCCCGTTCCTCCTGCTGCGGCTCGGCCGACCCGGTCTGCGCCCATACGGTCTTGCCGGGGCCGGTGCGGTCCTCGACGCCCCAGTCGTCGGCGACGGCCGCCACGAGGGCGAGTCCCCGCCCGCCGTCGGCGTCCGGGTCGGCCATGGTGACCGTCGTGGGGTCGGGCCGTCGCGGGTGCGTGTCGGACACCTCCACACGTACGACCACGGTCGTACGCGCCTGCTGGTGGAGGAGGCGAAGCTCGAAGTTCCGTCCCGGTACGCGGCCGTGGCGGGCTGCGTTGGCCGCGAGCTCGGCGACGAGGAGGGCAACGGTGTCGGAGAGCGGGCTGCCGGGCGGGACGCCCCAGTCGTCGAGCCGGGCCACGGCGGCCCGGCGGGCGAGGCTCGCGCCGAGGCGGGTGGAGGGGAAGGTGTGCGTGGACTCTTGGACGGCCAGGGGTGGTCCGACCTGCGATGTCGTCATGAGCCCAGCCTTCCGGCCGCGCCCGCCGTGCCGACAGGAACGGCACCCATACAGATCGATCTGTACTTGTTCACGCACTGGACTGGGTGGGTGACGCACCGTAATCATGGGCAGGTTGGCCGACGCGACGTACGGGGCGCAAGGCACAGAGCACGGAAAGCGGGGCGGCGATGACGGCGGACCAGGACGGCAGCGGTACGGCGGCGTGTGGTGAACCCGAACTGTCGGACAGTCTCAAGACGTTCGGGGCCGTCTTGAAGGCGCTGCGGGAGGCGGGAGGGCTCACGCAGGAGGTGTTCGCGGCCAGGGTGCGGTATTCGGCGGCGTACGTCGCGAAGATCGAGCAGGGCAAGCGGTTCCCGCCGGAGGCACTGCCCGGGAGGGCGGAGGAGGCGCTGGGGCCCGTCGCGGGCAAGGTCCTCGCGGCAGCGGCGAAGAGCCTGCGGAGGAAGGCGGGGCTGGCGTCCTGGTTCCTGCAGTGGGCGGGGATCGAGGAAGAGGCGATCACGCTGTACGCGTATGAGTGCCGGGGGGTTCCGGGGTTGTTGCAGACCGAGGGATACATCCGGGCCGTCTTCGATCGACGGCTGCCGCCCTTGTCGGAGCAGCAGTTCGAACAGCAGGTTGCTGCACGCCTCGAACGACAGGAGCTCTTGGCCGCGCGGCCCAACACCTCGTTCTCGTTCCTTGTCGAGCAAGCTGTCCTGGAGCGCCAGTTGGGAGGGCCTCAGGTGACTTCCGCCCTCATTGACAACCTGCTGACGCAAGGCCGTCGACGCAACGTAGAAATCCTCGTCATGGCACTCAAGCAGCATGACCACTCGGGCATCGACGGCCAGATGTACCTCGCCGAGACCTCGTCCAACAGCTGGTTCGGGTACGTCGAAGGTCACGACGGCAGTACTCTCATGGCCGACCCGAAAGTGGTCAGTGCCATGCTTCAGCGCTATGGCAAGATGCGCTCACAGGCGCTGAGCCACGAGGCCACAGTCGGCCTGCTGAAGCAGATTCGAGGAGCGCTATGAGCACCGAACTTGACTGGGTCAAGAGCAGCTACAGCGGCAGCGGTGGCGACAACTGCATCGAGGTCGCGCTGGACGCCGAAGCGGTCCACGTGCGGGACTCCAAGGATCTCGGCCGCGACTCGTTCGCCGTTGCCCCCGGCGCCTGGGCGGCTTTCACCGCGCACGTGTCGGGTTCCTGACTGTCGTCTGTGAGGCGGCAGATCAGCCACCTCACAGACGCGCTGCTCAGTCGGACTCTGCGGAGGCCGCTGCCTTCTTCTTCGGGGCGGCGGCCTTCTTCGCGCGGGTGGCGGGTGCGGGACGCCAGGCACGCAAGGCGTTGTCGGTCAGGCCGAGTTCGCCCTGCTTCTGCTGTCGGAAGGCGAGGATCTCGGCGGCGGGGGAGGCGCCGAACTCGGCGTCGTACTCCCCGTACCACTGGTCCAGCCAGGGCTGAAGCTCAAGCAGCCCGGCCAGGAACGGCACGATCTCCTCGCTGCCAAGACCGGCGGTCTGGATGTACGAGGCGAGCGCGAGCGCCTGCTCCAGGTGGTCCCAGCCGGCCCACCCATACAGCTCGGGCGACTGCGCGTTGACCGTGCCGTATGAGACGAACCGCTCCTTGGGTACGTCGAGCTTGCCGCGGGCGCGCCAGTAGCTGGGCTTGAGGAAGTCGGCCGACGTGTACTTCGGCGGTACGGGCGTCCGCTCCCGGATCTTCCGCTTGGCGGGCTCGTCCGGCGCGGCGTCCTCCTCGCGCTGGAGATCCCAGACGTGCTCCCAGTCGGCTCGCTTCTTGAGCGCGGCGGGCTTGTACCGGAGGGCCGATACGAAGGGGACGTGCTCCTCGGAGAGCAGGTCGCGGACGGTCTTGGCGAGGTCCTGCCGGGGGGCGTAGAGGTCGGCGACGGAGGTGAAGTCGTCGTCGGCGGAGAGGGCCTCGGTGAGACGGGCGAGGGTGGTGACGGTGGGGTTGCCGTTCGCGTCGAACCAGTAGGAGCGGTCCTCGATGCGGTCGAGCAGCCAGGACTTCAGTGCCTTCTGCCGCATCGAGTCCCAGCCCTCGGTGGCCCAACGGCGTTTGTACTCGGGGCGTTCGACCATGCCGATGGCGCGGTTTGACTCGATGACATCGATCCGCTTCTGGACCAGGGTCCGATATTCGGCGGGCCAGTGGGAGGGGATGGTGGAGATGGGCTTGGACCCGTGCCGCTTGAACCATTCGTCGCTTGCCTCGCCGGCTTCGATGCGCCGCGCGAGCACGATCTCGAAGGCGCGCTCGCCGAGGTCGAGTCCGGGCACGTTGTGGGTATTGGGGAGGCGAAGGTCCTCGGAGTGCAGGTTGTAGAGCGAGTACACCTGCCAGTCCAGCTCCTCCTGGAGCGCGATCATGCGGGCGCGAGCGGAGGTGCAGCGCGCGTGGGCGTCGCGGAGGGCGGGGGCAGTGGGGACGGACTCGGCGGCGAGGGTAGCCGGGGTCGAGGCGGAGAGCCGACGGGCGAGGGCGTCGAGCTCGGAGGCAAGGGAACTCGGGAATTCGGTGGGTAGAGGGAACTCCTGGAGCTTTGTTCCAGTGAACTCGTAAAATTGCTCCCATAGTTCAGTTTTGATGCCGGACTGGTGCCCCTCGGTTCCCTTGCTGTGGCTTACCATCTTGAGCCAGAACCCGGCCGTGGAGCTGTTAAGCAGTCCGAGCAGTCGTACATGCTCCTCCTCGGATGCCCCACCCTGCAGCTTAATCACTGGTGCGTGCCTGTTGAAGACGCTGCCGCCGCGATCCAGAGCAAATTGGTTGTGCGTCGCCACCGAGGCGAACGTCAACGACAAGGGGGTGGAGTATCGCTCAGGAACCCATCTGTACCACGCCCACCACTCCTTTCCTGTGTCAGCATGAGAATTACCGTCGAAGTCCTTCGTTGATTTCAGTTGTGATCGCAGCGGCCACAAGACTCGCCCCCAGGGAGTGTGCTCGTCCCACGGGAGGGGCTTCAGGTCCGCAGCGTACGGGGTGATTGCAGACTCGATGCAATTCTCCGACCAGTCTCGTACCACTGAGCCGGTGACGAAGTCGCGTGCTACGGAACCAGAAATTCCATTGCGGCGCAGGGCGTCGGGTGTGCTGATGAATGCATCATCCTGGCCGGGGAAGCTGGCGAACCCAATTGGGCGAGATAGAGCGCTCCGCAAGCGTGTAGGTGCCGAAGCCTCGATGGATTCATTGAGCTCCAACCCGCCATCAGTTAGGATCCATGGCTGCTTCCCGAAGTACCTGCGTCGCTCCAGGTCGTCTACTGACACCCACTGCCCCGTGCTACCGGTCTGTTCGACCTGGTTCACGATCGCTTGCCAGACAAGGCCGTGTTCGGCGTTGTCTGGCGCTGAAGGCTCTCCCTGCACGCTCCGCACTGTGCGGATCGTTGACCGGCGAGGTCCTGTGTGATCCAGTGGGCGCCCAACGAGAATTACCGTCGGTGTCCCATGTCCGGGGATGAATGCACCTGATGTGTCGATGACTTCTGTTAGTTCGACCTGATCCCGGAAAAAACTTTCGATCAGCTCAGTCCCAAACTCCCGCTTCATGAAAGAGTTCGCCGTGATCTGGCCGACCATGCCGTATCCGTGCCCGGTTTTCTCGTTGCCCCGCATAGCGAGTTCGAAGAATCGTTGGGCGAACGGGACGGACAGCGCGTACTTTCCGGTGCACGCGTCGTACAGGTCGCGGTATTTTTGGTTGAGTGTCCTATCCTTGACCGTGATGTAGGGCGGATTACCCACGACTACGTGATACGAGCCGCGTCGCAGGATGTGCGGGTACTCGAAGAGGTCCTCGGTGCTTAGCGCGTAGTACGGGGGCTCGGCGTTGCCCGACTCTGCACCAGCCCCGCCCCTGCCCTCGTCGCTAAGATTCAGTTCCTCGTCGCTGAACAGACCCTGCTGCCGGTGCTCCGTAGGCAACAGCGAGTCGCCCACCGCCAGCTGAATCGGCCACTCGTACTCCCGAGCCGCCCCAAACGTCCGCAGCCCACTCGCCGCCATCGCCGCAACGAGCAACCGGAACCGCGCCACCGCCACCGCGAACGGGTTCAGGTCCACCCCATGCACCGACTCCAGCGCCGCCCGCACCCGCTCGTACGAGCCGACCTCCGGCCGGTCCTCGGCCCACAGCCGCACCAGCCGCCGAAACGCGCCCAGCACAAAGTGCCCCGACCCGCACGTCGGGTCGATCATCTTCAGCTCTTCGAAGCCGAACTCCCGCACCGCAGGCGTCATCGTCCGGTCGAGGATGAACTCCTCCACGAACTCCGGCGTCTGCAACAGCGCGTACGTCTTCCGCGCCGCCTCGCTCAGGTCCTGGTAAAGGTCGCCCAGGAATCGGGTGTCCCAGCCCTCCGTGCCGTCCTCGCTCAGCGGGTCGGTGAAGTCGTGCACCAGCACGGACGCGGCCGACGTGTTGCCGGAGCCGTCGTCCGCCTCCGACGCCACCGACTTCTGCTGCCGCCAGAACGCCAGCAGCGCGCCCGCCCCGTCATGCGACAGCGGAATCTGGTACAGCGGATTGTGGTCCCGGTCGAACAGCAACCGCCCCGCCTGCCCCGCCCCCAGCTCCGCAAACGCCGTCTCCAGCCACCCGCGGTACGTCGGGTCGGCGTCCTTCGCCATGTACTCCTCGTACCGCGCCTGGGCGACCTCCCGCCCCGCCACATCCGGCGCCGTGATGTACGGCTCCGCGATCAGCCGGTTGTCCTCGCTGAACCGGACGAAGACCGTGCCGAGCACCCACGCCACCGCGACCTGCGTGACCCGCTCCCCGAGCCAGCTGTTCCAGGTCGCCGCCGTCCGCCCCAGCTTCTTCGCCTGGTCGTACTCGCTCCGCAGACGCTCCCCGACCTCGGGAACGGCCTTGACCTGCGCGTCCAGGTCGGTCTCTGCCGCCTTGACCTGCTTCTGCAGGTCGCTGAGGAGGCTCTTGCGGTCGATCACGGACTGCTCCCGAAGTTGTGACTGAAAAGCGAGACGAGAAGGAGACGAGGACGAGAAGGCGGAGAGAAGAGGCGACAATCAGCCGTACGTCAGACGACGTCCGGCACCAGATGCTTCCGCGCCACCCACGCGTCCGGCACGACGATCCACTCGTCGAACCCGGCCTGGTACGGAACACTCTGCCCGGCCAGCCTCGGCGCGCGGGCCGGGTCGGACTGGGCGACGAGCAGCCACAGCGGGGTGCCGCCCTGCCGGGATTCCTCCGCGAGGCGGCCCAGGAGGTCGAACGCGTCGTAGCGGGCGAGTGCCGCCGTGTCGGTGAGGAGCAGCGGACCGCCGGCCTGAGCCAGCCGCTCGCGCAGGAGCGGCTCGACGCGCCCCCACGCCTTGTCCGTACGGACCCGCAACTGCTGGTGGGGCCGCGTGCCCGCCTCGGCGGCGTCCGCCTTGAGGACGGTCTCCCAGGTCGGCTTGGCCGCCTCGGCGATCACGCCGCGCAGCTCGGCCAGGAACAGCCCGGTCAGCGAGACGACAGCGGCCCCGTACGGCTGGCCGGACAGCCGTCGTACCGCCGTCTCCGCACCCTGGTGCGGCACGGTCAGGACCCGGAAACCGTCCTGCCCCGCCGAGTGCACGAGCCGCTGCTCGGCCTTCACCGCCGCCGCGACCGCCGCGTCCGCGTCGTACTGCGTCGGCGCGGACCGCCGCGCCGCCGAGGCCGCGACACCCCAGCTCGCGGACGTCAGCCCGCTGGTGAACTCCCCGGCGGGCCGGTCCGGAACGAGCCGGAGCGTCTTGTCGTAGCGGGTCGCCAGCTTCAGCTCGAAGCCGGCCTGCTTCAGCAACCGCACCAGCGCGCTGCCCGTCGGCAGCTCGCGCGGCACCAGCGGATCCTCGCCCAACTCCGGGAAGCGGGTCGCGACCCGCTTGTGCAGAGCGTCGACGGTGAGCCCCGGCTGGCGCTCCTCCTCGACACCCGGCTGCACGGCGACCACACCGGCCTGGGTGATCCGCAGTGCGCGTACGAGGTCCAGATCGCGTGGGTAGATCTCCAGGCGGGGCGTGAGCGCGGCCCCCGGGGAAGCCGCGACCGCGATCTCGGCCGTCCGCCGCTCGTCCCAGCCGAGCGTCCCCGGCGGCTGCCGGATCGCGGCCAGCTTGGTGAGGACCGTACTCGCCGTCGGCAGGGACTCCAGGCTCGCCAGCTCGTCCGCCTGCGCGCCCAGCTTGAGCGCGTACTCCCGGAGGGCCGGCAAGGTCGGGGTGTCCGCCCCGTCGTCACTGTCCTCCCCGTCGCGGACGTCGATGACGATCAGTCCGAGCACCGGGTCGGCGCCCTTGGGCAGCCGGGCGTGGAAGTAGCGGAACCGCGGCGGCGTCTCCTCGTACTGCTCCCGGAACTGCTCCCGCTCCACCACCGCACGCAGCAGCGACAGCGCCAGCGCACGCCGGTCCCGACGCTTCGCCACCTTGCTGCCTCGCTGGGCGAGCAGCGCGTCGGCGAGTTCGAGCACCGGCACGACCCGGCCGCGCTCGGCGACCAGCTCGATCACCTGCTCGCTCAGCAGCTTCAGCGCGAGATCGTTGTACCAGCGCTCGCGCGCCTTCTTCACGATCTGCGGGATGCGGCCCACGGTGAGGCCAAGGACCTTGGCGACGTCCGCCTGCCGGACCCAGGGCAGCCCCTCGGGCAGGTCGCCGTTCTCGTCGGGAAGCCGGAGCAGCAGTCGGACGGCCTCACGCTCCTTCGTGTTGGAACGGGCGTTGCCGCCCGAGGGACGCGGCACCAGGCGGGAAGCGAGGGCGTCCAGACTCAGTGCGCGCAGTACCTCCAGGCCGGTGTCGCCGCCGTCCGCCGCGACCGATTCGGCGGCCGCCCGCTCCAGCTCGGTGGCCTCCTCGCGGGCGGCCTTGAGCGCCTCCTTGCTCATCGGCGCCGGTGTTCTGCCGAGTCGAAGGTTCCACTGCTTCTGCCGGTTCTGGATCTCCGTGCGGGTCCGGGCGCCCATGCCCGGTGCGGTCAGGAACTTCCGCGCCGAGTAGTCGAGGACGTCCCCCACGGTGTTCAGGCCCAGGTCGAACAGTTGGGACTGCGCCGCAAGGGTCAGACCCGCCACCGACAGCGGTGTGGAACGGTCGGCCCGCTCCGCCTGCTCGTCGCGAATCTCCTCGGCCGAGGTCTCGTCGTCGCCTTGCCCGATCCGCGGCGCAGTGCTTTCTACCGCCACCACCTTGTTGCCGTGCCCGGAGCTCGGAGCGGTCGTCCGCTGGGCGTCCAGGAAGATCGCGTTCCAGGCGCGCTCCATCGGCTTCAGGTCCGGGAAGCGGTCCTTCACGTCCCGGGCCAGGGCCTTGCGGAAGAAGGCCACCAGGCCGTCCCGTACGGGGTCGTCGAAGGCGTCGGCAGCCAGCTGCGGGTACGGCCACTCCTTGGGATCGGTCTGCCGGGGCGTGACCGAGCCGTCGCCCCAGCGGGGCAGCTCGCGGGACGCCATCTCGTGCAGCGTGACGGCCAGCGCGTACCGCTCGGCGTGGCCGTCGTACGAACCGCGCGTGATGATTCCGACGAAGGGGTCGAGATAGCCTTCGGTGCCTGCCTCGATCTCCTTCGCGGGGTATCCGGCGAGCGAGAAGTCGATCATCACGAGCTGGCGGGTGCCGTTGGGACGGATCCGGATCGCGATGTTGTCCGGCTTCAGGTCCCTGTGCCAGATGCCCTCCGCCTCCAGGTGCTCCACCGCGCCGAACAGGTACTTTCCGTACGTCTCCAGCTGGTCCATACGGAGGCGGCCGTAGTCCCGCAGCTGACGGGCGACGGTGTCCTCGCGTCTGCGTGCGGCCTTGCCCGTGCCCTCCGTGTCCAGTGCGCGGCTGTCGCCCACGTACTCCAGAGCGAGCACCCTGCGGCCCGCGAGGGTCAGCGGCTCCCGCTCGTACAGCGCGATGATGCTGGAATCCCGGTGGATCCGGCCCAGGACATCGGCCTCCCGGTCGAGCACCACGTGCTTCGCCTCGCTGAGCGCGACCTTGAGCACCGCTACCGGCAGGCTTCCGCTACGACGGGGCTCGCCGGCCAGGTCACGGACCAGGAACGCACGCGACGTCGAGCCCGTGCCGAGACGGCGCACGATCTCCCAGCGCCCGGCGAACACATCACCGGCCACCGCTTCCAGCGGGTCCTTCTCCGGCTCGGTCTGTCCTCCACCGGCCTCCGACGCCGGAGAAGCGCCTACAGCCGACTCTCCACCCGCGGCGTCCTTCTCGGCGAACGCCTCCTCGACGAATTCCAGCATCTCCAGGAAGTCGTCGACCGTGGAAAGACGGCGGCTCGGCTCGTACGCGGTGGACGCCTCCACCAGGTCGTCGATGTCGGGATTGAGGCCGTCCACCAGCGCGCTCGGGGCGAGCGTCTCACCCGCCTCCAGGCGGGACAGGACCTCACCCTGGGTCGCACCCGGCGCCTGCCCGGTGATGAGGAGGTACGTGAGAACGCCGAGCCCGTACACATCGAGCCGGACCGGGTCCGCCTTCGGGATCCGCAGCTCGGGCGCCAGATACGGGTCGGCCTGCTGGGAGACGTGCAGACCGGACACATGGGAGGTGGCCAGCGTCAGCGGCTTGCCCTGACTGGCGCTCTGCCCGGAGGCGATCTGCCAGTCCGCGATCTGCAGCCGGGGGCTCAGCCAGCGCTGCTCCTCGCCCAGTTCGCGCCCGCGCGGACCGCGGTTGCGCGGGATCACGTGCACCGCGTGCGCCGACAGCGTGCGGTGATGGAGCCGGTTGGAGTGCGCGGAACGGAGCGTCTCGGCGAGCTGGCGGACCAGCGCGAGACGGCCGGGCAGGCCGAGGAGCTCGCCGTGCTCCACCAGGTAGTCGTCGAGCCTGAGGGTCTCCGGGTGGTAGTCGAAGAGGATCGTCGGGCCTGCGGGATGTCCCGACGGCAGGTAGCTCTTCAGCTGGACGGCACCCGGGTGCCGGAACCGGCTGAGCACCGTGGCCTCACGCGCGGCGGCCTTCTCCACCGAGGCGCGCTCGGTGTCCGAAGCGCCCCGCTCGCTGAGGAAGACCCGCACCCGGGCCAGATCGTGCAGCTGGGTGTGACGCCCCAGGTAGTCGGCCCAGGTCGGACCGGAGTCGAACGACTTCGTCTCCAGGAGGTACGACCCCACCTCGTGCCGACGGCGGACGGACGCGATGCCGAGCTGCTTGAGGGCCGCGTCGACCTGGCGCGAGACCCCGGCGGTCACCTGCCCCCGGGCATCCTTGGGCGGAACGGCGAGCATCTCCACCAGCTGCCTGATCTTGAAGACGCCATTCAGGTCGGCGCCCGTCAGATTCACCCGGAACCTGTCGTCGGTGAAACAGACCGCCTCACCCACCCAGATCCTCGGTCGTCCGGGGCCACGCCCCACGACGTTCCCGATCAGGCCCGCCAGCTCCTTGGCCTTCTGATTGGTCAGATGCAACGGATTGCCGTGCCGGCGCTGGGTACCGCCGGGTGTCGTCTGCACCCAACTGTTGCCGCCGCCGCTCACCGACCCGTGCCAGTCCTTCAGCTCGACCAGGAACACTCCGGCCGGCGCGGTGACCATGAGATCGATCTCGCGGACGTGCCCACTGTTCGCCGTGAAGGTGAAGTTCGACCAGGCACGCCAAGGCTCCTCGTTCGGCAGGAGCCTGCGGATGGCCTCAAGACCGCGGCGCTCGTGCTCGAACTCGGACTCGGTGACCGTCGTCCACCGGCCATCCTCCATTTGGCTCCCGCCCCGTGTCAGCTCATGTCCCTGCGTGCCGGTCGCATTCTTGCTGGTGCGGCCCAGGCCGCCCGGCTGAGTTCCCGGAAGAAATCCTAGACGGTGGCACCGACACAGAGCGGTCCAGAAGTGACAGCGGGCATACAACGGCAGGCCAGAGGGCGGACGGCGTGGGCGAGTGACCGGAACGCCCGCCCGGTCCCTGGCTGCCTGGAGCGCCCGAAACTGCGGGCGGAACTCTCGGAGAGCGCGGCGTCGGCGTCGTCGATGGGAGCAACGGCCGCACCTCGAATCCGCTGACCGCAGAGAGTGCGGCGTTCACGGGTGGGCCGTCAGGTGCAGCCTTCGCCGTCACCTCGAGTCCGCAGCGCCCAAGGGTGTTCAGCCGCTCCGGTGCCTGCCGGCCCTTTCATGATTCCTGACCTCCCGTTCACTGCCGGCGCCGGCCGGTTCTGCCTGAAGAAACGCCTCCCAGGCGGCGCGTACGGCGGTCTGGAGTCCGGCGTCGTCGAGATCGCCGGGTTCTGCGAGGCCGGGGTCGACCGAGTAGTCCTCGAGGATCATGAACACCTGGTCGAAGAGATCACCGAGCGCCCCTTGGACCCGCTCCCCGTTCGCCTGGGAAGCGCGCCGGGCCTCCCACCAGCCATGCGCGAAGGCCGGTGAGACTGAAGCAGGGCCGCGTTGCCCGGTCGGCGATGGGCGAGTGGGGTCGGCAGGTCGCCCTCGTTCGCGACGCGTCGGCGTGACTGTCGCCCACGAGGGACAGCCGACATCCGGCTTACGCAAAGGGCGCAAGCCGGTGATCGGTCATGACGTCGTCCGGCCCCGTCGGTGACGACGGAGCGCATGCCGGAGGAGTCTGATAGCCGCTCCCGGGCCGTCCGGTAGCGGACGTCCAGGACGTCACCCGCACGGACTCGGTGCGACTCGGTGCGCGGCACGTCCCGGGTGCTCCGGTCCGCTTCAGCCGCCGATGGGCGTTGCCCCTGAGGGAGCCGGGACCAGTCGGTACCCGCCGTCCTCGCGTAGCACGTGTCCGGCGGTCGGCGGGGGGAAGTGGCTCCCGAGCAGGAGAGTTGACGTACCGGCCAGTGAGCCGAGCACCTGGTTCCGGGTCCTGGCCGCGAGTTCGGGAGCGATGTCCACGCAGCTGCAGAGCTCCGGATGCGCCATCTGGACCGGGTGGTGGATGCTGTCACCGGTGACCAGTGCGGTCTCGCCACGGCTGCTCAGTTCCACCGCCACCTGCCCCGGTGTGTGGCCGGGGGTGGGCAGCAGGCGGATGCCCGGCGCGACGTCCGTGCCCTCGTCCGCGACGTCGATGAGGTCGAAGAGACCTGCTTCCCGGACGGGATGGACCGAGTCCCGGAACATCTGCCGACGCGCCTCCTCCATGTCGACACCCGCCCAGTAGTCCCACTCGGTGCGTGAGGTGAGATAGCGCGCGTTCGGGAAGGTGGGCACCCAGGCGTCGCCCTCGGCACGCGTGTTCCACCCCACGTGGTCGGCGTGGAGGTGGGTCAGGACCACGAGGTCAACGCTCTCCGGCGCGAAGCCCGCCGCCCGTAGCCGTGTTTCGTAGTCGCTGTTCAGGTTGTGCCAGGCGGGGTTGGCGCGCCGCTTCCCGTTTCCGATGCCGGTGTCCACCAGCACCCGCATGCCGTCCACCTCGACGGCGAAGCTGTGACTCGCCAGGCGCAGGACACCTTGTTCGTCGGCGAATTGGGGGCTCAGCCAGGGAGTCCGGCTCACGAGGTCGGTGGTTGCCCCGGGCAGCAGCCACGGACCGGTCTGGGCGGGCAGGGCCACTTCGTCGATGCGTCGTACGGTGTGGTCGCCCACCGTCCAGGAAGAGGCGGGGGGAGTGATGGACTTGGTCGTTTGAGATGAGGTGAACACGGCGACTTTCCTTACCTGTTGTGGGTCGCGAGGACGGAGATGATGTCTGGAGCGGGTGTGTCGGGTGTGTCGGGTGTGTCGGGTGTGTCCGGTGAGGCGGATGTGTAGTCGCTCGTCGCCGGGCGGGAGTGGGTGCCGGGGGACGGTGCCCGGCGTCGACCGCGCAGCGACGCGGTCAGCGTCGCGACTGCGACGGTCGCCAGTACGGCGACGCAGCCGGCGTAGGCCAGTGCTGCCGCACGCAGCCCGAAGCCGGTGGTGAGGGCGCCGGCGCCGATGGCGGGCAGACTCATCGCCAGGTAGCTGAGTACGTAATAGGAGGCGAGCGTGCCGCCTTTCTCCCGGGCCGGGACCGAGTCGACGACCGCGCGCAGCGCACCCTGGGAGACGGCTCCGAAGCCGAACCCGGCCAGCGCCGCCCCGGCGAAGAGGAGTACGGGGCCGGCGAGATGGAGGGCACCCAGGGTCAGGACGGCCGCCGGAATCACCGCGCAGCTCCCGAGGAGAGCGGAGACGTCGGCACGCATCCTGCGCGTGAAGTACACCGTCGGGGCGGCGACGGCCGTCAGCGTGAAGAAGACCATGCCGCCGGCGTATTCGGGCCCGCCGGGGGAGATGAGCCGGGTGAAGCCCGGTCCCAGGGACGAGTAGAAGCCGCCGAGTGCCCAGACGGCGACGACGCCGGCGCCGTTGAGCAGGAGAGCGTGGGCGGCCGCCGACGGCAGCGCCAGGTGGGGCCGCGTCGAGCGCAGTGCTCCGGGACGGCGGTGGACGGTCTCGGGCGTCGAGACCAGGGCGATGGCCTGCGCGGCGAACACGGCGATCAGGGCCGCGTACACCGTGATCGTCGGAACGGGGGCGAAGCGCACCATGAGGGTGGCTGCCAGGACGCCGGCCGCCATGCCCGTCACCGGTGCGATGCTGTTGGCCAGAGCGGGGCGACCCGGCCGGGCGGGGTTTTCCAGGTCGAGGAGAGCCGCACCTGCTGCGCTGGTCGCCGCGCCGGTCGCGATGCCCTGCAGCACGCGGGCGCTGATCAGAGTGGTCAGGCCGTCGGCCGTCGCGAACAGTGCCATGGAGGCGACCTGGACCGCGAGCGCGCCCAGGAGCACGGGGCGGCGTCCGACATGGTCGGAAAGGGTTCCGGTCGTCAGCAGTGTGATCAGGAGCGCCAGGGCGTAGGCGCTGAAGACCACGGTGATGTCGAGGGACGACAACTGCCACTGAGCCTGGTAGTGGGGGTACAGCGGGGTCGGCGCGCTGGATGCGGCGAGCAGCGCGATCAGGATCGAGGCGTGCAAGGCGAACGGCAGGCGTCCGGATGGCGAGGTGCGGGGAGGCGCGAGGCCCGCAGGGACGCTCTGCATGAGGGTCCTTCCAGTGCTAAAAGCGATTGGTTTGCTTTAAGTCACCGTAGGTCCTACGATCGACTAAAGCAAACGATTCGCTTTTGCGGTGGTCGGAGGTCCTGTACCAGCCCCGGCCCGTCGCGCCGTACAGATCCGGAAGGAAGCCATGACCAGCGAACTCACCCCCCAAGAGGCAGCCCGAGGGGCGCTGCGGGCGGGGCTCCCCCTCGGGGGCGGCCGACACGAAGGGGTGGCCATGACGGCCAACTACATCCACTCCGTGATCAGCACGTTGCGCGAGCTCGACTTCGGCGAGACCCCTCCCGCGTCCTCCTACCGAGCCGGACAGGGGAACGCCGATGCAACCGTTTGAGCTGTCGCTGACCGAAGCCTCCCGTGCGGTGCGCGCACGGGAGCTGTCCCCCGTCGAACTCACCGAATCGGTGCTCGCCCGTATCGCCGCCGTCGAAGGACGGCTGGGCGCCTACGTCACCGTCGCCGCCGACGCGGCCCGGGCCGCAGCGGTCCGCGCCGAACGGGAGATCTCCGGAAGCGGACCGCGCGGGCCACTGCACGGGATCCCCATGGCGCTCAAGGATCTGATCGACGCGGAGGGGATGCCCACCACGGCGAGCTCGCACGTCCGGGCAGGGCACGTGGCGGAACGCGACAGCCGGGTGGCCGAACGGCTCGGCGCCGCCGGGGCCGTCCTCCTGGGCAAGACGCACACGCACGAGTTCGCCTACGGCCTGACCACTCCGCAGACGAACAACGCCTGGGACCACAGCCGGGTCGCGGGCGGGTCGAGCGGAGGCTCGGCGGTAGCTGTCGCCGCCGGCGAGGCGACGTTCGCCATGGGCACGGACACGGGCGGTTCCATCCGGGTCCCCGCTGCTCTGAACGGCATGGTGGGCCTCAAGCCGACCTACGGCCTGGTCCCACGCACAGGCGTGACCTCGCTGTCCTGGTCCCTGGACCACGTGGGACCTCTCACCCGCACCGTCCAGGACGCCGCGCTGGTGCTGTCGGCGACCGCCGGCCACGACCCGCGCGACCCGGCGAGCGTGTCCGGCCCGATGCTGGACCGCTTCCCGGGAGGCGACCTGCGAGGACTGAAGGTCGGCGTACCGCGAAACCACTACTTCGACCGGGTCGCGCCCGAGGTCGAGGAGTCCGTACGCGGCGCGATCGAGCGGCTGGCGGAGCTGGGGGCGGAGCTCGTCGACGTCGAGATCCCGATGGCGCGTTACGTCCAGGCCGTTCAGTGGGGGCTGATGGTTCCCGAGGCCACCGCCTACCACGAGCGGTCGCTGAGGGCCACCCCCGACCTGTACGCGGCGGACGTTCGCATCCTGCTGGAGGCCGGCGAACTCACCTCTGCGGGCGACTACCTCCGCGCCCAGCGGGCCCGCACCATGATGCGAGACGCCTGGGCTCGCATGTTCGACGGAATCGACGTCCTCGCCGCGCCGACGGTGCCGATGACCGCCACCGAGGCGGGCCAGGAAGCCGTCGAGTGGGCCGATGGTACGACCGAGGCCGTGTCGGACAGCTACGTCCGCCTCTGTGCCCCGGCCAACATCACCGGCGTCCCGGCCCTCACGCTGCCGGTCGGTCACGACCGCGCCGGACTGCCGATCGGTATGCAGCTGATGGCGCGCCCCTTCCACGACGCGACGGTGCTCCGGGTGGGCCGGGTCTACGAAGAGTCGGTGGCCGGCGCGGGGCGGCTCGCTCCCCTCGCTGCCTGAGGGAAGGCGGACGTTCCAGCCGGCCTGCGGTCGCGTCGCCGCAGGGGCGTCCGCCGTGCTCGGCCGCCCGGACACGTGGCCCCGCGGGGCGCCGACGCCGGCCACCGCCTAGAAGCAACAAAATCGCATTAAGGTGGATCGTATGAGTCCCAAGCCCATGGTCCGCCCCGGCGGGCGCAGCGCACGCGTACAGGAGTCCGTCCACGCCGCGGTACGTGAACTCGTAGGGGAGGTGGGCCGCGACGCGCTCACGGTCCCGATGGTGGCCACTCGGGCGGGCGTGACCCCCTCCACGATCTACCGTCGTTGGGGTGACCTGCAGGAACTCCTGTCAGACGTGGCCGTCGAACGACTGCGCCCGGAAACGGATCCGGCCGATCTCGGAAGCCTGCGGGCCGATCTCGACGCGTGGGCGGAACAGTTCGTCGACGAGATGGCCTCGCCGCCCGGGCGCGCCTACATCCGGGACGCCCTGCTCGGCGACCCCGACGGAACCCATGCCGGTCAGTGTTCGGCGTATGCCGCCGAGCAGATCGACGTCGTGTTGGCCCGTGCGGTGCGGCGGGGGGAGCCGGTGCCCGAGACGGAACTGCTGATCGACCGTGTCGTGGCGCCGATCATGTACCGCATCCTCTTCCGCCCTGGCCGACTGGACGCCGCATACGCGCGCGAGCTCGTGACGAACGCCGTGTACGCCCAGCAGACCGAGGCCGGCGCCGGCCCCACCCAGGCCGCCGCCCCTCGGCGCTCGAAGAAGGAACCCGACAACTGACCACTTCGCTCATCGGGCGGTCTGGCCCCTGGGCCGTGGAGGCCCGGCTGGCTGTACTGGCAGGGGTCGTGAATTCCCCGGCAATGACCGACCAGGACGTGGCCCTTGGGCGTGACACCCGTTTGACGCTCCGTGCGCACGAAGGGCCCTTCGGCGGAGCAGAAAACGGCAGCGGAGGCGATGGTGCGTCTATGCGGCGTGGAGGAGGTTGTGCAGGCGGGCGACACCGGGCATGGCGTGTCCGCGGCCGGGTCGGTCCCGGCAAGACCGTCTGGTCCGAGTGCGCACCGTCGACCGGAGCCGTAGCCCCCGAGCCCGGGCAGGCCGCCGCACCGAACGGCGGACCCGGCCACCGTCCCATGCCGCCGTGGGCCGGGCGCCCGGCTCACCGGAGCGCGGGGCGGTACCAGAACCTGTCGCGGGGAACGACCCAGCGCCAGGTTCTGCACAGCGCCCGGTGGGAGCCGGCTGTCCGGGCCGTGCCGCGAGAGGCGTTCCTCGACGACGGCTGGTTCGAGGACGAGGACGAGGGCCGGTACCGGCCGGCATTCCTCGACGGCCGACGCGGCGGCGGCCTGGACCGGGTCCACGGTCGCGGTCGTGAGCCTCCACGCCACCACGTGGCAGGCCGAAGTCAGCCGGTCGCCGCGCCCCCGGCTTTGGCGATGAGCATGTCCAGGAGCGAGAGCAGCGCACCGCGCGCGTCGTCACGGGAGCGGGCGTCGAGCAAGTGGACGGGTGTGTTCGGGTCACGCAGATGCAGCGCCGCCCTGATCTCCTCGGCGGTGTAGAGCTGTTCGCCGTGGAAGCAGTTCGCGGCGACCACGAACGGAAGCCCTCGGTTCTCGAAGAAGTCGACGGCCGGGAAACTGCGGTCGAGGCGTCGTGTGTCGACAAGGACAATCGCCCCGAGTGCTCCGTTCAGCAGGTCGTCCCACATGAACCAGAAGCGCTCCTGGCCAGGTGTGCCGAACAGGTAGAGCACGACCTGTGCGTCGGTGAGGGTGATGCGGCCGAAGTCCATCGCGACGGTGGTAACCGCCTTGGACTCGATGCCGTTGAGGTCGTCGATGCCGACGCCCGCGCTCGTCAGCCGTTCCTCGGTGCGCAACGGCTCGATCTCGGAGACCGTCTCGACCAGGGTCGTCTTGCCGACACCGAATCCCCCAGCGATGAGGATCTTGACGGGGGCCGCTTCCTGGGCAGGGGTGTCATATCCGGGCAAGGTTGTCCCTGATTCTCATGAGCAGGTGGACATTGGTGGTCTCGGCCCCTTCCAGGGGTGGCCGGTGCTCGATCAGCCCTCGATCCGCGAGTTCGCCGAGAAGAAGCGTCATGGGAGTGAGGCGGATGTGCATGCGCGCCGCGATCTCGGCGACCGCCAGGCCGCCCGGAGGCGAGCACATCGCGAGGATGGCCTGCCACTCGCTGGGCAGGCCGCCGTGGCCGTCGGCGACGGCCACGGCCGTGATCGTGGTGTCCATGGTGAGGGCGGTGTGCGCAGCCGCCGTACGTCCATCGGTCAGCGCGTACAGCCGCGTCCGGCGGTGGCCTCCCTCTCGCGGCCTGGGCTCGTCCGCCATTACGACGGCTGTGCCTGGCCGCGATCAGGCGTGCTCAGCCACTCTCCGAGCGCCTGGGCGGTGCGCACGGCTTCACCGCCCAGCTCCCCCAGCCGCGCCTTGCGGGAGGTCACCACGATGAGCGTGCTGCCCTCCCCGCACCCGACGATGCAGAGATAGCAGTCGTCCATCTCGACCAGTTGGCGGATCACCCGGCCGCCGTCGACCTCCCTGGATATCGCCTTCATCGTGGAAGCGATACCGGAGGACGCGGCGGCTATGCGCTCCGCCTGGTCCCGTTCCAGCTCGTACGAGCTGAGCTTGATCCCGTCGTTGGACAGGAGCACGGCTCCCTGGATGCCGGCGATCCTGCTCAGGTTGTTGTCCAGGACGCTGTAGATCATGTCGTTCGTTGTCGTCATGGCTGATCCTGTCGGAGTTCTTCTTCCACTGTCTGAGTCCCGTGTTCGTAGTCCGCCCAGGCGTCGGCCACTTCCTCGGGTGTCGCCGCGTCCTGGTGGACGGCAGTCTCCGGTGCGTGTGGCGCGCGGAGCTGCTCGGCGATATGGGCCTGTGGGACCCGCTCGGGGAGGGCCGGCTTCGCGTCACCGTTCCGTGTCGGGGAAGGAACCGACGGCTTGCTCTCCACCGGCCGCTCGGGCAATCGCTCCGGCGTCCTACGGCCGGCCGACCCGGTCTTCGCGTGCAGGACCAGTTCGGGCTTGCGTTCGTCGAACGGGCCCGGTGCCGGGGCGGGCATCGCCGCCGCGCGCGGCGCTTCCTTTCCCGCCCGGACCGGTTCGGTCGGCACAAGGAGTTCCTTGGGAAGGATCACCACGGCCGACGTCCCCCCGTATACCGAGCGGCGCAGCGTCACTGTGGCCCCGAGCTGTTCGGCGATGTGGCCGACCACGAAGAGTCCGAGCCGGTGCGCGTTCTCCGCCAGGACGGAATACGGCGGGGCCGAGTGCAGACGCCCGTTCATCTCCTCGTAGGTTGCGGCGGTCACCCGAGGCCCGCGGTCCTCGATGTCGACCAGCAGCCCGTCTGTCACCAGTTCGGCACGGACGACCACCTTCGACTGCGGCGGGGAGAACCGGGTGGCGTTGTCGAGGAGTTCTGCCAGGAGGTGGCTGATCTCGCTGATCACCCGCGGTACCACGCTGATCTCGTCCAGGGCCTGGCGCTCGATCCGCCGGAAGTCCTCGACTTCCGCGGCGGCTTCGCGCAGCAGGTCGGCGACGCGCATGGGCTCGGTGTGCGGATCGGGGATCTCCCCACCTGCCAGGATGAGCAGGTTCTCGATCTGCCGCCGCATACCCACCGTCAACTGGTCGGATCGCATCAACCGGGCGAGAAGCTCCTCGTCGTGCCCGAAGGCGTCCTGCAGTTCGTCGGTGAGGGTCAACTGGCGGCTGACCAGGTTTCCGGTGCGCGAGGCGATGCCCGCGGCGAACATACCGAAACCCTGACGCTCGGCCGCGAGCCGCGCATGCCCGTCGACGGATACGGAGACGACCCGGGCGAACGCGTCGCTGATACGTCCGACCTCGTCCCGGTCTCCGCTCACGGCGGGCAGCGCATCGTCGTCGACGGGCTGCCCGCGCTGGAGCCGGGCAACGACATCCGGCAGCGTGTCCTCGGCAACGGCCACCGTACGTTGGTGCAGACCGCGCAGGCGGCGCAGCACGGAGCGCGTGGTGAGCACGATGACGGCCGCGACGGCGAAGACGGCCGCGCCGTTTCCGACGATCAGCCAGATGACCCCGTTCTCCAGCTGCGTGGCCTTGGCGTCGGCGTGCACGAGCAGTGCTCGCCCCTGTTCCGCGTTGAGCGCGGCAAGGCGCGGTGCGAACTCGTCGTACGCGGCCTGCCAGGCGTCAGCTTCCTTGGGCAGCTCGATGCCGGACGCGGTGTTCCGGTGATCGGAGATGACCGCGTCCTCGACGCGGACCTTCGTCTTCCAGCCGTCCGAGGCGAAGACCTGGTCGTAGGCCGCTTTGTCCTCGGCCGTCAGATACGGCGCGACCCACTCGTCGTACTGGTACCGCTGGGAGCCGACGGAGTTGACGAATTCGGCGAACCCGGAAGGGCTCAGACGCCTGGACGGCCCGGCCATGGCGAGGATGGTGGTCTCGCGCGCCACCATCTCGGACACCGTGAACACCGTGACGACCAGGCCGCTCTCCTGGATGAGCTCGGCGTCTTCCGCATGGCTGAACTCGTTCTGGTAAACCCGGATGATGCGGTCGACGAGGTCGGAGTAGTAGCCGATCGTCCGATCCGCGTCCCCGCTGCGGGCGTCCGCACGCTCGCGGAACGCGGCCAGATCCGCGAGGCCGTGCTTCAGCTCCGCGACGTACTGATCGTCCTCGCGCCCGGTCGCCGCCAGAGCTCCGTCCGCCGCCCGGCGGAACTCGTCCGCGGTCCGGTCCGTGGCCGCGCGCTGCTCGCGCAGCCCTTCCTCGGACACGGAGCCGCTCGCCCACCGTGTGGCGGTCATCGTCCGCTCAGCCTGCAGTTCGACCATCAGCCTGGTCAGGGATACATCGGTCCGCTCACCGACTGCCACATCAGCGCGCAGTTGCTTTGACTGGTGCACCAGCGGCTGTGCGGTCATGACCACTTGGGCACTCATCGCCAGAATGGGGACGATCGCCAGCCAAATGAGCAGCGTACGCAGGCGCAGAGTACGCCGCCGACGAGTCGCCGGCTGCCCTCGTGTGCCTTCGGGTTCTATGGGAGACATCAGTCCTCGGAGAGCGGGGAACCAGTGGGGACGGCCCGACCGCCGAGACCAGACGCAGTCCTGAGTTCAGGAATGGGGGAAGTCCGGTTCGGCTTTGACGCGACGTGAGGTACCGATCATAACCAGCCACACCGGCGAAACGGAGAGAAGACTTCCGTTGGCCACATGTGGTAAGGGCGACGAGGCGTTGCGCATCAGACGCCGTCGCGCAGCAGACGGCTGGTGCCCAGAGAGTCCGGCACCAGCAGATACCCATGTTCCCGCGCCGCGCATTCGGTTCGGCAGGATGGGCGCATGACAGAGATCCGCACACCCCGTCTTCTCCTCCGCAGCTGGCACGACGACGACCTCGCGCCGATGGCGGACATCAACGCGGACCCACGGGTCATGCGATGGATCGACGACGGCTCGGTGCGCGACCTGGACCGTACGGCCGAGGACATCGAGCGGTGGGAGGAGGAGTGGGACGAGGAGGGCTTTGGACTCTTCGCCGTCGAGCTGCTGGCCTCGGGTGAACTGATCGGTTTCACGGGGCTGTCCGTGCCCGCGTTCCTGCCGGAGGTGATGCCCGCCGTGGCGATCGGCTGGCGGCTCGGGTCACCGTTCTGGGGCCAGGGATACGCGTCCGAAGCCGCGCACGCCACACTGGAGTTCGCACTCCAGGACCGCGGCCTGGACCGTGTCATCAGCATCAGCCGGGTAGGGGACAACGCCTCCGAGAACGTCATCCGCAAGCTCGGCATGGCGCCCGAGCGGGAGACGGCCCACCCGGTGTACGGCTACCCACTGCGCGTTCACGCCATCGACCTCACCGAGTTCCAGGCATGAACCGACCCGACCGTCGATCATCACAAGACAGCCGACCACTGTCCCTGCGCCCCTGAACGAATTGACCGCGGCGGCACGGACACCCAGGAAGGGATGGCCCCTCCCTGTCAGCGCACCTTGCCGAAGAACTCGCGGACGTCGCCGACGAGCAGTTCCGGGGCTTCCATCGCGAGGAAGTGGCCGCCACGGTCGAGTTCGGTCCACCGCACGATGTTGTGGTCGCGTTCGGCCCAGCGGCGAATGGTCACATCGTGGGCGGAGAGCAGCACGGCGGTGGGCACGGTCCCCTGTGGACCGGCTGACCAGTCGTCCTGACCGTCGCTCCACCCGGCGTCGTGCGCCGTGCCGGGGGCAGTCCAGTCGTCGGCTGCGGCTTCGCCCCAGGTGCTCGCGGACATCTCCTCGTAGTAGACCTGGGCTGCTGAGGCGGCGGTGGCGGTCAGCCAGTCTGCACGCCACCCAGGGCACTGCGGGCTACCGGCTCGGGGCCGGGACCACGCTGCCGCCACTGCTGTTCGACGACGACGAGGCTGTCGCCGTCGTCGTCGGCCTGCGCACGGCGGCCGGTGGCTCGGTCGCCGGCATCGAAGGGTCCTCGATGCGCGCGCTCGCCAAGCTCGAGCAGATGCTCCCACCCCGGCTGCGGTACCGAGTGAGCACCCTGCACACCGCTACTGTCCGGGCCGGCGCAGCCCCGACTCCCAAGGTCTCCGCGGACACCCTCATGGCCATCGCAGAGGCGTGCCGCCGGCGCGAGCGCCTGCGCTTCGACTACGTCAGCCCTCGCCGCAGCCGCAGCACGCGCTTGGTCGAGCCGCACAGTCTCGTCAGCTTCGACCGCCACTGGTACCTGGTCGCCTGGGACACCGACCGCACCGACTGGCGCACCTTCCGCGTCGACAGACTCACTCCGCGCACGCCGACTGGACCGCGGTTCACCCCCCGCGAACTCCCCGACACCGACGTGGCCACCTATCTGGCCCACCAGCTGTCATCGCGGACCTGGCCGTTCCAGGCCACCATCACCCTGCACGAGTCCGCCGCAGCGGTCACCGACCGCATCTGGCCCGGCATGGGCGTCGTCGAACCCGTCGACGATGACAGCTGCCTACTGCACCTGGGCGCCGACAACCCCCGTGACCTCGCCTGGATGATCACCTCGGTCGACGCCGATTTCACTCTCACCGACGCACCACCCGAACTCACCGACGCCCTGCACGCCCATGCCGCCCGCTGCCTGAACGCCGTACGCAAGGCATAGGCACCCCTGCCGCGCAGGCGTCCGGGAATCTCCCGACGACCGGGCTCCGTCACCGCTCAGTACCTCGATGCGGAGTGTCCTGAGTGTGGTGGAGTGAGAACCGCGGCACAGATGTTCGACAGCACCAGGAGCAGCTACTTCGGTCTGAGCCCGCTGGCCGTGCAGGTGTCACGACGTCTCGGCAGTCTCGGCGACGAGGCGTATCTGTACGTGCGACGCCGCTACGTCGACGATGTCGAGCGGCTGTCCTCGCCAGTAGCCGTGATTCAGGTACGCAAGGACCACGCACTTGTCACTGTCTGTTACACAGAACAGAACGCCGGTCAGGCGCGAGGTGTTGATGTGGCCGAGGCCCTTGCCCGCACCGCGCTGCGCAAGGCGGCTTTCGCCCGCACGTGACCTGCAAGAAGACCTCTCCTCACCGGTTCACCGTGACGGCATATCGGCGAGTGACCGGTCTGGGAGCCGTTCTCCGCTCGACCGTCGTCTCCCGTGCCAAAGCCTCGGCTTCCCGCCCTTGCACGCGCGGCGGGAGGTATCGCGCCTCTCACGCTGGATCGGCGTGGGACGTCACCGCTGCCCGACGTGACGTTCATATGACGCTCCCGTCAGCGAGACCGGCGGGAACAGTGTGTTGCCATGCCCCGTGGCCGCATTGTCGGGAGCCGCTGACACAGCTCTGCGACGATCACCGCCAGTGATCTCTGCTGTCGGGCACAGTAAAGTCAAGCTGGACGGATTCCGTCTAAGTAGACTTAGACATGTTGTGGTCGATCCAGGCTGGTGGGGAGTTCCGGTGGACGAGAGCGTGCTTGCCAAGCCCGGGGACGTGGTCGACCGTGATCGTGAGTGGGGTCTGCTGTCCGAGTTCGTCACGGACCCGGATCCGGCGATGCGTCTGGGGATCGTGTCGGGGCGCAGGCGGCACGGGAAGTCGTATCTTCTGCAGGCGCTGTCGGAGCGGGTCGTGGGTCTGTACGTCACCGCGGTGCGGGAGGAAGGGCGACTGCCGGCGATCCAGAGGTTCAGCGACGCCATCGCGGTCCACGCGGGTCTGCGGCCCGGCACGCTGCGGTTGACCGACTGGCGCGAGGTCCTGTCCAACGCCCTCGACGTCACCGCGCGTTCGCGGACTCCGCTGCTGGTGATCGACGAATTGCCGTATCTCCTCCAGCACTCTCCCGAAATTCCGGGCCTGCTGCAGCAGCTCTACGACGAGCGCCAGCGGGGCACCGGGGCCGGCCCCGGAGCGCGGGTGATCCTGTGCGGGTCCGCGATGAGCGTCATGCACGAACTGCTGTCGGGGACGAAACCGTTGCGCGGCCGTGCGGTGATCGATCTGAGACTGGGGGCCTTCGACTACCGGGCGGCACGCGAGTTCTGGCAGATCGACGACCCGCTGACCGCCCTGCAGGTGCACGCCGTCCTCGGTGGCGCTCCCGGATACCGCCCCGTGGCGGCCCGCCCGCACCCGAACGACGGCTTCGTCTCCTGGCTGACGCGGACGCTCCTGGACCCGGGGCGGGCGGTGTACTCGCGCACGGAGACGGAGTATCTGCTGCGCGAGGATCCGCGGATCACCCAGCACACCCTCTACTACGACATCCTCACGGCGATCGCCCAGGGCGCCACCACCCCCACCAGGATCGGCGCGGCACTGGAACGACAGCGCAACGCAGTCACCCACCCGCTCGACGTCCTGGAGTCCACCGGCTACATCCAGCGCGAGCAGGACATCCTGCGTCCCCGCCACCCCGTCATCACCCTGGCCGACCCCGTCATCCGCTTCAACCAGCTGGTCACCCTGCCGCAGGCGGCCACCGTCGAGCAGGGCTTCGCCGAAGAGGCGTGGCAGGCCGCCGCGCCGACCTTCAACTCCAAGATCCTCGGCCCCCACTTCGAGGACCTCGCCCGCACCTTCACCCGCCGCTACGCCCGCACCCTCCTCCCCGGCAGCCTGCCAGGACCGGTCGGCACCACCGAAGTGGCGGACCCCGTGGCCCGCACCAAGCACGAGGTGGACGTCATCGCCCTGGCCCTGGGTGAACGCCCGCAGGCCCCCCGCGCCCGGATCGCCCTCCTCGGCGAGGCCAAGGCCACCGCCGCCCGCCGCGGCACCGGCGACCTGCAACGCCTGGAGCGCATCCGCACCCTGCTCGCCGGCCAGGGGTACGACACCGCGGGCACCACCCTGGCCCTGTTCTCCCTGCACGGCTTCTACCCGGACCTGATCGAGTCCGCGGCCGGCCGCGACGATCTGCTCCTGGTCGACCTGGCGACTCTCTTCGGAGCCGGGTAGCCACTGCTGTCGCGATGACAACGGCGAACCCAGCGGCGCGGTGGGGCGTGCCCGCACACCGCGGGGGCACACCGGCGGTTGTCAGGCGCGGCCGGTTCAGGGCGGCAGCGGCGACGCCGACGCTCTGCGGGATGCGCTGCTGTCTCTGGTCGAGCCTGATGTGCGTGGGGGACCCCGTGTTGCCGCTGCGCCGGACGTGCAAGTCCATCCGTAGGCGCGCTCTGCCGAACTGATCCGGCAGGGGGCCGGATCGCGCTCGACCAGGCTCTTATGACCACCGCCGGCTCGGCGAGCCCGCCCCAGCGGGGCCTGGCCGGACTCGGGTTCCCGCACAACGAGCGACGCCGTGCCCTCACGAATGCCTGCGGCGCGGGCA
This sequence comes from Streptomyces sp. WG7, assembly GCF_049975785.1. Classification (NCBI taxonomy): domain Bacteria; kingdom Bacillati; phylum Actinomycetota; class Actinomycetes; order Kitasatosporales; family Streptomycetaceae; genus Streptomyces; species Streptomyces sp. WG7. The sequence goes on from NZ_JBNGGE010000005.1 coordinate 166,927, forward strand.
ACCGCCCTGACCCCGCCGTGAAGCTCCCCCTTGTGACTGGACGTCTGAAGACCGGGACATGAGGTTCCAGCGGAAGCAGGGGACTCCCGGACTGCCGGCCTTGACGCTCATTTGACGCTTTGGGCGTCTTCATGAGGAACGATGAGCTGAGAAACGGCTCTGACCAGGGTTTTTCTGGGACCCGTTCAGGCCGACATTCTTTCCGATGACGCATCACGTGGAGCGTGTGGCGATCCTGGAGCCCGCTCAGAAGGGCTCCTGATGTCCCGCTTGGTGGGCGAGATCGAGCGATGACGGGTCGAGTCGATCTGTTTCCGGGAGTCCACCGCGTGAAGCGTGTCGCAGTTCCCGCCACGTCGAGCACCGTGTCTTCATGCAGGGCATCGAGGCGGTGGAAGCCGCCGCCGGAGTCCGCGACGTCCTGGTCGATCACAACAGCGGCAAGGCGGTGGACGCCTCCGGCACGTCCACCGCCTACGGCGCGCGGGTCGGCCGACCAGGCGTTGGTGTCCACCGTCGCCGCCTCGGCGGGCGCCGGATTCACCGCGGCGGGCATGCCGATCGCGAGGGTCGCCGCCACCATGGCGGCGACCCGGGACCATCAGCGATGTCTTCCTGGAGGTGCGGGGGAAGCCGCACCGTAGGTCTTCATCGATGCGCCCGTTCGTTTGTGGCAGGTCCCATCAGGTGCGGGTCCAGCGTTGGTTGCTGCCGTTCGAGCAGGAGTAGAGCTGGATCAGGGTGCCGTTGGCGGTGCCGGCTCCGACGGCGTCGAGGCAGAGGCCGGACTGGACGCCGACGATGGACCCGTCGGAGTTGAGGCGCCACTTCTGGTTGTCGCCGCCCCAGCAGCTGTAGATCTGGACCTTGGCGCCGTTGCCGGTGCCGGCGGCGTCCAGGCACTTGTCGCCGTAGACCCTGAGCTCACCCGCGTCGGTGTACGTCCACTGCTGGTTGCTGTTGCTGTGGCAGTCCCACAGCTGGAGCTGGGTGCCGTCGGCGGTGCCGGCGTTGGGCACGTCCAGGCAGCGGCCCGAGCCGACGCCCTTGATCTGTCCGCCGTCCGCGGGGGGCTCTGTGGAGTCGCCGCCGTTGAGTGCGTTGAGGACGGAGGTGTAGGCGGACTTCTTGCTGCCGTCGTTGTTGAACAGCAGCGGCGTCTGCTCGGATCGCCAGGAGTCGCTGTCGCGCACACCCCAGACGGTGACGCCGAGGCAGCGGGAGACGGCCAGGCAGTCGTTGACCACGTTGGCGTAGGTCGTGGGCGAGGCGCCCTGGATGTCGAGTTCGGTGACGGCCACGTCGACGCCGAGGGCGGCGAAGTTCTGCAGGGTGGTGCGGAAGTTGCTGTTGTAGGGGCTGCCGCTGTTGAAGTGCGACTGGAAGCCGACGCAGTCGATCGGCACGCCGCGCTGCTTGAAGTCCCGCACCATGTTGTACATGGCCTGGGTCTTGGCCCAGGTCCAGTTCTCGACGTTGTAGTCGTTGTAGCAGAGCTTGGCGGACGGGTCGGCGGCGCGCGCGGTGCGGAAGGCGACCTCGATCCAGTCGTTGCCGGTGCGCTGCAGGTTGGAGTCCCGCCGGGCTCCCGAACTGCCGTCGGCGAAGGCCTCGTTCACGACGTCCCACTGCGCGATCTTGCCCTTGTAGTGGGCCATCACGCCGTTGATGTGGCCGATCATCGCCTGGCGCAGATCGCTGCCGCTGAGGCTCTGCATCCAGCCGGGCTGCTGGGAGTGCCAGGCCAGGGTGTGACCGCGCACCTCCTTGCCGTTCTGCACCGCCCAGTTGTAGACGCGGTCGGCGGCGCTGAAGTTGAACTGGCCCCGCTGCGGTTCGGTGGCGTCGATCTTCATCTCGTTCTCGGCCGTCACCGAGTTGAACTCACGGTTGGCGATCGACGTGTAGGTCGAGTCGCCCAGCTTGCCCGAGGCGACGGCGACGCCGAAGTAGCGGCCGCTCTGCGCCGCCGCCGCGCCGAGCGTGCTCTCGGCGGCGTGTGCGGTCGGCGGCGTGACCAGGGCGGTGGCCGTACCGGTGGCGCCGACGACCAGCGCCAACAGCAGGCCGCGGATCTTCCGGCGGACAACGGATCTGGGAAGGGCGTACGAGCCCATTACTGTGCCTCCAAGGTAGACGTCGGGGAAGGACTGGAGCGCAGGGGAGTGCGTCGTCCGCTCCCTTGCGGCAGACGGAACGGGGCGGGCCGGAGCCCGGGCGGCACGGAGCCACCGGACACCGTGGTCATGGAACGGGACGATCTGCGGCTCGGGCACGGGCACGGGCACGGGAGTAATCCATCGCGGCTCAGCCGGATGCGCGGGTGCGGACATCACCGGAACGAAACGGGGTGGTGGGGGTGGTGGGGGGTGGTGCGGGTGCTTCGGTGCGCGGATCTGTGGTGCGGTGGTGCGTGGATCTGACGGGCGACGTGGAACACCCACGGTGGTGCAGGTCGAGATCTCGATCTGTGGCCGGTTTCCCAGACAGGAATGATTGAGGTGTTGACGATGCATCGTCAATACTCTCTACAGAAAAAGTTTCTGTTCTATGTCCGAAACTTTCGAAGCTCCGATGGGCTGGACGGTGAAACCTCGGCGCTGCCGTCGGCGGGCTGGGTCGGAAGGTCGTGAACGCGTCGGCGCCCCGGCCCGAAGGGGTGGCTGGATCCGGCCAGGTCTGCGCGGTGTGGCCGGTGGGCTGGTGGGTCGTGCGCCGGCCGTCAATCGGTGGATCCGCGGTGCCGCGACGACTGGGCGGTCCTCGCGATCCCGGGTGAGGCGGCGGTGCGGTATCGAAGGTCCGCTCGCCGGTCCGCCGGATCCGTCGATCCGGCGTGACGTGCGGCGTTCCGTGTACGGGTCCCCGTACGGATTACCCCTAATGTTTCGGCGTTCATAGCGATACGTGCGAGAGGTATTGACGTCGTTCGTCGGCTCCCTATCATTCAGGTTGCTCGATCCACCGACATCCGTTCGATATATCGAACCCGTCGACGTCTCATCGCACAGTAGGGCAACTCCGGGCCGTGACGCCCGGACGCGGGGGCCGCAAGGGGTTGTGCCGCAAGGTGTATGACATGTGTATGTCATGGCCTCGACAATCCCTGTCGTCGCCCTCTTCGGCCGTGTCACCCGGACGCTCGGCAGCCGAGCTTCCACCTCCGGGCGCCCGTGCCGCCCGAAGGTGCCGGGCGTCACCGGTCTTCCGAAAGGTCGCGAAGGGCCGGGAAGCCGCAAGCGGTATGCCGTGGTGCTCACGGACGGCTGTACACCACACCGCACCGTCAGTCCGGGCAGCCTCTGACGAGGCCGACCGGAACCGTCCATTCAAGGTTGAGGAAGTGCCCATGCACAGAGGAAGTCTCAGCCGCAGGCATCCGTCTGCGGTGCTCGCCGCCGTGGTCGCGGCCCTGGCCGCGTTGGCGGCGATGCTCGGCGCCACCCCGGCCCAGGCGGCCACCAGTGGCGCCTTGCGCGGTGTCGGTTCGGGCCGGTGTCTCGATGTGCCGGGCGCCGGCCAGGCCAACGGCACGTACCTGCAGATCTACGACTGCTGGAACGGAACCAACCAGCAGTGGACGTTGACGGACGCCAACCAGTTGACCGTGTACGGCAACAAGTGCCTGGATGTTCCGGGCCACGCCACCACGGCCGGTACCCGGGTGCAGATCTGGAGCTGCAGCGGCGCCGCGAACCAGCAGTGGCGGGTGAACTCCGACGGCACGGTCGTCGGTGTGGAGTCCGGGCTGTGCCTGGACGCGAAGGACAACGGTACGGCCAACGGCACGGCGGTGCAGCTCTGGACGTGCAACGGCGGCAGCAACCAGAAGTGGACCGGGCTGACCGGGACGCCGCCGACGGACGGCACGTGTTCTCTCCCGTCGACGTACCGCTGGACGTCGACCGGTGTCCTGGCGCAGCCGGCGAACGGGTGGGCCGCGGTGAAGGACTTCACCACCGTGACGCACAACGGCAAGCACCTGGTCTACGCGTCCAACTTCTCGGGATCGTCGTACGGCTCGATGATGTTCAGTCCCTTCACGAACTGGTCGGACATGGCGTCGGCCGGCCAGACCGGGATGAACCAGGCCGCGGTGGCGCCCACACTGTTCTACTTCGCACCCAAGAACATCTGGGTGCTGGCGTACCAGTGGGGTTCGTGGCCCTTCATCTACCGTACGTCGAGCGACCCCACCAACCCCAACGGCTGGTCCGCTCCGCAGCCGCTGTTCACCGGGAGCATCTCCGGCTCCGACACCGGCCCGATCGACCAGACCCTGATCGCCGACGACCAGAACATGTACCTGTTCTTCGCAGGTGACAACGGCAAGATCTACCGGGCGAGCATGCCGATCGGGAACTTCCCGGGCAACTTCGGCTCGTCGTACACGACGATCATGAGCGACACGAAGGCCAACCTCTTCGAGGGCGTACAGGTCTACAAGGTCAAGGGCCAGAACCAGTACCTCATGATCGTCGAAGCGATGGGTGCGAACGGGCGCTACTTCCGCTCCTTCACGGCCTCCAGCCTGAACGGGTCGTGGACCCCGCAGGCAGCCAGTGAGGGCAACCCCTTCGCGGGCAAGGCCAACAGCGGCGCCACCTGGACCAACGACATCAGCCACGGTGACCTGGTCCGCAACAACCCTGACCAGACCATGACCATCGACCCCTGCAACCTGCAGTTCCTCTACCAGGGCAAGGACCCCAACTCGGGCGGCGAATACAACCGGCTGCCGTGGCGGCCGGGCGTCCTCACCCTGCGACGCTGACCTTCCCGATGCACGGCGGGGTCGGTTGCACCTGCTGGCCGACCCCACCGCCTCGAGGAACCCCGGCCGTGCGGCGGCCGGGGTTCCTCGAGAGGACTCCGGCTCCGGGAGGTACGGGCGGACTGGCACCACCCCACCCCCCAGATACCAGTCAGGTATCATCGCAGTATGGCGATGACACTACGGCTCCCCGACGACCTCGACGCGAAGCTCACCGAGCGTGCCCGCCGCGAGGGCCGCAGCAAGCAGGAACTCGCCATCGAGGCCATCCGCGACGCCCAGGACCGGGCCGAGCTGAAGGTCGACGACGTCCTGGCCGAGCTCATGGACAGCGATGCGGAGATCCTGGACTACCTGAAGTGACCGGCGTGCGCCACATCCAGATCGACGAGATCCTGGCCGTCGCCCGCACGGTCAACGGCACCGAGCACAGCGTGCGTGACATGGGTCTCCTGGTGTCGGCGATCGAGCGTCCCCGGACGAACGTGTTCGGGGCTGAGCTGTATCCCACGCCGCACGAGAAGGCGGCTGCGCTGCTGCACTCCGTCGCCCGCAATCACGCGCTGATCGACGGCAACAAGCGCACCGCCTGGCTCGCCATGCGCGTGTTCCTGAGGTTCAACGGCGTCAGTGCCGGTGTCGCCCCGCCGTCCGTCTCCGTGGCCGGCCCGTTCGTCGAGGAGGTCGCGCAGGACCACATCGACGTACCGTTCATCGCCAAGCGGCTGGCGGAGTGGTTTCCGGTCTCCTGAAGACCTCCCGGTGCGGTGCGCGGGCCGACGCGCGTTTCGTGGGCGGCGCGGCACCGCCCTCCTCTTCGCCACCGCCATGACAGCCCGCTCTTCGTCTCCGTGGCCCGGCGAACCGGCCGTACTTCACGATGGGGTCCTTCAGCGCGCGTCGCTGCTGCGAAGCGTGAGGATGCGGACGGTGCGTTCACCTCGGTGGGCCTCCCGCCCGTGCCGGCAGCGGTAGTTGTCGAGGACGAGGATGTCGCCCTCGGCGAGCCGGAACCGGGGCAGTGACGCTTCGGCGCCGTGCACGGCCTCGCGGAGACGGCCGAGCTGCCGGTCGACGTGTTCGGAGGCCGGGTCGCGGTGGAGGGGCACGGCGCCGTCGGTGCGGCGGGCGATGCGCCGGCCGGTGCGGGTGTACTCGACGTGCCGTGCGACGCGCGGCGTGGCCGGCAGTCCGCGCAGTCCGGCCCAGGCGCCGTACAGGTCGACGTCGGTGCCGGTGAGGAAGTCGTACAGCACCGGATCGGACGTGGCGAGGCCGTCGACGAACGCGTAGGCGTCGAGGACGAAGGAGGCGCCGCCCTCAGGTGCCGGCCGGGCGCACTGGACCAGGACGTGGTCCTCGTCGGGGTGGCGCCGCCGGTGGGGCACCCCGCCGATGTCGACGGTGCTGTCGAAGCTGTCCGCGTGCAGGTGGACCAGGCCGCCGTTGTGCGAGGTGCGGACCCGGTGCGGGTACAGCTCGCGCAGGCGGTCGCCGATGACCAGGGCCGCCGCGACCACCAGGGCGTCGGAGGTGTTCCCGTGACCGGTGAGGATCACCGCCCCGTCGCGGGAGAGCAGTCCGGGTGCCTCGCGGACACGGTCCCCAGGGACGCGGGCCGGGGTGATGCCCGGGCCGCGGGCGGGGTTCTCTTGTGCGGGGGAGGACTGAGCGGGTGCGTGCATGTCCACAGGTTGTCCCATCAAGGGGTTGTGCTTCGCCGGGACGGGTCAGGGGTGTCGTGGTGGGCGGGGTTCCGGGAGAAGGTGCGGGCGCCGGGGGCGAGGGCGGCGGCGGCCGGTGCCGCGAAGCAGACGACCGCGCAGCCCGCGAGGACCGCCCTGGCGCCGAAGGTGTCGATGGCGGGGGCGATGACGGCGAGTCCGACCGGGGCGAGGCCGTAGGAGAGCAGGAAATCCAGGGAGGAGACCCGGGCCAGCTTGTCCGGGGCGACTTCGCGCTGGGCGGCGGTGAACCACGGGACGTTGAACAGCTCGATGCCGATGCCCGCGACGGCGTAGGAGGCCATCACGACGACCGGGTGCACGGGGAAGACCAGACTGAGCGGGGCGAGTCCGTAGGCCGCGAGGCCGGCCAGGGCGGCCCAGCCGGGGGAGCGCGGGTGCCGGCGGGCGATGAGCAGCGCACCGGCCAGCGCACCGGCGGTGTAGGCGGTCAGCGCACCCGCGAGGACGACTTCGGTGCCGTACTCGTCGCGGCTGACCAGGGGAAGGGCTACGCCGGTCGCGGAGTACCCGGTGGCTATGACGGCGGTCAGAGCGCCCAGGCCGGCCAGGAACCACGGGTGCCTGCGCGCCTCGCGGACACCTTCGGCGAACTCGTCGAGGAACGACGTCCTGCCCGTCCCGGCCGAAGGCTCCGACGCGTCCTCCGCGGTCCCGGAGCGTGCACCACGCCCGGGGACGAACGCGGCGACCAGCCAGAGCACTCCGATGCCCGCGAGCAGTGTCCGGGTGTCCAGGAAGACGGCGAGCAGGGCGGCCAGGGAGGGGCCCACGAGGGTGGTGACCCGCACGGCCAGGGTCATGGCGGCGTTGGCCTGCTGCCTGCGGTCGGCGTCGACCACCTCGGCTGTCAGGGCCTGGTAGGCGGGCCGGCAGGCGCCCTGGCCCGCTCCCGCCACCGCGGCGGCCGCCGCCGTCAGCAGCACCGAGCGGTCCAGACCGACGGCGATCACCGGGGCCGAGAGGCCGGCGGTGAGCCCCGCCCACAGGACCACGCCCCGGCGGGAGTGCCGGTCGGCCAGCACCCCGGCCACGGGCACCGCGGCGAGGAACCCGACCGTGCGTGCCGCGAGGAGCAGACCGAGATCGGTGGCGGCCAGCGTCCGGTCGAAGACGGCGAGGCCGAGCACGAAGGGCAGGGCCCACGTGGCGAGGCCCGACGCGGTGGCACCCGTCCAGAGGCGGAGGAAGGACGGGTCGAGCAGGATCGAACGCCGCCCGGGGCGTGGAGCCTCGACGGAGGAGGGCGGGGTGGAGGGGGTGGGCACGGGCAGGCACTCCTGTCCTGTCGGGGGCGACGGTGAGGACGCGAAGCGGCGTCAACTGCCGGCAGCGACAGTGAGGTCGTGGGACGACGTCGGCCGGTGCGCACGGCGGGCAACGCGGCGGCGCCGTGCCGGACGACACGCTACCGCAGTGATAATCATTTCCATTAGGGTATCTTCGGTCGATGTCGTGCGGCGGCCGGTTCGGGGGTGCGTGTTCTGTCGCTCCAGGCTGCCTGCCGCGTCCGGAGTGTGTGCCGGATTCCCGCTCGTGGGAGCGATTTCCATTATCTGGAGGAGGTGAGAGTAGTGCACATGTCTCCGCCCTCGACCTCCGCCTCTGCTGACGGAGGGACGGTCGAACCGGCCGAAGTGCCGGATCCCCGGCCGGTGTCGGCCGCACACCGACTCGCGTCCCGGAAGGCGCTGCTGCTCGTTTGTGCGGTGCTGGCCGCCGTTCTGCTCCTGTCCGTCGTCATCGCCATCGGGCTCGGCCCCGCGGTCGTCACCCCGGGGGAGACCGCTCGTCATCTCTGGGCGGCTCTCAGCGGCGGGCGCGTCGGAGCCGACGAGGTGACGACGTATCAGATCATCTGGCAGATCCGTACACCGCGCGTGCTGCTGGCGGCACTGGTGGGGGCCGGGCTGAGTGCGGTCGGGGTGGCCGTCCAGGCCATGGTGCGCAACGCGCTGGCCGATCCCTTCGTCCTCGGTGTCTCGTCCGGCGCCTCGGTGGGTGCCGTCGGCGTCACGGTCACCGGAGGGCTTGCGGCACTCGGCATCTACGCCGTTTCCGTGGGTGCCTTCGTGGGGGCGCTAGTCGCCTCGCTCCTGGTGTACGCCGCCGCCTCCGTCCGGGGCGTGCTGTCACCGCTGCGCCTCGTGCTGACGGGCGTGGCCATGTCCCTGGGGTTCCAGGCTGTCATGAGCCTGACCATCTACTTCGCGCCGGACAGCGAGGCGACGAGCATGGTCCTGTACTGGACCATGGGCAGTTTCGGTGCCGCGACCTGGGGCGCGCTGCCGGTCGTCTCCGCGGTGGTGATCGTCGGACTCGTGGCCCTGTACCGGTACGGGCGGGTGCTGGACGTCCTCTCCCTCGGCGACGAGACCGCCGCGAGCCTCGGCTTCGATCCCGACCGGTACCGCAAGGTGCTGCTGGTACTCGTCTCGCTCGTCACGGGCGTCATGGTCGCCGTGAGCGGTGCCATCGCCTTCGTCGGGCTCGTCATGCCGCACGTGGTGCGGATGGCCGTCGGTGCCACGCACGCCCGGGTGCTCGCCGTGGCCCCACTGATCGGCGCGATCTTCATGGTGTGGGTGGATCTGGCGGCGCGAACCCTGGTGGCCCCGCGCGAGTTGCCGCTCGGGGTCATCACCGCGCTCGTGGGAGTGCCCGTCTTCATCACCCTGATGCGCCGCAGGGGCTACACGTTCGGAGGACGCTGACGTGGACCTGAGACTGGACGCGCTCTCCGTGGTGACGGACGGCAGGAGTCTCGTGCGAGGGCTGTCCCTGGAGGTGCCGGACGGTCAGGTCGTGGGGCTGGTGGGGCCCAACGGGAGCGGCAAGTCCACCGCGCTGCGGTGCGTGTACCGCGCGCTGCGGCCCAGTTCGGGAACCGTCTGGGTGGGCGAGCAGGACCTGGCGGGGCTTCCGCCGCGCCACAGTGCCCGCACCGTCGCGGCCATGACCCAGGACGGCGGCGTCGACTTCGACTTCACGGTCGAGGAGGTCGTCGCCCTCGGACGCGCGCCCCACCTGCGCGGCAACCAGGCGCTCAGCGCCCGGGAGCGCGGCCTGTGTGCGCGGGCGATGGACCAGCTCGACATCGGGCACCTCGCGCACCGCGGCGTCCTGACCCTGTCGGGCGGCGAGCGCCAGCGCGTCCTGCTGGCCCGGGCGCTCGTGCAGGAACCGAAGATCCTCGTACTGGACGAGCCGACGAACCACCTGGACGTCCGCCATCAGGTCGGCCTGCTCTCGCTTCTGCGGGATTCCGGGCTCACCGTCCTCGTCGTCCTGCACGACCTCAACCTCGCGGCGGCGGCCTGCGACCGGCTCGGCGTGCTCTCCCGCGGTCGCCTGGTGGCCTCCGGCGCGCCCGCGGAGGTGCTCACGACCCAGCTGGTCGGTGACGTCTTCGGCGTCAGGGCGAGCGTCGTCGCCCACCCGCTGACCGGGGACCCCCAGCTGCTGTATTCGCTCGACTCCACCTGCTGAAAGGCTGCTCACGCATGCGTACGTCCCAAACCTCCGGCACGCTTCGCCGGCCGGCCGCTCTCGGGACCGCCCTGGCGGCCGTGCTGGTGCTCGGCGGATGCGGCGCCGAGGTCGAGTCGGACGCGGAGGAGTCCGGCAAGGTCACCGTCAAGCGCTGCGGTGAACCGGTGCAGTACACGGTGCCCGAGCGCGCTGTCGCCTACGAAGGCGGCAGCGCGGACAAGCTGTTCGCCCTCGGCCTGACCGATCACGTGTACGGCTATGTGATGCCGCCCGCGAACCCGCCGGTGAGCGAGTCCCCGTGGGCGTCCGAGTACGCCAAGGTGAAGATGCTCAGCGACGACCTCCTCAACAAGGAGGTCGTCGTCGAGGCCGAGTCCGACTTCGTCGTGGCCGGCTGGAACTCCGGTTTCAAGGATGAGCGGGGCATCACACCCGCGATCCTGGACAAGCTCGGCATCCAGAGCTTCATGCACACCGAGAGCTGCTTCAACTACCCGGGTCACCCCGAGAGGATGAGCCCCTTCGAGGCCCTCTACTCCGACTTCGAACGGCTCGGGGCGATCTTCCGGGTCGAGGAGAAGGCCGAGGAAGTCGTCGACGGGTTGAAGAAGCGCGTGAAGGCGGTCGAGGCCAAGGCCCCGGAGAGTGATCCGGTGCCCGTCTTCCTCTACGACTCCGGCACCGACCAGCCGTTCACCGCGGGCAACCAGGTGCCCCCCAACGACATCATCGGGACGGCGGGCGGCCGGAACATCTTCGACGGCCTCGACGAGCGCTGGACCCAGGTCAACTGGGAATCCGTCGCGGCGGCCGAACCCGAGGTCGTCGTCATCCTCGACTACGGTGACCTGCCCGCCGAGAAGAAGATCGACTTCCTGAAGAAGTCCCCTCACACGAGAGGGCTCCCCGCCGTGAAGAAGAACAACTTCTTCATCCTCGACTACAACGAGGGCATCAGCGGCCCCCGCACCATCGACGGCCTGGAGAAGTTCGCCGCCTACCTGCGCGGACTCGAGGGCTGAGACACCCCGCGCCACGGCCTGCCCGGCCGGGCGGAACACCCGCCCGCCCGGCAGGCCGCACTCGGGCATGGGCGCGTGCCACCCCGTCGTGTGACGAGAAGGCCCCATGGACCGCTGAGTGATCGGCCAGGCTCTGCCGGCGCTGCAAGTCCCCCGTCCGCACGGACAGAGCGAGCCGGCCGGCCGGACCGCAAGCCCGGTCGGTCGGACCGGAAGCCCGGTCGGTCGGCCGACGTGGAGCCGGAGGGCGCGGGCGGGCGTCCTTGGTGGTAAGCAACCACCACGGAGGGGTAACCCGATGGATCAGCGAACGTCCGACCGCACCGCCGACGCGACCACCGAGTTCGAGAGGGACGTCGTCAAGCTGCTGCTGGAGACGATGCGCGCGGTGGCCAAGCAGGACCGTGAGGACGTCGGTACGGAAGGCCTGTTGTACGCACTCGTGTCGGGTGAATGGGCCGCAGGCTCGGCGATCGCCCCCGGAATGAAGGCCTCCGGCTCACTCGGCGGCTCGATCGCAGGCCGGGGGACCTCGGTGTGGATCAGTGGGGACGCCGGAGACGGCGCGGTGGGGAGTCCGGACGACGAGCGGGAGATCGACGCCTGCTGGCGGGAGGTCCGGCAGGAGGAGGCCAAGAGGCTGCGCTGGAAGAACCGGAAGGAGGAGGAGCCGGAGAGCTTCGCACTCCCTCCGATGACCGCCGCGTTGCGCACCTGTCTGCGCAGGGCGCTGGAGGCGGCACGGGAAGAGGGCACCGTTTCCGTACGCGTCCGCCACGTGGCGCGAGCCCTGGTGGAGCTGCCCGATACGCGTGCCCGCGAGGCCATGGTGGTGGAGAAGCTGGACGTCTCGGCGGCCTCGGCCGCGCTCGACGCGCTGCGGGGGAGCGACGAGGCGCCGGAGCCCGGTCCGGTGCTGATGATGCGCAAGGCGGGAACGTTCGGGAAGAGCGGTAATCCACTGACCCGGAAGTTCATCGCCTGGGTATTCGGGGGCGGCGCCGGGTTCGGCTCCGCGGTCGTCGGCGCGGTGCGCTCGGAGGCACAGCGGAGTGCGGTGCGGCGCGGGGCGCCGGAGACGGAAGCGGTCGATGTGCTGCTGGGGATCCTGGCGCTGGACCGGTCGTTGACCGTCGCGGAGCGTGAGCTGCCCGAGGAGCTGACGGGAGCGAACCGGGGGGCGGAACTCCTGCGCCGACACGGCGCACGACAGGGTGCTGTCGCCCGGGTGCTGCTTCCCTCCACCGGGGTCGCGGAGGGGGTGCCCCCGGAGGTCGCCGGCTCCGCCGAGTTCGAGCGACGGCTCCTGCACGTCACGCAGTTCACCGCCTCCGCCCAGGGCTCGCCGACGGTCGGCACGACTCATCTGCTGGCGGCCCTGCTGGACGAGACCGGGACGGACCCGGAGTCCGCGGCGGAGGTCGGGCGGGTGCTGACGGAGAGTGGGGTGGACGTCGACGGGCTGCGGGCGGAGCCGGAGCTTCGGGTCCCGGTCCCCGGAGGAGCGGCACAGGGAGACTGAGACGGCCGCGGTTCACCCACGCGTACGACGAGGGCGGCTGTCGGGGGCGCCGCCACTCGTACGGAGGAAGCCATGGGCCCGGCGGTGCGGCCGTGGAGACCGCCGCACCGCCGCACCGCCGGGCTGCCGCACCGCCGGGCCGCCGGGCTGCCGCACCGCCGGGCCGCCGGGCCGCCGCGAGAGCGTGGAACGGACAGGACGCACGGGACGGTTCGGCCGGCCGGCCCGGGAGAGTGTGCGTCACCGCCGGGGGTCTTCAGGGGCGGTCCACCGCGGTCGCCGCACTCGTCGTTCTCCGGGTGCCCTCGGGCGGTCCTCCCGCTGGATGAGGTGAGTTCCGTTGTGTCGCGTCCGATGGCTTCACCGAGCGGGACCGGGAGCGGGGCGCTCCAGACGGGCGGACGGGGCGGTCGCCCGGGAGAGCAGGTGGAGTGCGGCCTGCGACGGGGAGTCGGGTTCGGCGATGGCGAGCACGATGTGCCGTTCCTCGTCCTGCGGGGGACGCAGGCTCTGCTGCGTCACGGTGAGGCTGCCGACCAGCGGGTGGTGCATCTCGTACGTCGCGGAGTCACAGGGACTGACCCTGTGATCGGCCCACATGGCGGCGAACTCCGGACTCCTCATGGTCAACTCGCCGACGAGCGAGGTGAGCAGCGTGTCGTCGGGGTGTCGGCCGGCCGTCATACGGAGGTTCTCGACGACCGCCCTCGCCTTGCTCGGCCAGTCGGCGTACAGCGCGCGGGTGTGGGGGTCGAGGAAGACGAGGCGGGCCAGGTTGGGGCGGTCGCCGGGCTCCGCCGGGCCGGCCGGGTCGATGTGGGAGGCGAACAGCGCGTGTCCCATCCGGTTCCAGGCCAGTACGTCACCGCGCCGTCCGCTGACGAGGGCGGGGACGTCACCGAAGGCCGTCAGGAGGTTGAAGGTCGCCGCGTCGGCGTGTTCGGCGGGCGGGCGGCGGACGACCGTACGCCGCTTCGCGCTGTTCGCCAGGTCGTGGAGGTGACGCTGCTCGGCCTCGTCCAGGCGCAGCGCCCGGCTGATGGCGTCGAGGACCTCCGGTGAGGCGCCCACGGACTGGCCCTGTTCCAGACGGGTGTAGTACGAGGAACTCACGCCGGCCAGCAGTGCCAGTTCTTCACGGCGCAGACCGGGCACCCGGCGCCGGTCCCCGTAGTCCGGCAGCCCCACGTCCTCGGGGCGCAGCTGAGCCCGCCGGGTCTGCAGGAAGTTCCCGAGTTCTCGCTGTCCGCTCATGGGACCCAGTATGTGGATCCCGCCGGCCGGGAGCCTGACCCGGCCAGGGATAGGCACCGCCGGGTCTGGCTCGGCCGCCGTGATGCCGCTGACATGGGTCCCGCACCGTTCACCTGCTGCGACGACGGCACGCCCCGCGCAGCGCACATCTCCTGAGGACGACCCCATGACCGAGATCTCTGATTCCTCGGCGGGCCCCGGCGAAGCCGGCGGCGAGGCACCGAACCGCACCGCCGAGCGAGGCGGCACCACCAGCCCCTGACGCCGGGGCAGCATCCCCCGCCCCGCCCCGCCCCGCCCCGCCACCGACAGCCGTCCCGCCGGACGGACCTCACGCGAAACACATTGGGAGACCGACCGTGAACACCATCACCCTGGGTGACGTCACCCTCACCCGTGTCCGGGAGTACTTCGGGCCCGTGGACATGACTCCCGAGACGTTCTTCCCGGACAGCCCCGCGAGGGCGTGGGAAGAACACCGCACCATGCTGGTCCCGGACTTCCTGGCCGACGACACCCGGATCGTCAACTCGGCGATCCAGACCTGGCTGCTGCGCAGCGAGGGCAGGACCATCCTCGTCGACACCGGCGTCGGCAATCACAAGGAGCGCCCGTACGCCCCTGTGTGGAGCCGGATGGACACCGGATTCCTCGACAACCTCGCCCGCGCCGGGGTCCGCCCCGAGGACGTGGACATCGTGATCAACACACACCTTCACATCGATCACGTCGGCTGGAACACGTATCTCGACGGGCGTACCTGGGTCCCCACCTTTCCCAACGCCACCTACCTGATGCCGAAGGACGACTTCGACTTCTGGAACCCGGAGAACGGCCACGAGAGCGTACTCGGCCGCGGCAACCAGAACGTGTTCGAGGACAGCGTCCTCCCGGTGTACCAGGCCGGCCAGGCTCTGCTGTGGGAGGACGGCCACCAGATCGACGCCGCTCTGCGCCTGGAACCCGCCCCGGGCCACACCCCCGGCTCCTCCGTGCTGACCCTCACCTCCGGGACGGACCGCGCGGTCTTCGTCGGCGACCTGCTGCACAGTCCGGTGCAAATCCTCGAACCGGACTCCAACAGCTGCTTCTGCGAGGACCCCGCGCAGGCGCGCGCCACCCGTCACAAGGTGCTGGGCCGGGCAGCGGACGACAACGCGCTCGTCATTCCCGCGCACCTGGGCGGCCACGGCGCCGCTCAGGTGGTGCGCGACGGCAGCAGGTTCGCCGTCAAGGGCTGGGCCCCCTTCACCCCGTACACCGAACAGGGCTGAGCCCTGCGGAAAGGCACTCCCGTGAACCAGCACACCGACCCCGTCGTCACCACGACGCGGGGATCCGTACGCGGCCTGCGCCAGTGCGGCGTCACCACGTTCCTGAACATCCCCTACGCCGCCCCGCCCCGCGGCGCCGGCCGGTTCGCGGCGCCCCGCCCGCACGAGCCGTGGGACGGCGTACGGGACGCCACGAGGCCGGGGCCCAACGCCCCGCAGGCCGCACGCAGGCTCGGCCGCGTGGACATGTCCCCCTACTTCGGGGACGGTTGGCACCGTGGCGAGGACTACCTCACGGTCAACGTGTGGACACCGGCCGACGCGGACGGTGACCTGCCCGTCATGGTGTTCGTCCACGGCGGTGGATTCGTCGCGGGGTCGACGAGGTCCGCGCTGTACGACGGCTCCGCCTTCGCCCGCGACGGAGTCGTCCTCGTCACCCTCAACTACCGGCTCGGCACAGCGGGGTTCCTCGACCTTCCCGGAGCACCCGCCAACCGGGGCCTGCTCGACGTCGTGGCCGCGCTGCGCTGGGTACGGGACAACATCGCCGCCTTCGGTGGCGCCCCGCACAACGTCACCCTCTTCGGCCAGTCGGCGGGAGCAACCGTCGTCGGGGGAGTCCTGGCCACTCCCGAGGCCGCGGGACTGTTCCGCCGGGCGATCGTCCAGAGCGGCAGCGGCCTGGGCGCGTTCACGACCGAGCAGGCCGCCCGCGTCACCAGGGCGGCGGCCCGGGTCCTGGGCGTCGAGCCGCACGTCGACGCCTTCGCGGAGATCCCGGACGAGCGCCTGGTGGAAGCGGCCTCCGCACTCGCCGGCACGGACCTGCGGACGGCTGCGCACCACGACCCGCTGATCGGGCTCAGCCCCTTCAGCCTGGTCCTGGACACCCAGCCGGCCGTATCCGTCGCCGCGGGCCTCGGTGCCGGCGTCGACCTGCTCGTCGGCACCAACACGGAGGAGGGAAACCTCTACCTGGTCCCGGTGGACGCGTACGCCACGTCGACCCGTGCGGACGTCGACGCCGTCGCGGCACGCGCGCATCCCGATCCGGTCCGGCTCGTGGAGACGTACCGCAGGACCCGCCCGAGGGCGTCCTACGGTGAGCTGCGGTCCGCCGTCATGGGCGACGCCCTGTTCGGCGCGGGCAGCCGGGCCCTTGCCGACGCACACGCCGACCGGTCCGGTGCCGCCACCTACCGCTACGAGTTCGCATGGCGCTCCCACGCCCTGGACGGACAGCTCGGCGCCGCCCACGCGGTGGAGCTGCCCTTCGTCTTCGATCTCACGCGGCTGCCCGGGTTGCACGGTGCCCATGCCCTGCTCGGCCCCGACAGACCACCCGCCGATCTCGCTCCCCACGTGCACGGGGCATGGATCCGGTTCGCCGCGACGGGCGATCCCGGCTGGGACCCGTACGGCCCCGAGCGCCGGGCCACCATGCGCATCGACGCGGACTGGACCCAGATCGACGACCCTCGCGGCCAGGAACGACAGGCATGGAACTGACCCGGCACGCACGACGCGCTCCTTCGCGCGGTGAGCTGTGGGCAGGGCGTGGGCGGTCCCACGCGGGGCCCGGCCTTCGCGGTCGAACACGGCGCTGCCTCCGGTTGCCGGGTGGTCCTCAGCCGGGTTGTCCTCAGCCGGGTTGTCCTCAGGTGAGCGGCCAGTTGCGCAGGGCGGCGTCGGCCATCTCCTGGAGTTCGTCGCGGGTGACACCGCTCGCGGCTTGCACGGAGATGCCGAACGCCAAGGTGGTGACGTAGCGGGCCAGCAGTCCCGGATCGGTCTCGGGAGGCAGTTCGCCTTCGTCGACGGCCCGCTGGAACCGCTCGCGCACGCGGGAGCAGCCGTCGTTGCGCCAGGCGGCGAGCAGGTCGCGGACGTCGTGCCCGGGGTCGCTGGTGGCCAGGGCTCCATGGACGCCCAGGCATCCATGGGGACCGGCCGGGCGGGTGGTGGTCCGGACGGTGCCGGCCAGGACCGCGGTGGCGACGCCGAGGGCGGTCGGCTCCTCAAGAGCCCGGGTCAGGTAGGCGCCGGGGCCTTCGGTGTAACGCTCCAGGGCCTTGCGGAACAGCTCCTCCTTGTTGCCGAAGGCCGCGTACATGCTGGTGGTGGAGATGCCCATCGCCTGGGTCAGGCCGGACAGGCTGGCCCCTTCGTAGCCGTGCTCCCAGAAGACCACCATGGCGCGCTCGAGAGCCTCGTCGGTGTCGAATCCCCGCGGCCGGCCGACGGGGCCGCTCTGTTTGGTTCCCACCCCCGCAGCCTACCTCTTCCGCATCGATCGATACGGAAGTGCTACTGTTCGACTTCCGCATCGATCGATGCAGAAACCGAAGGGGGTTGTTCACATGGGACTGCTGGAGGGCAAGACCGCTCTGGTCACCGGCGGCGGCAGCGGAATCGGCCTGGCCAGTGCGGTACGGCTGGCGGCCGAGGGCGCACACGTGTTCATCACCGGCCGACGCAAGACCGAACTCGACGCGGCCGTCGAAGTGATCGGATCATCGGCCACCGCGTTGACCGGCGACATCTCGGACCTGGCCGACCTGGACCGCCTGTACGAGACGATCCGCGGCCGGGGGCGGGGCCTGGACGTACTGTTCGCGAACGCCTCCGTCGCCGAGTTCCTGCCGCTCGAGCAGGTCACCGAAGAACACTTCGACACTCTCTTCGGTATCAACGCCCGGGGCACGCTGTTCACCGTCCAGAAGGCGCTGCCGCTGCTCAACGACGGCGCGTCGGTGATATTGAACGGCTCCACCAACGAGGACGTCGGCGCGGAGGCGTTCGGCGTGTACGCGGCGACCAAGGCCGCCACCCGATCGTTCGCCCGGACCTGGGCCAACGAACTCAAGGGGCGCGGCATCCGGGTCAACACCATCACGCCCGGCCCGACCGACACCCCCGGTCTGTCGGGGCTCGCCCCCGATCCGGAGCAGGCCGCCGGTTTCAGGCAGCACCTGGCGACGCAGGTGCCGCTGGGCCGGCTCGGGCGCCCGGAGGAGATCGCCGCCGCCGTGGCCTTCCTCGCCTCCGGGCAGAGCAGCTTCATCACCGGTTCGAGCCTGTACGTCGACGGTGGCATGAACCAGATCTGAGTTCCTCACCGCACGACCGGTGAGGACGGAGGTGCCCGGCCGACCGGGTTCGCCCGGGCGGCGACCCCGGTCGTCCTCGACCCCCGCCGGACGGCCGGGCGGGCAGCCGGACGCCGCATCGATCACGCGGTTCGCCGACGGCGGCGAGGGCGGGATCACGGACCCGTGCGACGAGCACCCGCCTCAGCGCGCGGCTGACCCGGCGGAATACAGAACGCCCGGGTGGACGGGGCGGAGCTCACGCGTCGATCTCCCGGTGGGAGGAGCGCCGATCGGCGCGTGTGCCCCGGAAGGACATGATTCCCCGGTAGGCCGACGCGACGAGCGCGGCGAACAGGACGTTCACGCTGACCATGAAGGTCCACTCGGCCGGCGGCCGCCCGGTGCCCGCGGCCGACTCCAGCGCCGAGAACAGCTCCCTGCCCGCGGGGTAGAAGGCGGCACACAGGAGGACGAAGAACCAGAACGGCTGCTTCTCCAGCGGTTTGGACCACACCACGACGGCAAGGGCCAGGGCGGCCACCAGGGCGGTGAGAACATCGATTCGATCCATGTGACGATCCTTTCGCCCCGGGGACGACGCGGCGTCGGCCACCGGGAGGAACACCGTCTAGGCCGCAGGACATAGAGCGTCGGCACGGCGCCCGGAACCGGCCCGGTCGCGCTCCTTGGCACGCTTCCCCCGGTGGCGAGGACTTCAGGTGCCCGCGGAAGGTACCGGAGCCGGGGGCCGCCTCGTCCACACGAACGCGAGAACCGAGTCGACCGCCACGGACGTGCCACGGGCGTGTCACGGACGTGTCCGCGGCTTCGCGGAGGCCGGTTCCTCAGGGCACCAGCCGCAGCGTCCTGAGCGCGGGTTCGGTGGGGGCGAGTTCCAGGACGGAGACCAGGGACGCGGACGACATCGTCCTGACCGGCTTCAGGCCGGCCCGCTCGAAGAGGTTCTCGAACTCGTCGAGGCTGCGCTCGCGTCCGGTCGACAGGGCCATCATGTTGAGGTCCATCAGCGGCTCCAGGCCGGGTCGGCCCACCTCGTCCACGACGAGCTCCATCACCAGCACGCGTCCGCCCGGCTCGAGCGCCTCCCGGCAGTTGCGCAGGATGCGCACGCAGGCGTCGTCGTCCCAGTCGTGCAGGACGAACTTCAGCAGGTACAGGTCCCCGGACGGCACCTCCTCGAAGAAGTCACCGCCGACGAAGGTGAACCGGTCCGTGACGCCCAGGACCGACGCGGAGGCTTCCGCCTCGGCGCTCACGTGCGGAAGGTCGAGAACCATCCCGGTCAGTCCGGGATGCCGCCGCATGAGCGTCTGGACGAGGTTGCCGCCGGCACCGCCGACGTCCACGACGACTTCGGTGCCCTCCACCTCGATCACGTCGGCCAGCTGATGGGCCAGGCCGTGCGTCATGGCCGTCATGGCGTTGGTGAAGACCCCGGCTTCGGACGGGACGGTGGCAAGCCAGTCGAAGAAGGGGGCGCCGAGGGCGGCTTCGGCCTGGGTGGTGCCGGTGCGGATCGCGTCCGACAGCCGCCCCCAGGGCAGCCAGTGCGACTCGGCGCCGCCCCACAGGGCCAGGTCCCGCAGGGAACCCGGGACGTCGCTGCGCAAGGTGTCCAGCAAGGACGTACTGACGAACCGTTTCCCGTCCGTCGACGAGGCGAGCCCGAGGGAAGCGCACGCCCGCAGGAACCGGAAGGTCGAGTCCGGGTCCAGTGACTCCGCCGCGGCCACTTCCGCAGGCGTGGCACCGCCGGCCCGCAGGTGGTCGGCGATGCGCAACTCGGCCGCTGTGCGCACCACTTGGGTCACCCAGTACCCGGTCATCATCTGGAGCATCCGCCCCGTGTCATCCACCGGCGGCTCGGTGGAGCCCGCCGCGACGAAATCATGCTCGAACAAGGTCATGTGCTGCGTCTTTCGATGGGAGAGGTCGTTTGAAGAGATCGATTGGAGAGATCCAGAAATGGTCCACGAGGGGGCGGAGCCGGGAACGTCCGACCGGATAGGCCCGGAGCGGCGTTCCGCTCGGCCGGCGGGGAGAGCCGGTTCACATCGCGGCGACCATGGTGTGGGTGTCGAGGACGGTCTCGAAGTGCACGGGGACGCCGTCCGGCAGTCGCCACACATGCACGAAACGGGTCCTCATCGGCTTCCCGGTCACCAGATTCCGGCCGCTGTAGTGGCCGAGTGCGATGACACGGTCCCCGGCGTCCAGGATCTCCGCAGGGGTGACGGTGAAGTCGTGCCACTCGCTGACGAAACGGGCGAACACGTTCTCGAGCACCTCCTCACGTCCCCGGTACGTGCCTCCGTAATGCAGACCCGGCGGAACGACCCATTCGATCCGCTCGTCGAGTCCCGCGAGCAGCGCGGTGACGTCCCCCTGGGCGAGCGAGCCGTACAACGCTTCCACCACCGCGCTCCCGGTGGTGGTGTGTTCGTCGTGGTGGTGCGTGGTCATGCGGTACCTCCGTGCTGTGTGGATGAGCGGCCGGCGCGTTCCGGCAGCCCGCCGCCCGGGCACGGAACGCGGGTCCGAGCGCTGCGGCCGAGCTCGCGCCCCGCCTCCGCAGATCCTTCTCGTGAACCGGCCGACGCGCATCGGCTGATCGACCTATGTCGCTGGTCCACCTGCCTCGCGGGGATGTTCGCCCTCCTCGCACCGCGGCCGCCGGTGCGCGTCCTGTGCGCGTCCAGTGCGCAAGGGGGAGCCGTGCGGGCACGTCCGAGGCGCTGGTCAGGGGCGGTTACGCTTGAGCGGTGGAAGAGGTTCGTCTGGCCGAGGTACTGGCGGCACTGTCCCTGACGACCGACCTGGCCGCGGGCATGACCTTCGAGAAAGGCCTGCGTACCTGCGTCGTCGCCACGGTGTTCGCCCGGGACGTCCTCGCGGGCGACCGGGAGACCTGCCGGGCGGTCTACGAGACGGCACTGCTGCGCTCGGTCGGCTGCACGTCGTTCGCACCCGAGCTCGCGGCGGTCTTCGGCGACGAGGTGGCGTTCCAGAGTGCGCTGAAGCACCTCGACCCGGGGGACGACGTGCCCATGTCCGAGCAGTTGTTCCGGCTCGGCGGCTGGACGCGGGAGAAGGCCCGGCGGTTGGCGGACACGTTCACCGAGGTGCTGCCCACGGTCGGGGTGGAGGCCATGCGCAACGGCTGCGAGGCCAGTCGGGCGCTCGGTTCGGGCCTCGGCGTGCTGCCGCGGACCCTCGCGGCGTTGGACGACGTGTACGAGCGTTGGGACGGACGGGGAATCCCCCTGGGAACCGCGGGTGAGCGCGTTTCCTTCGCCGCTCGTGTCGTCCACGTGGCCGAACAGGCGGTTCTGGCCCATGCGAGAGGCGGCGAGCCGGCCGCGGTCGCGCAGGTGGTCAGGCGCGCGGGCGGTCACCTCGATCCCGAACTTGCGCGTGCGTTCGCGGCCGACGCCGCGAAGGTGCTCGCCCCGCTCCGGGAGCCCGACGCCGTCGCCTCCACGGTGGCCGCCGAGCCGCCGCCGTACGTCACGGTGTCCGCCGAGGAGGTCTCCGACCTGTGCGCGGTCCTCGGCAGGTTCGTGGACCTCAAGGGCAAGTGGCTGGTCGGGCACAGCGAGCACGTCGCGCGGCTGGCGGAGAGCGCCGGCCGGCTGGGAGGCCTCGCCGCCGACGAGGTGACCCGGCTGCGTCGCGCGGCCCTGCTGCACGATCTGGGGCGGGCCGGGATCTCCGCCGACGTGTGGGACCGGACCGGTCCGTTGAGCACCGCTGACATGGAGCGGGTGCGGATGCACACGTACTGGACCCAGCGAGTGCTGGAGCGCGTGCCCGCGCTCGCTCCGCTGGCGCCGATCGCCGCCGCACACCATGAGCGCGTCGACGGCAGTGGCTACCACCGCGGTGAGCTCGGCACCCGTACCTCTCCCGCGGCCCGTATCCTCGCCGCCGCTGACGTGTTCGCCGCACTGACCGAGCCGCGGGCGCACCGGGGCGCCTTCAGCGTCGACGAAGCCGTCGGGCACCTGACGCGCGAGGCGGACTCCGGCACCCTGGACCGCGCCGCCTGCGAACTCGTGATCCGGGCCGCGGGCGGACAGCCGTCCCGGCCCCGCCGTCCGGCCGGGCTCACACCGCGGGAGGTCGAAGTGCTGCGACTGGCCGCCCGCGGACTGACCAACCACCAGATAGGCGCGGAACTGTCCATATCGAGCCGCACCGTGGGCCACCACCTCGGGCACATCTACGACAAGACCGGGCGGCGCACCCGGGCCGGGGTGGCTGTCTTCGCCATGGAGCAGCAGCTTCTGCCCTGACCGTCGACCGGCCCCGACCGTCGACCGGCCCTCGCCGTCGCGGACGCCCCCTCGACGGGGTGAGCCACGGCACCGGGCCGCGCCCGGCCTGGGAGCACTGGGACCTGGGACGTGGGACCTGGGAACTGGGAACTGGAGCCAGGCTCCCAGCCGCTCGGGAGCCTGGCCTGCGCGCCATGACAACCTCGAAACTGGGCGACCACCTGCGGAGCAGGCGCGTCCAGGTGACGCCGTCCGACGTCGGTCTGCCCCCCAGGGCGGGCGGCGGCGCGTGCCCGGCCCTCACCGCGTGCGCCTCGGCACCGGACAGCGGGAGACTCCCGGGCCCGGCCGCGGACATCCCGCCGCACCCGTACGTCGGGATGTGGGTGACCGCGGACGGCCACATCCGCCAGGAACTGCTCCCGAACGGCCGCTACGACGAGGCCCGGGGCAATCCCCGGAGCGCCTACACCGGCCGCTGCACCGTCACCGGCAACCACCTCGACTACGTCGACGACTCCGGCTTCACCGCCACCGGCGACGTCCGGACGGCAGGGCTCTCGCCTTCGTACGGTGGTCAAGCGGGCCGGAGGGCCCGGCAGGACGGTGTGGGCCGAGTGGATCCTCGCGACTTCCGCATGAGCTCATGGGCGGGCGCGTACGACGCGGCGCGCGGGCAGCGCGGGGAGCTTCAAGCGGTTGCGCCGCACGCCATCGTCACGCAGTCGCGGGCGCTGCTGGTGATCGCTGCGAGGCTCCCGCAGTGCTTCGTCACCCCTCCTGGCCGCGCCGGAGAATCCGCCGTTGACAAGGTTGGCTAATGGCATTAGCTTTTAGCTAACAAGGTTAGCCAGGATCTGGGGGATGCCATGACCGAGTACCTTGCCGTCGACGGCGGCACGATCGCTTACGAGGTGACGGGGTCCGGCCCCCTGATCGTCCTCGCGCACGGCATGGGCGACAGCCGTGCCGCGTACCGTGCTGTGATCCCGCCGCTGGTGGCGGCGGGCTACCGGGTCGCCGCGGTCGATCTGCGCGGCTGCGGGGAGTCCAGCGCGGACTGGCCGGCCTGGAGCCGCACCGACATCGCCGGCGACCTGCTCGCGGTGGTCCGTCACCTGGGCGGCCCGGCCGTGCTCGTCGGTCACTCGGTCTCCGGCGGTGCCGCCACCATCGCCGCGGCGCGGGAACCCTCGCTGATCACCTCGGTGGTCGAGCTGGCGCCGTTCACCCGCAAGCAGTCGGTCCGCCTCGGCGACCTGCGCGTGAGGCGTTTCCGTCAGGGCATGCTCCGGCTGCTCGGCGCAGGGGCGTTCGGCAGCGTGCCGCTCTGGCGCTCGTACCTCGACGTGGCCTACCCCGGCGTGAAGCCGGCCGACTGGGCCGAGCGGCTCGGCCGCATCGACTCCCTGCTGCGCGAGCCGGGCCGGATGAAGGCCATGCAGGGCATGGGCCGCTGCGCCCCGACCGACGCCGGCGCGCAGCTCGGCAACGTCCGCTGCCCGGTCCTGGTCGTGATGGGCACGCTCGACCCCGACTGGGCCGACCCGCACTCCGAGGGTTCGGCGATCGTGGACGCCCTGCCGTCCGGCCTCGGCCGCCTCGAGATGATCGAGGGCGCCGGGCACTACCCGCACGACCAGTTCCCCGACCAGGTGGTTTCGCTGGTGCTGGCCTTCATCCGGACGGAGGCCGCTCGTGCCTAGGGCCGGCCTGGACCCGGCGGCCGTGGTCGCGGCCGGTGCCGCCCTCGCCGACGAGGTGGGCCTCGCCAACCTGACGATGGGTCTGCTGGCCGAGCGGGTGGGCGTGCGCACCCCGTCCCTGTACAAGCACGTGGGCGGCCAGGAAGACCTCAACCGGCGCATCGCGGCCTTGGCGTTGAGTGAGGCCGCCGACGCCGTCGGTGGCGCGATCCAGGGGTATGCGGGCCGTGACGCCTTGGCCGCTGCGGCGCGCGCCTTCAGAGGCTTCGTCCTGGAGCACCCCGGCCGGTATGCCGCGACGATCGGCGCGGAATCGTCGGGCCCGGACGATCCGCTGGCCATCGAGGGGCAGCGGCTGCTCGGCGCGTTCACGGCGGTCCTGCGTGGCTACGAGATCGGAGAGGCCGACGCGGACCACGCCCTGCGCATGCTCCGCAGCCTCTGCCACGGCTTCGCCACGTTGCAGGCGGCCAACGGTTTCCAGTGGAGCACCGGCATCGACGAGAGCTTCGAGTGGCTGATCGCCTTCGCCGACCGGGGGCTGCGCGCCATGAGCATGCTGTCGCCGTCGACGACTCCGGCCTGACCGGCACTTCGGTCTGCCTCGTCGGCATGGCTGTGACCGCGTACGCCTGCCCTGCGGGCGCTGACCGGCGGGCGCGGAGCGTTCCGTGACCTCCATGACCGAGCGGATCTCCGGGGTGCGATCGCCGAGCCGCTCGCCGGTTTCAGGGCAGGCCAAGGGCAGGCCAAGGGCAGGTCAGCAGCGGGGCCGGGGGCGGGGTCGGGGCAGACCGGGAGGTCAGGCGCCGGTGCGGGCCCGGATAGACTCGCCCGCATGGTCCGATCGTCCCGTGGCGAGCCGAGCCCCGGGATGTGGCGGCGCGAGGCGGGCACCGTGGTGCGCCGGGCCGTGGCGCTCCCGGAGCAGGCGGAATCCCCTTTCGTCATCAGCTCCGGGGTCCGGATTCCGCGCGTTCCCACGGAGTGGGCACCGCACTCGCACCCCTCGCACGAGCTCGTCTGGGTACGCGGGGGAACGCTGACGTCCCGGGTGGACGACCGCGTCTTCACCGTGTCCGAGGGATACGGGCTGTGGATGCCCGCCGGAGTGGTGCACGGAGGCCGGGCGACGGTGGGCGCGGAGTTCCACGACGCCTTCTTCGCCCCGGACCGCACGCCGTTCGCGTTCGCGTTCGAGGAGCCGAAGGCGATCGCGATGACGCCGTTGCTCGAGTCGCTGCTGACCCATCTGTCCCGTACGGATCTCGACGCGGGTGCCAGGGCGCGGGCGGAGTCGGTCGTGTTCGACGTCCTCCAGCCGGCCGAGCGGCAGTTCGCGTTGCCGTTGCCCGGTGACCCCCGGATCGACGCGATCGCCGAGGCCCTGCTGGACGACCCCGCCGACTGCCGCTCCCTGGAGGAGTGGGCACGGTCGCTGGGGATCAGTGAGCGCACGATCACCCGCGCGTTCCGTCACGCGACGGGTCTCTCCTTCGCGCAGTGGCGGCAGGTGCTGCGGGTGCACCGGGCGCTGACGCTCCTGTCCGAGGGCTTCGACGTGATGACGGTCTCCGAGACGCTCGGCTACGCGCAGCCCAGCTCCTTCATCGCCGCCTTCCGGCGGGTCATGGGAACCACGCCGGGCGCGTTCTTCGACGCGGCCGACGGCACCCGCGAGGGTGTCCGGAATCCCGTATCGCATGTCCAGAACTCCTGATTGTCGACATGGCGAGCGGAATATAACCTTCTCGGAGTTAGGTAACCCTTAGTTGTTGCTCGCCGTGAACGGTGCTCCGCGTGCGCGGAGGGTTCGCGGACCGGCCGGCGCAGGCCGGACGGAGGGTGCCGCAGTCCGTTCCCCTCCGACCATCCGGATCCGACGATGTTCACGAGCCCCTCCCGGCGCGCCGAGCGCCCCGCCGCCGACCCCGCCGCCGCCCCGGTGACCGCGCTCAACGGGCACGACCTCGTGCTGCGGTACGGCGGCGAGCAGGTCGTCCACGGCGTCTCGCTCGCCCTGGAACCCGGCCGCGCGACCGCCCTGGTGGGACCGAACGGCAGCGGGAAGTCCACGCTGCTGCGCGCGCTCTCCCGACTGCACCGGGTGGACGCCGGCCGGGTGACGCTCGGCGCCCCCGACGGAGCACCCGAGCGTGACGCGGCCCTGCTCAGCGCCCGCCGGTTCGCCCGCGAGGTCACCCTGTTCTCCCAGTCGAGGCCCGCACCCCAGGGCCTGACGGTCTCGGAGGTCGTGGCGTTCGGACGCCACCCCTACCGGCGCGGCTTCGCCGGACCGACCGCCGAGGACCGGGCCGCCATCGACCACGCCATGGGCGTCACGGGCGTACGGAACATGGCCGGCCGGCCGGTCGGGGAACTCTCCGGCGGGGAGATGCAGCGTGTCTGGCTCGCGGCCTGCCTGGCCCAGGAGACCGGCGTCGTACTGCTGGACGAACCGACCAACCACCTGGACCTGCGCTACCAGATCGAGACGCTCGACCTGGTGCGCGATCTCGTCGAGGAGCACGGCATCGCGGTCGGGATCGTGCTGCACGACCTCGACCAGGCGTCCCGCGTCGCGGACACGCTGGTCCTGATGCGCTCCGGCCGCGTGCACGCGGTGGGGAAACCCGCCGACGTCCTCACCGCCGAGAACATCGGCGAGGTCTACGACATCCGTGTCGAGGTCGGCGCCGATCCCCGCACGGGCCGTCTCCGTATCGACCCGGTCGGGCGGCATCCCGCCTGAGGCGGCGCGCACCGACGCCCGCTCCAACACGTTGACAACACATCGTCATTCACATACATCACATTGCATCGTAAGAAAGAGGACTTTTCATGAACCGTGCCCGTCGCCTGGCGGCATCCGCCTCCACCGGGCTCGTCGTCCTCCTCGCAACGGCCTGCGGCACGACCGACGTCGACAAGACCGAGGCCGGCAGCGGCACCAGCACGTCGCCCGTGTCGAGGAGCTGTGCCGAGGACACCACGGCCACCTCGACCGGGCCGGTCTCCTTCAAGGACGGCGTCGGCCGGCAGGTGAAGCTCGACAAGCCCGCCGAACGGATCGCGGTCCTGGAATGGCAGCAGATCGAGGACGCGCTGACCCTGTGCGTCACCCCCACCGCCGTATCCGACGCGAAGGGATACAGCACCTGGGTCAGCGCGGAGAAGCTGCCCGACGGGGTGACGGACATCGGCACCCGCGAGGAGCCCGACCTCGACACCCTCTACGCGGCCAAGCCCGACCTGATCGTCGTGGAGGCGTTCGACGCCGACGACGAGACGATCAAGAAGCTGGAGAAGCGGGGCGTCCCCGTGATGGCCACGCGAGGGGCGGACCCGAAGGACCCGATCGGGAACATGCGCGAGGTGTTCAGCATGATCGGCAAGGCGACGGGACGCACCGAGCGGGCCGACCAGGTGCTCAAGGAGTTCGACAAGCACCTCGCGACCGCGAAGCAGAAGGTCACCGACGCCGAACTCCCGACGAAGGACTTCGTGTTCTTCGACGGATGGCTGCAGGGCGGCAACCTCACCGTCCGCCCCTACAGCGACGGCGCCCTGTTCACCGAGATAGGCAAGGAACTCGGCCTGAACCCCGCGTGGACCAACGACGTCAACAAGGAGCACGGTGACGGGGGCGTCGACCCCGCCTACGGCCTCGCGCAGACCGACGTCGAGGGACTCACCGCGGTCGGCAGCGCCAACCTCTTCTACGCGAACGACGAAGGAGCCGGCGGGTACGTCGCGGCGCTGAACAAGAACCCGATCTGGAAGTCCCTCCCGGCCGTCAAGGAGGGCCGCGCCCACTCGTTCCCGGCGCGGGTGTGGGGCGCCGGCGGTCCGCGCTCCTGCGAGCAGGCGATCGACGCCTACGTCGACGTACTCGACAAGAAGTGAGCGCACCGCGGACCACGGCACCCGGAGGGGAATCGCCGCCGCGCACCGAGCGCGGCGGCGGTCCCGCCGGAGTGGCCGTCCTGACACTCCTTCTCGGCCTGACCGTCCTGGTGGGCATGTGGCACCTGACGCAGGGAACGTCGGGCGTCGGCGTCGGCGACCTGGTGCGCCATCTCACCGGGGAACGGCAGGACACCGGTGGGGCGCCGGTCGGCGAGATCCTCACCGGCTCGCGCCTGCCGCGCCTGCTCGCCGGCGTGGCGGTGGGCTTCGCCCTCGGCTGTGCCGGCGCGCTGCTCCAGTCCGTCACGCACAACACGCTCGCCTCCCCCGACACCCTCGCGGTCACGGCCGGGGCCCACTTCACCATCACCCTGGTCGCCGCCTTCGGCCTCGCCGTACCCCTGTGGGCGTCGGGCGCCGTCGCCTTCGCCGGCGGCCTGGTCGCGGCGGCGCTCGTGCTGCTCCTCGCGGGCCGGGCCGCGGGCACCACGGGCACCCGCCTCGTCCTCGCCGGATCGGCGACGGCGATGGCCCTGGACGCGGCGACCGGGATGCTCCTCATCCTCTTCAACCAGAACACCACCGGTCTCTTCGCCTGGGGGAGCGGCTCCCTCGCGCAGCTCAACATCGACGCGTCGGTACGCGCCTTCCCCCTCGTGGCCGTGGTGCTGTGCGTCGCTCTGGCACTGTCCCGGCGGCTGGACGTGATGAACCTCGGCGACGACGCCGCGTCCACGCTCGGCGTGCCGATCCGGACCACCCGCGTGACCGCCGTGATCTGCGCGGTGCTGCTGACCAGCACCGCGGTGACCCTCGCGGGTCCCATCGCCTTCGTCGGTCTCGGCGCGCCCGTCCTGGCCCGCCTGACCGCGGGGCGGGTCCGCGCACTGCGCCGGCACCTCCTCCTGGTGCCCGCGGCCGGGCTGTTCGGCGCGCTGCTCATCCTGCTCGCCGACGCGACCCTGCGCGCCGTGCAGGGTGCGGACGGGGCCGCGGCCATCCCCACCGGCGTGCCGACCGCGCTGCTCGGCTCCGTCGTGATCGTGGTCCTCGCGCTGCGCCTGCGGGACACGGGCGGGTTCCGGCAACCCCCGCACTCACGGGTCGCCGTACGGTCGCGCCGCGCGTTCCTCCTCGTCGTGTCCGGCTCGGTGGCGCTGCTGGCCGGGGCGGCCCTCGTTGCGGTCCTGGCGGGGAGCCTCTGGCTGCGGACGGGGGACGTCGTGCTCTGGGTCCAGGGCGCCGCCCCCGACCTGATCGGCCAGGCGCTCGACGACCGGGTCCCGCGCGTGACCGCCGCCGTCCTCGCCGGCGCGGCGCTCGGACTGGCCGGATGCGTCGTGCAGAGTTCGGTACGCAACCCGCTGGCGGAGCCGGGGGTGCTCGGCATCACGGCGGGCGCCGGTCTGGGGGCGGCGAGCGTCGTCACGTCGGGCCTGTCCGGCGGACAGCCGGTGCTCGTCGCGGTCGCGGTCGCGGCGGGGCTCGCCACGTTCGGGGTGATCGCCCTGCTGGCCTGGCGCGGCGGCTTCCTGCCCGACCGGTTCGTACTGATCGGCATAGGCATGGGGTACGGCATCACCTCCGTCACCACCTTCCTCCTGCTGCGTGCCGACCCGTACAACACGCCCCGGATCTTCACCTGGCTCTCCGGTACGACCTACGGCCGCACGCTGCCCGACGTCGTACCGGTCGCGGTGGCCCTGGCACTCGCCCTTCCCGTGCTGCTCGCCATGCGCGGCCGGCTCGACCTCCTCGCCGTCGACGAGGACACACCGCGCATCGTCGGCGTCAGGGTGGAACGCACGCGTTTCGCCGCGCTGGCGATCGCCGCGGTGCTCGCGGCGCTCAGCGTGATCGCCGTCGGAGTCGTCGGCTTCGTGGGGCTCGTCGCCCCGCACCTGGCCCGGTCACTGGTGGGCGCCCGGAACGGCCGCGCGATCCCGGTCGCGATGCTGCTCGGCGGACTGCTGGTGTGCGTGGCGGACGCCCTCGGCCGCACGCTCGTCGCACCCGCGCAGGTGCCGGCGGGCCTCATGATCGCCCTGGTCGGTGCGCCGTACTTCGTCTGGGTGCTCCGGCAGTCCCGCGCATGACACCGGGCGGCAGCACCCGTACCGCCGGGCACGCGGCCGGCGCCGTGGCACGCTGCGTCACGCCGCCGGTCCCGTGGTGTGCTGTGCCATGCCGCCGGTCCCGTGGTGCGCTGTGCCATGCCGCCGACCTCCGGGCACGCTGCGTGGCGACGCCGGTTCCGGGGCACGCTGCGTGGCGCGACGCCCAGGGCTCCGTCCGCGTCCGCCCCGTCAAGCGGCCCGGTCCGGATCCTGGCCCGGGTCCCGGCCCGGGTCCCGGTCGGCGACCGGCCCGGCCGGATGCTCATCCCGTCAACTGGCCCTGCGCCGGTCCCCGGCCCGGCGGCCGGCGAGTCGCTCCCGGCCGCCGACGGGTCCTCTCTCGGCGGCCGGCGGCTGCCATGTACCCGCGGGGAGCCCGAATCGGAAGTCCGAATCGGAAGTCCGAATCGGGAGTCCGAATCGGGAGTCCAAATCCCCGCCCCGCCCCCACCCTGTCCCTCCCCCTCTCCGTCTCGCCAGGAGCACCGGAATGCCGTCCCAGCAGGAAACGCCCGTGAAGAGCATCGTCGTCCCGTTCGAGCCCGATACCTCGCCGGCCCTGCTGAGGCGGCTCGGACACCATGAGGTGCCGGAGCGCTGGCACACGGTCGACCGCTCCGCTCACGCCCCTCACCTCGTGGCCGTTCCGGGCGACGACGGGGAGGACTGGGCCGCCGCCGCGCTCGTGACGGCGCGCCCGCACACGGCCTACCTGAAGATCGTCGACGCCGTCGGCGACGTGCCGGCAGCGGTCGCGGCCGTCGTCGCCCACGCGCGCAGCCGCCGGCTCGCGCAGGTCAAGTGGGAAGGATGGACGGCGAACCCCGAGGACGCCGCTGCCGCCGGCTTCGCTCCCCTGGGTCCTCCGCTCACACAGCCCGAGGGCGCGGCCGGACCGGCTGCCGGTTACGTCCGCTGGCTGAGCGACGGCCCGGTGGCCGAGCCGCCGTACTACGGGCAGACCACGCACTTCACCTGCGGTGCCGTCACCGCGCTGGTCGCGCAGGCGCACGCCGGGACGCTGCCGTGGGAAGCCCTCGACCGCCGGGCGGAGCTGACGCTGTGGCGCGACGCGACCAACTTCCTCGCGTGCGAGCCCGTCGGCCTGGGCGTCGCCGTGCGCCGGACCTGGCCGTCGTCCTCGGTCACGGTCCACCTCGACACGGACCGGCCCGTCCTGCTCGACCACCTCGCGGAGAACGAACAGGAGTGGCGGGCCCTGCTCCAGCGCACGTCGCGTACGGACGCCGAACGGATCGGCGTTCCGATCGATGCCGGCCACCTCTCCATGACCGCGATCCGGGATGCGATCGGCCGACGGGAACACGTGCTGCTCCTGCTCTCGCTCGCCGGGATGCAGGGGTTCGACGTGCCGCACTGGGTGCTCTGCCACGGCGTCGTACCCGGCGCCGTCGTGGTCGAGGATCCCTGGGCCAACGCGGCGACGGGGGACACCTGGGTCGACGCCCACCTCCTGCCGGTCCCCGACCCCTCACTCGACACGATGTCGGCCCTCTCGCCGGACCGCTTCCGAGGCGCCGTGACCATCGGCCGGCCGTAGCGTCGCGGCGCGTCCGGCTGCGCAACCTGCCGACCGCTGCGCCGTCCCGCGTTACCACGTTGCCAACTCGCGTGTTGGAGGGGAAAGTTGGGAATCATGCGCCGTGTTGCAGCTGGAGGGCAGCAGAGATGAGAGTGACACTGTCCGTCGATGCCGGGGACGGAGACGTGGCCGGAGCCTGCGACGACCTCTACCAGTGGCTTCGCCAGGACCCTGATCTGCGCGTGTTCGTCCGCCGGGAGGCTCCCGCCGCGCCGTCGGGCGGAGCCATGGGTGCCCTGGGGGAGCTGATCTCGCTGCTGCTGGCTCCCGGTGGTCCGACGGCGGCTGTGGGAGCGGCCGTCGTGGTGTGGCTGCAGGGCCGCCGGGGCAATCAGACCGTCACCCTCACCCTGCCGGACGGTACCCAGACCGTCGTCACCTCCGAGAAGGTGCGCGGGCTGACCGCCGAAGGCGCCAGCGAGCTGGCCGAACGGGTCGCCGCGGCGCTCCAGCAGGAGCGGGACCCGGGCACGGCGCCCGCAACGCGGACGCCGGCAACGCGGACGCCGCAGGAAGCCCGAGGGCGGCCCCGACAGAGGGAAGAAGGCCAGGGGGCACAACGGAGTCAGGAGGCAGAAGGGGTTCCGGAGACAGAAACAGAAGAAGTCCGGGGGACGGGAGACACGGCGGAGGGCGACGGCCGCGTCGGTCCGTCCCGAGAAGCGGGCTGACCGTGGTCGCGGGGGACGTGAAGGGTCTGGCGGTGAGGGCGGATCTGGCGGCGGCCGGCTGCCACGCGCTGGTGGTCGGGACGGCCGCCCATCCGGGGGAGCTGCTGCCCGCTCTGCCGTCCGCGCACCGGTCGGCGCGGGACGTGGCCGAGACCCTGAGCACGGTGTGCGGCATGGGCGACCGGGTCACGCTGCTCACCGATCCGACCTCGCCGAGCGACGTCCTGGAGGCGCTGGCGACGGTCATCGGCCGGGCCGAGCCCACCGAGCAGCGGTACGAGCGCGGAACCGTCCTCCTCTACTTCGTCGGGCACGGGCTGCGCGGACCCGGCCGGCAGCTCTACCTCGCGACGGCGAGGACCAAGTCCCAGACCGACACGGCGCACTCCGTTCCCTACACGGAGATCGAGCACTATCTGAGCGACGCCGCCGCCGACCCGGTCGTGATCCTCGACTGCTGTTTCGCCGGCAACGCACAGGAACCCGGCCGGCCCGCCCACGCGGACCCGTTCGCCGGCGCCCGGCCCACCGGCAGCTACCTGCTCGCCTCGGCGATGCGCGACGCCCTGGCGTACGCCCCGCCGGACGCGGAGCACACCCTCTTCAGCGGCCACCTGCTCGCCCTGCTTCGGGAAGGCCACGCCGGGGGCCCCAAGTGGCTGACGCTGGGCGGCGTGTACCGGCTGCTCGACCAGCGGCTCCAGGGCAGCGCCGCCCGCCCGTACGGCGGTGGAACCGCGCGCATGAGCGAGCTGACCCTCGCCGTCAACCGGCGGTACGAGCCGCTGACGGGCCCGGACACCGAGCAGCGGGCGGCCGACACCCCGGACCCCGACGCCGTCTGCCCCTACCCCGGCATCCTTCCCTTCCTCCCCGAGCAGCACCGTCTCTTCTTCGGCCGTGAGGAACTGACCCGGGAGTTGCTGCTCCGCGTCCGACAGGCCCGCCCCGGCGAGCCGGTGGTCCTGGTGGGGCCGTCGGGGGTCGGCAAGTCCTCACTCCTTCGGGCGGGACTCAGCGTGGCCGCGGAACAGGCGGGTCTCGGCCCCGTGCGGCTGGTGCCGGCACCGGGTGACCGGCCCTTCCGCAGCCTCGCCGAGGCGTGGGCGGCGGCGGTGGGCAGGGCGCCTTCCGACGTCGTACGGGATCTGGAACGCGGGCACTTCAGCCGCCCCGCGGCGACGGGGGAGGGGACCGGAGCAGGGCAGGCACCGCGCCTCCTCGTCATCGACCAGCTCGAGGAGTACTTCACGCTCTGCTCGGACGACGCCGAACGCGAGCGGTTCGCCGCCGCCCTCACCGCGGGCGCGGACGGGGAGCGGGCCGGGGACGCGGCCCCCGGTCCGCGTCTGGTCCTGGCCCTGCGCGCCGACTACTACGGCGACGCCCTCAGCGACCCCCGTCTGGCGTCCGTCGTGCGGCCGGGTCACTTCGCGGTGCCCGCGCTGACCGACGACGAGGTCGAGGCCGCGATCGTCCGCCCGGCGCAGTACGCGGGCCTGCGGTGGGAGGAGGGCGTACCGCAGCTCCTGCGGCGCGATGTGAACGAGGAGCGACGCACCACGGGTGATGCCGCGGCGCTGCCCTTCCTCGCCTACGCCCTCCCCGAGATCTGGCTGAGGCGCCGGGGGACGACCCTGACGTACGCCGGGTACGCCGCCGCCGGCGGAATCCGGGGCGCGGTGGCCACGGCGGCCGAAGGGATCTACGACTCCCTCGACGACGCCGGCCGCACGGCTCTGCGGAGCCTCCTGCTCGCCATGGTCCACGTCGCCGACGGCGAGGGGCGGCTGGTCCGCCGCCGGGTGCTTCCGGCGGAGGCGGCCGGCAGCGAGGGTCTGCTGCGCCGGCTCGCGGACGCCCGCCTGGTCGTCGTGGACGAGGAGGGCGGGGCGCAGCTCGGCCACGACTCGCTGCTGCACGCGTGGGCGAGGCTGAGCGGCTGGATCGACGAGGTGCGGGACGACCTGCTGAGACTCCGCCGGCTGACCGCGGCGGCGCAGGGCTGGGCCGAGGCCGGACGCAGGCCGAGCGGCCTCTACGAGGGCGATGCGCTGGAGGAGGCGAAGAAGCTCACCACGGAGTACGCGCGGCGGCTTCGGGAAGCCCCGCTCGCCCCGGACCGCCGGCGGGTCGGGTGGCCGACTCGGAAAGTCCCGACTCGGAAAGTCCCGCCCGCCCAGGGCGACCGGCCGGCTCGGAAGGCCCGGCACATGACCGCCGACGGTCCGGCAGGCGCTGCCGCGCAGACCGTGGTCCGCGTACCCGTCCCGCAGGTGGTGGGGGAGTTCGTCGCCGCGAGCGACCACGCGCAGCGCCGACGACGCCTCGTCACGCGGGCGTGGATCGCCTCCCTGTCGGTGCTGTCGCTGGTGGCGGTGTCCCTCTTCGGCTGGGCCGCCCATGAGAACGAGCAGGCGGAAAGCCGGGAGAAGAGCCTGATCGCCAGGGAGCTGGCCGCCCGGGCCGACGCCCTGCGGGAGCACGACCCGCAGACCGCGCTCCGCCTGAGCCTGGCCGCCTACCGCACGGCGGTGACCCCCGAGACCCGCTCCAGCCTCTACACCGCCTCGATGACCGTCACACCGGCCCACCTCGTGCCCGAGGAGCGGCATCGCCAGGCCGTTCTCAACCTCGCCTACAGCCCGGACGGAAAGGTGCTGGCCGCGAGCCACCGGGACAGCGGACCCGACGGCGGCCGGGTCCAGCTGTGGGACGTGTCCGCGCCGACCAGGCCGGCCGAAGCGGGCCGGTTCCAGCTGACGAGCAGTCCGGTCATCGCGTTCCACCCCCGCTCCCGGATCCTCGCCGCGCAGTCGGCGGACGAACTGACGCTGTGGGACGCCGCGGACCCGCGGAAGCCGAGACGGCTCGCCCTGGTGCCGCTCTCCCACCAAACGACGTACACGCTGGCCTTCAGCAAGGACGGCCGGACCCTCGCGGCGGGCAGCGACAAGGGACTGCTGCGGCTGTGGAACGTGGCCGAGCCGGCCCGGCCCACGCTGCGAGCGCAGCGGACGGTCGCCGGGTCCGAGCTGATCTCCCTGGCCTTCACCCGGGACGGGGACCACCTGATCACGGGCAACGGCAACGGGGACACGGGCAGCGGACAGCCCGCACAGGTACGGCTCTGGGACATCGGCGACCCGGACCGGCCCGTGCTGCGGGACACGGAACAGGCCGAGACGGTCACCGCGGTGGCCGCCCATCCCCGCCGCGACCTGGTGGTCGCCGCCGGCGGATACGGAAAGATCGCCTGGTGGGAAGTGGTGGACGGACAGAACCTGCGGCGTGTGGAGGCGGAGGAGTACCGGGACACCTGGGGCACCGACAACGACGGCATGCCGTCGCTGGCCTTCAGCGCGGACGGCAGGTTCCTGGCGGGAGCCGACCGCGGCCACGGCGTCAGACGGACCGACACGACGAGGAAGGTGTCGGAGCTGGTGGACAGCGCATCCGGGGTGACGCTGCCGACGGGCGAACCGTCCCAGTCGGTCGCTTACAGCCCGGACAGCAGATACCTGGCAGTCGGCGAGGTGGACGGAGAGGTGCGGTTGTGGCCCGACCGGCCCAGGGCGCCGTCGATCGAGGGCGGCATCCACGTCATGCCCCAGAGGGGCACCAGCCCCTTCAGTGCCGACGGTGAGCTGGTCATCGCCTCGCAGAACGAGGGCGGGGGCCGCACGACGAAGGTGTGGGACGTCAGCGACCCCGAGGCGCCGAAGGTCCGGTACGCCCTGCCGAGGGGATGGGAGGCGAAGTTCTTCCTGATACGCCGCGAGAAGCCGGTGCTCCTGGCCCACCACTGGACCGGAGGGCTGGACCACACCCTCCAGGTCTGGCAGGTGGAACCGGGCGAAGCCGTGCGGAAGGGGCCCGGCATCCGGTTCACCGCCGACAACCCGACCATCGCGGTGAGCCCCGACGGCATGCTCCTCGCGGTGGGCTCGCACGAGGAACCCGACACCGCGCTGTGGGACATCAGTGATCCGGCGAGCCCCGTGCGCCGGGGCACGCTCGAGGTGAGGGCGAGCAGCGCGCTCGGGAGCTCGGGAAGCCTGTGGTTCGCCGGAGACCGGTCGCTCGCGACGACGGAGCAGGGCCGGCACATCAGGTTCTGGGACGTCTCCGACCCCGCCCGCCCCCGCAAGGGCGGTCGCATCGAGGACGCGGCGTCGATGGCCGGCGCGATGTACCACGGCTCGTCCCGGCTGCTCGTCACCGAGGCGGTGGGACACGAGATCCAGCTCTGGGACCTCTCCCGGCCCGCGCACCCCGTCAAGGGTGCCAAGCTACCGGCCGCCCCCCGGGGGTACTTCCCCATGGCCAAGGGGCAGTTGGCGGTGATGCTGGCCGACGGAGGCGTCGAGTTCTGGGACGTATCCGATCCGGCACGTCCCGAGAGGACGGGCCACGACCTCCTGTTCGACCGCGCGGTCGGTTCGATCGACCTGACCTCCGACGGCCGCTACGCGGTGACGAGCGAGCCCTATCGCCTCTGGTCCATCGGGAAGGACGGGCGGTGGGGCACCCCCGAGCTCTTCACGCTGGAGAACGCGGGAGCGGTACACGTGCCCCCGGTGACATCACCGGAGGGCCCCCGATGGCTGGCCGTCACCGCCCAGGACCCCACCGGCATCACACCGGAGACGACCTACGTGCTCGACTTCGCCACCGACGGCCTCTACGAGGACCTGTGCACGGCCCATCCCGCAAGCATCCCCGAGGACCGGTGGCGCCAGATGTTCCCGCACCTGACCTACCGCCAGTCCTGCGACTGACGCTGGACGTCCCCGTCCCTGGAGTCCGGCTCGTGAAGGCGCCGTCTCGGAGCACGCGACGCGTGCTTGACGCTCCGGCCCGGCTGCCCGCCTGCCCGCCGTCCGGCTGCCCGCCTGCCCGCCGTCCGGCTGCCCGGCTGCCCGGCTGCCCGCCGTCCGGCTCCGGCTGCCCCGCCGGACAGCCGGCGAAGGGTGAGTCCTTCACCGGCCACCGATGATGGGGCGTCAGGGCCGTGACTCTCAGCGGTCCCTCCGCAAAGCCTGGATGAGCCAGGTGTACACAGGGATCAGATTCGGAATCACCTGCCAGTCGTTGACGGTCCACACCAGGCGCCAGTACTCGTCCACCCGGGGGTCGTGGGCCAGTTCGAACTGCTGGGCCATCCAGTCCCGGAATTCCGCGTCCGGAGCTCGGCCGAACGCCTCCGCGAATCGCCGCACGAGATCGTCGACGACGGGTGCGGCCTCGTCGCTGAGCGGGTCGATGCCGGCGCTCCTGGCCTCGGCGAGTCTCTGGCGAGTGAACCCCACCAGTTCGTCACCGGCGTCGGTCTCGATGTCGAGCGTGAGCTGATGGGACTGATGGCCGGCCACCCGGCGCATGCGGGCCCGGAAGTACTCGTCGCCGATCATCTCGGCGATCCCCACCCAGGCGGCGACCTGGTCGGTGGACGGATCATCCGGCAGATCAGGAGTGGCGGCGCGAACCATGGCCGCACTCGGGTCGGCGCTCTCCGCGCCGAAGGTCCTGTCGATGAAATCGTCGATCAGGCGGTGGCGCTCCTCGCCGGACAATCGCGTGAGCTTGTGCATGAGCTTGGTCTCCTTGGGACTGGATCCGAATCTGGCCGCAGCTCGCAGGACACTCCGACGCAGTTGCAGCGTCCGGATCTGGACGTCCAGGGCATCGGCGTGCGCCGAGGCGACTTCCGCCACGGAGCGTTCACGGTCCAGCACCTGCTGGATCGTGGGGAGATCGATCCCCAGCTCACGGAGAGTGCGCACGAGCTCCAGGCGAAGCAACGCGTCGAGGTCGTAGAGCCGGTATCCGGCGGGAGTGCGACAGGTCGGCGCGACCACGTTCGCATCGGAGTAGAACCGGATCGTCTTCACTGACAAACCGGTGCGCCGGGAGAGTTCGCCGATCGAGTAGAGAGTCGTGCCGCCCATGTCTCCTACCTTGATGTCTCCAGTTACTGGAGAGTCAAGGCCGGAGCGGGGCGATTGACCTGAGTCCCCACCGACCGGGACGTGTGGGCACCGTGCCGCGGGAGTCCGCCGAACACGCGGCCCACCTCGCCGAGCCGTGGTCCGCACTGTGCTGGGAGTGCCGGGTGTGCTGGGTGTGCCGGCCGCGCTGGTCCGAAGCCGGCCGCGGGGTCCCGGGCGCTGTCCTGACGGGTGGGGCTATCCGATCCGTGCCCGGCGGCAGGTTCCGGTGAAGACGCGGCCGAGTTGGCCGTCCAGGGCGGCGAGGGCCGCCGGTTCCGGTGTGCCGTCGGGGTCGATGTGCGTGTGCAGGGCGAGTCCTTCGGTGAACGCGACGACCCGCAGGGCGTGCTCGGTCGCGTCGGCCCCCCGGGCGACCTCTCCGCATACCGTGCCGTTGCCGATGGCCCGGGCGACGCGTGAGCGAATGCCCATGAGGGTCTCTCTCTGGACGGCGGCGAGGCGGGCGTCGTGCGCGGCCTGGCCCGCGAAGGCGAGACGGACCAGGAACTCGGCGCGGCGGGCCTCGTCGAGCGGTACCAGTTCGGCCAGCGCCTGCCTCAGCATCTCGGCGATGGTGCGGCCCGCGGCCTCGCCGCGGTTCACCAGTTCGTCCACTCGCGCGGTGAAACGCCCGTTGACCCGGGTGAACGTGGCCAGCAGCATTTCGTCCTTCGCCGCGAAGTAGTGCTGCACCAGGCCCACGGACACACCCGCTTCGGCCGCGGTGCGCGCGACGGTCACGGTGCTCAGCCCGTACCGCACGATCAGGCGTTGGACGGCGTCGGTGATCTGCCCGTGTCGGGCGTCATGGTCGGCAACTCTCGGCACGCAAGGACGGTACCGCGTGCTATAACCGTATGCCTGTATTGCTATCCGAAGGGAGTCCTGCGGTGATCCGGAGACGAACAACGCGCTTATGGGGTCTGGGACTTGCTCTTGCCCTCCTGCTGCCGCCCGGTGTGGCCACCGCGGGCCAGGCCAGTGACGGACAGACGGCCGGCAGCCGCCGTGACCCGGTCCTGCAGGCCCTGGCCGACCAGGTGGTGGCCGACCCGAACCCCAACCCGGGCGCTTTCCTGCTCGCCCGCCACGGCTCGGACGAGCGCTTCGGCGCGGCCGGTGTCGCCGACCGGTCCGCCGGCACGCCGATGGCCCCGGACCTGAGGTTCCGCACCGGGAGCGTCACCAAGACCTTCACCGCGACGGTCGTCCTGCAACTCGTCGCCGAGCGCCGGCTGAGACTCGACGACACCGTGCAGAGCCTGCTGCCCGACCAGGTCCGCGCCGACAACGCGCTGTCCGGCGCGCCCATCACCGTCCGCCAGCTGCTCAACCACACGAGCGGGCTGTACGACTACCTCGACGGGTTGCTTCCCCACTTCCGCGCACTCGACCAGTACTGGCCCCGCGACCAGCTGATCGGCATCGGCCTCGGCCGGCCCCGGTACTTCCCGGCTCCCGGCGCCCGATTCCGGTACTCCAACACCAACTACCTGCTGCTCGACCTGATCGTCGAACGGGTCACCGACCGCGACCTGCGCACCAACCTCGAACGCCGCCTCTTCGCCCCCCTCGGACTGCGCGACACCTCGTACCCGCTGGCGCGGACCGCCATCGACGGAGCCCACGTCCACGGCTACGCGGACGTCTCGCCCCTGCTGCCGAACGCGCCGGACCCGACCCGGTCCGACGTCACCGCGTTCAGCCCGTCCGAGGCCGGCGCATCGGGCGCCCTCGTCACGACCGCGGCCGACATCTCACGCTTCTACCGGGCCCTGCTGCGAGGGCGTCTGCTTCCCCCGGACCTGCTGCGCCGGATGCTCACGGACACCGTCCCCACGACCGGCGGTGCCGCCCCGCCCGCTGTCGCCTACGGCCTGGGCATCTACGTCTACGCCACCGACTGCGGCCGTGCGTACGGCCACGGCGGCACCGCACTCGGGTACCTGACCTTCGCGCTCAACAGCCGCGACGGGCGCGGCCAACTCGTCGCCCACACCAACTGGAGCTCGCTCGCCGACACCGGGATCGACGACGATTTCTGGACCGCCTTCCAGCAGGGTTACTGCCGAACGTCGGGGCAGACCGGGACACCCGCGGCGCAAGGCGCGGCGGACTGACGTCTTGCGGGGCCGGGTGAGCACCGAACAGCGGGCGGGGCGGGGCGGGGCGCGGTCCTGTCACCGCCCTCACCTCGAGGCGGTCGCGGCATCCGGCCGGTGCCCGCCGGGTCGAGGGCGCCGTCGAAGCCGGTCACGGCGTCGTGCTCCCCGCCGGCGCGGACCCATCCGTCGCCCCCGTCACCGGTCGCCTCGCCGCCCGTGGGTCCCTTGTCGATCCGGCGCGCGCCGGGGCCCCGCGCCGTGCTCGAGCGGGTCCTCGGCTCGGTGTGGACAGGCAGGCGAGCGGGATCAGTCGGTGTCGAGGCCGTCGACCAGGCGGTTGAGGAACCGGGTGAACGTGGCCTCGGGGGTGAGGGCGCGGCCGGGCGCGGAAAGGGCCTCGGCGAGTTCCGGGTGGCGGCCGTCGGCGGCGACAGCGGCGAGGTAGCGGGCCTCGGCCGCGGCCCGGCCCGGGGACCGCGCGGCCGTGGCCTGTGCGATCTCGTGGGCGACGTGTCCGGCCACGAACGCGGTGAGCTGGGCGAAGACCTCCATCTTCGCGGCACCGTCCAGTCCGGTGGGCCGCAGGACGGCGAGGGCGTGTTCCAGGAAGGCCAGCGTGTTGGGGCCCGGCACGCGACGGGTGGACAAGGCGGAGGTCAGCCAGGGGTGGCGCAGGATGTGGGCGCGCTGCAGATGGGCGATGGTCTTCAGATCGGCGCGCCAGTCGCCGCTGGGCGGTTCGGTGACGGTCAGTTCGCCGGTGACGTGGTCGACCATCAGCTCCAGCAGGGTCTCCTTGTCGGGAGCGTAGCTGTAGAGCGACATGGCGCCGGCGCCGACCGCGGCGGCCACCCGCCGGATGGTGACCGCTTCGAGCCCTTCGGCGTCCGCCAGGGCGACGGCCGCCACGGTGATCTGCTCCCGGCTGAAGGAGGGCCTGCGGCCCTTGCGGGGCTCAGTGGGAGGCAGCCAGAGCTGTTCGGGGTCGACGCCCGCGGCGCCGGGCCTCACGTCACGGGGCACGGTCTCGCGCTCCTTCGCCTGGTCGTCGGGACGGCTCTTGCGTAGGTCATCCAAGCACCCCCTATTCTCGTACACTGTACGGAATGAAGGAGGGGATGATGTCATCACGCACGCCCGACGCCGTGGCCGGACCGGTAGGGGCGCGACCCGCCGGGAAACCGCCGCTGTCCTCACGGATGATGAGGGCGACCTGGCGGAACCTGCCGGCGAAACGGCACGAGGTGGAATGGGAGCCGGGGCTGGCGGTGCCGGCCGCCGACGGCAGCCCGTTGGTCACCGACCACTACTTCCCCCGTGCGGAGGGCGACTTCCCCACCCTCCTGGTCCGCTCGCCGTACGGCCGGGGCCTGCCGTGGTCGCCCCAGTACGGCCTGCTCTTCGCCGAACAGGGCTTTCACGTGGTCCTCCAGAGCTGCCGCGGCACCGGCGGCTCGGGCGGCGCGTTCGACCTGTGGCGCAACGAGGCCGCCGACGGCCGGGCCACGGTGTCCTGGCTGCGCGAGCAACCCTGGTTCAACGGAACCCTCGGTACCGTCGGCCCCAGTTACCTGGGTTACGTGCAATGGGCCCTGGCCCTGGACCCGCCGCCGGAGCTGAAGGCCATGGTGGTCCAGGTGGGCCTGCACGATCCCCACGCCCTGTTCCACTCCGGCGGCACGCTGCTGCTGGAGAACACCCTCGCCGTCGGCTCCGGCATGACCTACCAGCACCAGGGCATGGGACCGTTCGTGAAGGCGACCCTGCGCCTGCAACGCCGCCTGCGCACCGTCACCACCGCGCAGCCCCTGCGAGGTGCGTACGTGCCCGCCCTCGGCGGCGAAGTACCCTGGCTGGATGACGTGATGACCCACCCGGACGCCCAGGACGCCTACTGGCACGGCGCGTCGCCGGCGGAGTCGGCGGAGCGGCACCGCGTGCCCACGGCTCTGATCACCGGATGGCACGACGCGCTGGTCGACCAGACCTTCGAGCAGTACCACCGGCTGCGCCGGGCCGGCTGCGAGACCGCCCTGCTCGTCGGCCCCTGGACCCACACCTCCGCCCTGCAGCAGGGCTGGCCCGAGGTGTTCGCCGAAAGCCTCGCCTGGCTCCGCGCCCACCTGAACGCCGACCCCTCCGGCCTGCGCCCCACCGCGGTGCGCGCGCACATCGGCGGCGAGAACACCTGGCGGGACCTCGACGACTGGCCGCCGCCGCACACCCCCACCCCCTGGCACCCCACCCCGGACGGACACCTGACCCGGCAGACCCCCACGGACTCCGCACCCCTGACGGCGTTCCGCTACGACCCGGCCGACCCCACCCCGTCCCTCGGCGGCCCGCTGCTCTCCCGCACCGCCGGCCCACGCGACAACAACACCCTGGAGGCCCGGGACGACGTCCTGACGTTCACCGGCCCGCCACTGACCGAGCCCGTGGACGTCGCCGGCCCGGTCTCCGCACGGCTGAGCGTCTCCACGGACACCGGGCACGCCGACGTCTTCACCCGCCTGTGCGACGTGGACGCCCAGGGCCGCTCCGTCAACGTCTGCGACGGGCTGGGCAGGCTGCGGACGACCGGCGACACACCCTCGCAGGTCACCGTGCCGATGAGCACCACCGCCCACCGCTTCGCCGCCGGGCACCGCATACGCTGGCAGATCAGCGGAGGCGCCCACCCGCGCTACGCCCGCAGCCCCGGCACCGGGGACTCCCCGCTGGACGCCACCACCTTCACACCGGTGCGCATCACCCTCCACGCGGACTCGGCGCTGGTGCTTCCCCACGGCTCGGTCGAGGCACGCTGACCCGGGGAGGGCAGGAGCCGGCGCGCCGGTACACGACTGTCGCACCCCGTGACATAGGCCACCCGTGTGCATTTCGCGTCGGGTGTTTGCCGTCGCGTCAGTGGGAAAGGCGCCCCACGTTCTCCGGAGTCACAATCCGGTGGACAGTACGTGAAAGCACAGGGAGAGGAGGCTTCGATGTCCTCGAAGCGACGTCGTAAGAAGAAGGCTCGCCGCAAGAACGGCGCGAACCACGGAAGCCGTCCCCAGAGCTGAGGACGCGTCGACGCATCGGGTGGGTGGCAGGTGCCACCCACCCGAGCGCTTTCCCGGCGCGGCGAGCGGCGGGACCATGGCGTGCTTCCCGTCCTGCGGGAAACCTGAGGCGCCATGGCGAGACTCGAGAACCAGCCGTCGGCGGACGCGCGGGGCGGCCCGGCGCTCAAGCGCGCGCTGACCACCCCGCTGCTGTACTTCTTCATCCTGGGCGACGTGCTCGGCGCCGGGGTGTACGTCCTGGTGGGGCAGGTGGCCGCCGACGCCGGCGGAGCGGTGTGGGTGCCGCTGGTCGTCGCCCTGCTGCTGGCGATGCTGACCGCCGCCTCCTACGCCGAGCTGGCCACGAAGTACCCGCGGGCGGGCGGCGCCTCCCACTACGCCACCCGGGCCTTCGGGCCGTTCGCCGGGTTCGTCGCGGGCTTCTGCATGCTCGCCGCCGGCATCGTCTCGGTGGCCGCGCTGGCCCGCGGCTTCGGCGGCGACTACCTGTCGGCCTTCGTGACGCTGCCGGTCGGGCTCGTCGCCGTGCTGTTCCTCGCCCTGCTCGCGCTGGTCAACGCGCGCGGCATCAAGGAGTCGACCCGCGCCAACGTCGCCGCCACCGTCGTCGAGGTGGGCGGCCTCCTCGTCATCGTCGTCCTCGGGGTCTGGCTGCTGCTGCGCGGCGACGGCGACCCGGCGCGCCTCGGGCAGCTCGGTACGCCGGAGAAGGGGGCCGCGGCGGCCGTACTGAGCGGGTCGGTACTGGCGTACTACTCCTTCGTCGGCTTCGAGACCTCGGTGAACGTCGCCGAGGAGACCCGCGACCCCCGGCGCTCCTACCCGCGCGCCCTGTTCGGTGCCCTCGCCACCGCGGGCGCCGTGTACGTGCTGGTGGGACTCGCCGCGTCCGTGGCGGTGCCGACGTCCCGGCTGGCCGGGTCGAGCGGGCCGCTGCTGGAGGTCGTCGAGACGGCCGGCGGCGTGCCGACCCGGCTGTTCAGCGCCATCGCGCTGGTCGCCGTGGCGAACGGCGCGCTGCTCACCGGCATCATGTCCTCCCGCCTGGCCTACGGCATGGCCCGGGACGGGCTGCTGCCCGCCGCGCTGACCAAGGTCCTGCCCGGCCGCCGCACGCCGTGGGCCGCGATCGCGGTCACCACCCTGCTGTCGATGATCCTCGCGCTCACCGGCAGTGTCGCCACCCTGGCGTCCACCCTGGTCCTGCTGCTGCTCGTGGTCTTCCTCATGGTCAACACGGCCGTACTCGTCCTGCGCCGCGACGACCGCGGCGAGGCCGACCACTTCCGGGCCCCGACCGTGCTCCCCGTGCTGGGCATCG
Organism: Streptomyces sp. WG7; assembly: GCF_049975785.1. NCBI lineage: Bacteria > Bacillati > Actinomycetota > Actinomycetes > Kitasatosporales > Streptomycetaceae > Streptomyces > Streptomyces sp. WG7. The sequence goes on from NZ_JBNGGE010000005.1 coordinate 211,896, forward strand.
CGTCCTGCGTGGTGCTCGCCACGCAGATCGAGGCCGAGGTGTGGCTGCGCGGGTTGCTCGTCGTGGCCGTGGGGACGGTTCTCGCCTCGCTCGGTGCCGTACGGCGGGCGGCCAGGGGCGCGGGCCCGGCCGGGCGGGGGTGACCGGTCGCGGAGCCGGCGGCGAGAGCCGTCGATGAGAGCCGTGACGAGATCCCCCGGCGAGAGCGGCCGATCGGGCAGCCGTCGGCCACGACAGTGTCATGCCGGCGCAGGGGAGGGCACGCCACCGGCCGGGCCGGGCCCGGACCCCCGTGCCAGAATGGACGCCCCCGCAGCCCCGCTCTCCCGCCCAGAGGTCCCCCGTGCCCAAGCCCGTCGCCCGTGAGCCGCAGCGACGCAACGCGCGGTCCAACCGGGCGCGCATCCTGGCCACGGCCCGCCGGGAGCTGGGGCGGAACCCGGACACCACCCTCGAGGAACTGGCCCGGGCCGCCGGTGTCGTACGGCGGACCCTCTTCGGTCACTTCCCGGGGCGCTCGGCGCTGCTGGAGGCTCTTGCCGAAGAGGCTTCCGAGGTGCTGCGCGGCGCGATGGCCGCCGGGGCGGAACGGACCGGGCCGGCCGAACCGGCCGAGCGCGCACTCGCCCACTTCCAGTTGCTGATGTGGCCCGTGGGCGACCGCTACCGGATGCTCCTGGCGCTGGCCCGGCACGACCTGGGCGTGGAGCGCGTGGCCGAGATCCTGGCCCCGGCCCGCGCCGAGGTCACCGCCATCCTGGAGCGGGGGCAGAGGGACGGTGTCTTCCCCGGTCACCTGCCTCCGGCCGTGTTGAGCGCCGGGCTGGAGGCGATGATGGTCGCGCTGCTGGAGCAGGTCAACACCGGGACGCTGGAGGACGACGGCACCCGGGCCGCCGCCGCCACGCTCATCGCGGCCGGCGTACCGGAGGAGCGGGCCCGCGCCGTGGTCGAGGACGTTGCCCCGACGGTCACCGCGGAAGTCGTCCCGGGCGAGTGAGCCGCCGCCCGCGTCGCCGTACGACGGGTACGCCCGCGTAGGCCCCGGCCCGTCGCCGCGGAGACCGTGCGGGCTGCGGGCTGCGGGCCGCGCGGGCCGTGCGGGCTGGGGACCGTGGCGTCCCCGCGAGCCGTGCGGTCTCCGCGAGCCGTGGGGACCGCGCAGCCCGCGTGCACCTCGTCTCGCTGACAAGGTCGCCGTCGTCGCACCCACCGCCGTCGCATCGGCGTTCCCCGTCCCGGCGACGGCCAGCGCGGCCACGGGAGGCGCCCGTGCCGTCGTCGTCCGGGACCGGCGCGCGGTCCGCGTCCGCCGTCGCGCGCCGTGCCGACCGCCCCCATGGCCTCCTCGACGAGCCCTCCGCCCAGCGCGCCCAGGCCGGTGAAGCGGCCGGAGAGGGTGCGGCGCGTCACGCCGGCCGCAGCGGCGCCCGCGACTACTACGGAGGGGGCCGCCGTGCCGCGGGACGCCGAGAGGAATCCAGTTATTTGCACGTCACTGTGCAACAAACTACTCTGCACGAGCCTGCACACCGATGGGCAATTAACCTGTCCTCGTTCCCCCTGGGAGCCCTCCATGCCCCTCCTGGCCACCACACCCGTCGAGAAGATGACCGGGCCGTACGCACGGCGCTGGTGGGCGCTCCTCGTGCTGTGCCTGAGCCTGCTGATCGTCGTCATGGCCAACACGTCCCTGATCGTGGCCGCCCCGGCCATGACCGCCGACCTCGGTCTGAGCAGCAGCGACCTGCAGTGGGTCATCGACGGCTACACCGTCCCGTACGCCGCGCTGATGCTGGTGCTCGGCTCGATCGGCGACAAGTACAGCCGCCGCGGCGCCCTGATCACCGGTCTGGTGATCTTCGCGGGCGGTTCGGTGATGGGCAGCCTGGTGGACGAGACCGGACTGGTCATCGCGGCCCGGGCGGTCATGGGCGTCGGCGCCGCCGTCGTCATGCCGGCCACGCTGTCCCTGCTGGTCGCCGTCTTCCCCAAGGAGGAGCGGGCCCGCGCGATCACGGCCTGGACCGCCACCTCCGGCCTCGCCATCGCGGTCGGTCCGCTGGTCGCCGGCCGGCTCCTGGAGGACCACGCCTGGGGTTCGACCTTCCTGGTCAACGTCCCCATCGCGGTCGTCGCCGTCATCGGCGCGCTGCTCCTCGTACCGCCGTCCAAGGCGGCCGGCATGGGCCGGATCGACTACGTGGGCGGCCTGCTCTCCATCGTCTCCGTCGGCAGCCTGGTCTACGCGACCATCGAGGGCCCGCACTTCGGCTGGGGCGCCGGCCCGGTCTCCGCGGCCGTCGTCGCGGTCGTCGGCCTGGTCGCCTTCGTGGCCTGGGAGCTGCGCCATCCGCACCCGATGCTGGACGTGCGCAGGTTCCTGCTGCGGCCGTTCAGCGGCTCGATGCTGGCGGTGCTGTTCTTCTTCTTCGGCACCTACGGCGCCATCTACTACGCCACCCAGTTCCTCCAGTTCGTCCTCGGCTACGGCGCGCTGGAGACCGGCGTACGGCTGCTGCCGCTGGCCGGGGCGGTGTTCGTCGGCGCAGCGGTCACCGGGAAGCTGACCCCCAGGCTGGGCGTGAAGACGATGGTGGGCTCCGGCATGGTGATCGGCACCGTCGGTGTCTTCCTGCTGGTCCTCATCGAGAAGGACTCCGCCTACGCCGACTTCCTGGCCCCGATGCTGCTGCTGGGCCTCGCGATCGGGCTGAGCGTGTCACCGGCCACCGACACCATCATGGGCTCCTTCCCGGAGAGCGAACTGGGCGTCGGCGGCGGTGCCAACGACACCGCGCTGGAACTCGGCGGCTCGCTGGGCATCGCCGTACTGGGCTCCCTGCTCGGCACCGCCTACCGCGACGAACTCGCCGACCTGGCCGGAGACCGGCTCCCGGCCGCCGCGCTGGAAACCGCCCAGGACTCCGTGGGCGGCGGACTGGCCGTCGCCGAGCGGCTCGCCACGAACCCCGCCGCCGGACCCCGGCAGGCCGAGGCCCTGGCCGACGCCGTGAACCAGTCCTTCGCCCACGGCGTCGCCACGACCAGCCTCGTCGGCGGGATCATCATGGCCGCCGGCACCCTGATCGTCCTCGCCGTCCTGCCCGGCCGCCGCGGCGCCCGGCAGCGGACCGAGGAGAAGCCGGCCGAGGTCAGGGAAGCGGAGCACAGCGCCTCGGCGCGGTGAGCCCGGAACACCCGAGCCACGGCCCCGTCAGCCCGTGGGGCCGGACCTCGCGGCGGGCAGGCCAGGGCTCAGCGGTCCGAAGGACACGTACCGAAGGACACGTACCGAAGGACACGTACCGAACGACATGTACCGAACGACGTGTACCGAACGACGTGTACCGAAGGACACGTCGGACACGGCCCGCGCCACCGGCGCCGCGAAGCTCAGCGGCGGTGCAGCGCCCGAGCCAGCGTCGCCGCCGCGCCGACGGCGGCGACGCCCGTCGCCGCGAGGGCCAGGGCCTTCGCCCGGCGCCCCGGGGCCACCGGCCGGGCGCCCGGCGCCGTGCCGTACGCGCTGCCGGGGACGTCCGTGTCTCCCGCGGCGCCGGGCAGCGCTGAGGCCAGCAGTTCCGCCAGGTGCACGCCCTCGTGTCCGCCGCTGTCGAACTCGTGGATCTGCGTCCGGCAGCTGAAGCCGTCGGCGAGTACGACGGTCGCCTCGTCCTCCTCCCGCAGCCGCGGCAGCAGCACCCGCTCCGCGCACGCCTCGCTGACATCGAGGTGACCGCGTTCGAAGCCGAAGTTGCCGGCCAGCCCGCAGCACCCGGAGTCCAGCCGCTCGGCGTCCACCCCGGCCCGGCGCAGCAGTTCCCGGTCGGCCTCCCAGCCGAGGACGGCGTGCTGGTGGCAGTGCACCTGGGCGAGCGCCCGCGCGGACCGTTCGGGCACCCGCGGCGGCTCGTAGCCGGGTGAGTGTTCGGCCAGCAGCTCCGCCAGCGTCACCGTCTGCTCGCGCAGCCGGCGCACGTCGTGGTCGCCGGGAAACATCTCCGCCGCGTCCGCCCGGAACACCGCCGCGCAGCTCGGCTCCAGCACCACCACCAGGCCACCGGCCCGTACGTGCTCGGCCAGGCCGCGCACGGTCCGGGTCAGGACCTTCCGCGCCGTCCCGAGCTGCCCGGTGGAGATCCAGGTCAGCCCGCAGCACAGCGGCCCGGCCGGCAGCACCACCCGCCAGCCGGCGTGCTCCAGCACCCGTACCGCGGCCCGTCCGATGTGCGGGTGGAAATGGTTGGTGAAGGTGTCCGGCCACAGCAGCACGGTGCCGCGCTCCCCGTCGCCGTACGGTTCGTGACGCGCGAACCACTGCTCGAAGGTCTGCTCCGCGAACAGCGGTACCTCACGGTCCGCCACCCCCGCGACGGCCATCGCGGCCCTCGCCAGCAGCGGGGCGTGCGTGAGCGCGTTGACGGCCGGCGCGAGGCGGGTGCGGCCCACGACCCGCGCGAGCACGGGCAGCCAGCCCATCGACCAGTCGGAACGCGGCCTGCGCCACGGCCGTCCCGCGTAGTGGTGGGACAGGAACTCCGCCTTGTACGTGGCCATGTCCACGTCCGCCGGACAGTCCTTCCTGCACCCCTTGCAGGCCAGGCACAGATCGAGGGCGTCCTTGACCGCCTCCGACCGCCAGCCGTCCCGGATCGCCGAGTCCCCGTGCCCGTCGAGCATCTCGAACAGCAGCCGGGCCCGGCCCCGGGTGGAGTGCTCCTCCTCCCGCGTCACCTGGTACGACGGACACATCACCGTGCCGTCACTGGTGTGCTGCCGGCACTTCCCCACGCCGACGCAGCGATTGGCCGCCCGGGAGAACGACCCGCCGTCGTGCGGAAACCGGAAGCGCAGGTCATGGGGCTCGTACGGGGCCCAGTCACCGCCCAGGCGCAGGTTCTCGTCCAGTCCGTACGGCGCGACGACCTTCCCCGGGTTCATCCGGTCCAGCGGGTCGAAGACGGCCTTCAGCCGCCGGAACGCCTCGACCAGATCCTGGCCGAACATCCGCGGCAGCAACTCGCCCCGACTCTGCCCGTCCCCGTGCTCGCCGGACAGCGACCCGCCGAACTCGACGACGAGATCCGCCGCCCGCTCCATGAACGTCCGGTACGCAGCCACCCCGTCCGCGGTGTACAGGTCGAAGGGGATCCGGGTGTGCACGCAGCCCTGCCCGAAGTGGCCGTACAGGCTGGGCCCGGTGTCGCTCAGGTAGCCGAACTCCTCGAACAGCGCGCGCAGCCGCCGCAGGTAGTCGCCCAGCCTGTCCGGGGCGACCGCCGAGTCCTCCCAGCCCTCGAAGGTGTCGGGCCTGCCCGGGATGTGCGCGGTGGCGCCGAGACCGGCCTCCCGCACCTGCCACAGCTGCCGCTCGTTCGCCGGGTCGTCCATGAAGGCGCAGTCGGCGTCGTGCTCGGAGCGGTGCACCGCGCGGAGCATCCGGTGGGCCCGCGCGTCCGCCTCCTCGACGGTGTCGCCGCCGAACTGCACCATCAGGAAGGCGTTCCCGTCGGGCAGCTCGGCCAGCGCCTTCTCGTTGAGGCGCTTGATCCGCTCGTCGCGGACCAGCCGGGCGTCGACGCCCTCCAGCGCGATCGGCTCGTGCGGCAGGATCTCGGGCACCGCGTCGGCGGCCTTGTCGATGGTGTCGAACCCCAGCACCACCAGAGTCCGTTCCCGCACCACCGGCACCAGCTCCAGCTCCGCCCGCAGGACGGTGACCAGCGTCGACTCGCTGCCCACCAGCAGCCCGGCGACGTCGAAGCCGTACTCCGGCAACAGGGAGTCCAGGTTGTAGCCGGAGACCCGGCGCGGGATGTCCGGGAAGCGGCGGCGGATCTCCTGCGCGTAGGTGTCCCGCAGGGCGCGCAGCCGCCGGTAGACGGTCGCCCGCAGATCGCCCTGCCGCTCGATGCCGGCGTACTCCTCGTCGCTGGTCTGCCCGCACCAGAAACGGGTGCCGTCGTAGAGCAGCACCTCCAGACGGGCGATGTTGTCGACGACCTTGCCGTGCGCCTGTGCGGTGGCGCCGCAGGAGTTGTTGCCGATCATGCCGCCGATGGTGCAGTTGGCGTGGGTGGCGGGTTCGGGCCCGTAGCGCAGGCCGTGCGGCGCGAGCCGCCGGTTGAGGTCGTCCAGCACGATCCCGGGCTGCACGACACAGGTGCGGGCGCCGGCGTCCACCGACTCCACGCGCGTGCAGTACTTCGACCAGTCGAGCACCACACCGGCACCCGTGCACTGCCCGGCCAGGCTCGTCCCGCCGCCCCTCGACAGCACCGGCGCGCCGAACTCCCGCGCCACCGCCACCGCCTCGGCGCCGGCTTCGGGGGTGCGCGGCACGACCACGCCGAGCGGCGTCTGCCGGAAGTTCGAGGCGTCCGTGGAGTACGCCGCCCGGCTCCCGGCGTCGAAGCGGACCTCACCGTCGACCCGCTCGCGCAGAGCGGCCCGGAGTGCGGCGGTGTCGACCGGCGGCGGCGCCCCTTCGCGAGTGACGGGCTCGGGCAGGTCCAGCGCACCCATGGGCTCTCCTTCGGGTGTCGGCGCGTACGAACTGCGGCCGCGTGTGCGGGACGACTGCGGCCGCGTGTGCGGGACGACTGCGCCCGCGCGTGCGGGACAACACCGCCCGCGCGTGCGGGACAATGGCGTCCGTGTTTGCGGAGCAACGGCCCCTGCGCAGGCGGGAGAACGGCCCCCGCGCGTGCGGAGCGGCCGTCGCTGGGTACCCCGGCTGCCACCGGGCAATCACCGGATACGGAGCGTCGCGAACCGTGTCGGTGTTGGGCCGAACGGGTGACTTGGCGTAAGAATTGGCTGGTGCAGGCAATGAAGGCGAGTGAAATCGGGGGAGCCGGTGAACAGTCACGACGTCACCGATGAACAGTGGGAAGGGCTCGCCCAGGTCGTTCCGTTGCGCGGGCGCGACGCATGGCCGTCCGCGGTCGGCCACCGGGCGATGCCGGAGGCGGAGACGGAGACACGCCGCCGTTTCGTCGTCCTCAGGGTCAACGTGTTCGCGGACGCCCGCGAGGTCGCGGAGACCCTGATGACGGGCATTCCGGTCCTCCTGGACCTGACCAGCGCCGAGACCGACGTCGCCAAACGGGTCCTGGACTTCAGCACGGGCGTCGTATTCGGCCTGGCCAGCGGCATGCACCGCGTCGACCGCAACGTCTTCCTGCTGACACCCGCGGGGACCGAGGTGAACGGGCTGATGGAGAGCGCGGCGGATGTTCCCGGTATGTGACGGGGCCTGCGGGCTCGCCGGGGGGGAACGGGGCGTGCGGGCTCCTGGCTGTGAACCGAGCGTGCGGGCTCCTGGCTGTGAACGGGGCTTATGGGCTTCCGGGGTGTGAGCGGAGCACGTTGGCTGCCGGGTGTGAACGGGGACTGTGGGCTCCTGGGGTGTGAGCGGAGCGTGCCGGCTCCCGGGTGTGAACGGGGGCTGTGGGCTTCCGGGGTGTGAACGGAGCGTGCCGGCTCCCGGGTGTGAACGGGCCTCTGGGCTTCCGGGCTGTGAACGGTGCGTGCCGGCTCCCGGGTGTGAACGGGGCCTGTCGGCTCCCAGCGTGTGACCGGGGCCGGTCGACCCGCGGGGTGTGACGCGCCGGTCGGCCCCCGGAGGTGTGACCGGGCCGGCCGGCCATGACGGTCCCGTCCCCCGATCGTAGGAACGCGGGACGGGTAAAACGGTTCGGCGTGCGGCGGAGTTCTACGGTCCGCACATGGCAGCGTCACTTGCGTCACCTGCGTCAACGTCACCCGAGGCAGCGGTGCCCGCCGCGCCCCGTTCGGACCGGCCCCACGTCACGGAGCTGCGGCTGTCCGCCTTCGCCGGGCACCGGGGCACCGTGCTGCGGCTCGGGCCGCTCACCGTGCTCGCCGGGCCCAGCGGCTGCGGGAAGACCAGCGCGCTCGCGGCGTACGAGGCCCTGGCCCGGCTCGGGGGCGGCGCCGAGCTCGGCGCGGTCTTCCCCGATCCGGTCGCCTGCGTGCCCGAGCGGGCCCGGCCCGACGCCCAGCACCGCCGCGGCTTCCGCATCGGCTGCACGGTCGACGGAGCCGCGGGCCCGGTACGCCTCGACGTCGCCGTGCAGGCCGAGCCCGAGCTGCGCATCGTGGGGGAGCGGCTGACCGCGGACGGCGTCGTGCTGCTGCAGACCGCCCTGCGCGACCCAGGCCGCCGTGCCGTGCAGGCGGCCTGGCACACGGCCGGGTCGGCGCCCGTGACCCGCGCCCCGCTGCCGGACGACCGGCTCGGCACCCCACTGCTGCCGCTGCGGGTGGCCGGCAAGACGGAAGGGCAGCGCAGGGTGCTGGCCGCGGCCGAGCAGGTGGTGGTCGCCCTGCGCTCCGTCTTCGCCTGCGATCCGCGGCCCGGCCGGATGAGGGAGCCCGTGCCCGTCGGCTCCGGGCGCCTGCTCGGCGGGTGCGACAACCTCGCCGACGTGCTGTGGCGCACCCGTGCCGAGTGCGGGAGGCGGCACGCGCAGTTCGTCGGGGCGGTACGCGCCGGATGCGCGGGGCCCGTCGCGGACGTCCTGGCCGAGCCGGCCGCCGGCGGTGTGGTCCGTGCGCTGCTGGACCGGGGTGACGGCATCCGCACCGGCCTCGCCCGGCTCGGCTACGGCGAGCTGCGCTACCTCGCCCACGCGCTGGTGCTGTTCACCGGCCCCGGTGTGCTGGAGGTCGACCCGGCCGGAGAGGTGCCCGCCGCGTTGCAGACACTCACCGTCCTCGCCGACGGTTTCGACCGCGGCCTGGACGTGCGGCAGCGCGCGGAACTGCTCCGGCTGGCGGCCCGGATGTGCGACCGCGGGCACATCCGCCTCGTCGCGGCGGTCGCCGACGCTTCGTGGGTGGCCGGGGCAGTGGGTGCGGCCGGAGCGGGTGCGGCCGGAGAAGCGGGTGCGGCCGGGGGAGCGGGTACCGCCGGGGAAGCCGGTGCCGACGGTGCCGACGGTGCCGACGGAGTCACAGTGGTACACCTGGTCCCGTGACCGATCATCCCGACCTCGCGGCGTTGCAGCGCAGGCTGGCCGAGTTCGCCGCCGCGCGGAACTGGCAGCCGTACCACACCCCCAAGAACCTCGTGGCCGCGCTCAGCGTGGAGGCTTCCGAACTCCTGGAGATCTTCCAGTGGCTGACGCCCGAGCAGTCGGCCCGTGTCATGGCCGACCCGGACACCGCCCACCGGGTCCGGGACGAGGTCGCCGACGTACTGGCGTACCTGCTCCAGTTCTGCGAGGTGCTCGGCGTCGACCCGCTGGCCGCGCTGGAGGCGAAGATCGAGCGGAACGCGCTCAGGTTCCCCGCGCCCGGAGGGCCGGGGGACCGAGCACGGAGGAGCCACGAACTCCGTTATCACGCTCCGGAGTCGGAAACAGGCCCTGGTTCAACATAGTGTCCGAAGATTTCCGTCTTCCTCTGGCTTTTCGTCCCACATGCCTTCACGCTGGGTAGTGAACAACGGAGTTCGGGCGGACGCGCCGCGGGCGCGTCGGAGACAGACGGGGGCAGCGGCATGGACGCTGTGCGGCTCATCGTGGCGAGTGGGCGGGCCTTGGCCGCGGGCGGCGAGGTGCCGGAGATCCTGACCGAGGTGTGGCAGGTGCAGGCCCTGGCGCAGGCGATCGGCAGCCGGCTGGCGGTCTCCGGACCACCGGAACTGCGCGGCGAGGCACTGGGACTGACCGAGCTCGCGGGCCGCGGATGCGGAGTGCTGCGTACCCCGGAGCTGGCCCCGGGCGAGCTGCGTGCAGCCCGGCTCACCGAGCTGGGCGATGCCCGCCAGGCGCTGATGCGCCTCGGCACCCTGCTCGGCGAGACCGGTATCGCGCTCGTCGGCGTCGCCAGCGCCGCGGCCGACGAGGCCACGTACTGGCAGTGCATGGAGGCCATCGACGCGGCGGACGAGTCGCGGGACCGCGTCCTGGAGATGCTGCGCAAACTGGCGGACCGGGACGCGGAGTTACCGCAGCGGGAGGCGGGCTAGCCACGGCACCGCGAGCCGTCGGCCGCACCGCAGCTCAGCCGCGGGCCAGTCACGGCACCGCGAGCCGTCGGCCGCACCCCCGCCCAGCCGCGGGCCAGTCACGGCACCGCGAGCCGTCGGCCGCACCCCCGCCCAGCCGCGGCAGCGGCCGGGAACGCGCCGGGCCGCCGGGAGCCTGTGCGCCGTACCCGCACCGAGCAGGCAGGATGGAGACATGGATCTCCGTATCTTCACCGAGCCCCAGCAGGGGGCCACCTACGACACCTTGCTCACCGTGGCCAAGGCCACCGAGGATCTCGGCTTCGACGCCTTCTTCCGCAGCGACCACTATCTCCGCATGGGCTCCGTGGACGGCCTCCCCGGCCCCACCGACGCCTGGATCACCCTGGCCGGCCTCGCGCGCGAGACCAAGCGCATCCGGCTCGGCACCCTGATGACCGCCGGCACCTTCCGGCTGCCCGGCGTCCTCGCCATCCAGGTCGCCCAGGTCGACCAGATGTCGGGCGGCCGGGTCGAGCTGGGCCTGGGCGCGGGCTGGTTCGAGGAGGAGCACAAGGCGTACGGCATCCCCTTCCCGAAGGAGAAGTTCGCCCGCCTGGAAGAGCAGCTCGAGATCGTCACCGGCCTGTGGGCCACCGAGACCGGCAAGACCTTCGACTTCCACGGCAAGTTCTACGACCTCACCGAGTCGCCCGCGCTGCCCAAGCCCGCGCAGGCGAAGGTCCCGGTGCTCATCGGCGGCCACGGCGCCACCCGCACCCCGCGGCTGGCCGCCCAGTACGCCGACGAGTTCAACATCCCGTTCGCCTCGATCGAGGACACCGAGCGCCAGTTCGGCCGGGTGCGGACGGCCGCCGAGGAGGCCGGCCGCCCGGCCGACGCCCTCACCTACTCCAACGCCCTCGTCGCCTGCGTCGGCAAGGACGACGCCGAGGTCGCCCGCCGCGCCGCCGTCATCGGCCGCGAGGTCGACGAGCTGAAGGCCAACGGCCTGGCGGGCTCCCCGGCCGAGGTCGTCGAGAAGATCGGCCGCTATGCCGAGGTCGGCGCGCAGCGGATCTACCTCCAGATCCTCGACCTCGACGACCTGGACCACCTGGAGCTGATCTCCTCCCAGGTCCAGTCCCAGCTGACCTGAGGCCGCCAGTCCGGCAACGGAAGGCGCCGGTCACCCGTCCGATAACCGAAGGCGGCGGTCACCCGTCCCGTGCGATGGTATGACCGTCGTCCTGCCGGAGCCCCCAGGATCAACACCCTGGGGGCTCCCGCGCGTACGGCACCTCGTCAGCATCCACCGGCCGGAGAGGCCCTCAGCATGTTCCTGACCATCACCACCACCGGTACCCCCGAGCACCCCGCGACCGATCTCGGCTTCCTGCTGCACAAGCATCCGGACAAGGCGCAGGCGTTCTCCACCTCCTTCGGCACCGCCCACGTGCTCTACCCGGAGGCGGAGGATCAGCGTTGCACGGCGGCGCTGCTGCTGGAGGTCGACGCGGTGGCGCTGGTCCGGCGCGGCCGGGGCAAGGGCCGTGGCGGTGCGCCCGACGCGGCACTCGCGCAGTACGTCAACGACCGCCCCTACGCCGCCTCCTCACTCCTCGCCGTCGCGCTGAGCAACGTCTTCTCCAGCGCGATGCGAGGCGTGTGCAAGTCCCGCCCGGAGCGCGCGGCCGAGCCGCTGCCGCTGCGCGTCGAGGTACCGGCGCTGCCCGCTCGCGGCGGCCCCGGCCTCGTACAGCGCCTCTTCGAGCCGCTCGGCTGGGCGGTCACCGTCGAGGCCGTCCCGCTGGACACCGAGTTCCCCGAGTGGGGCGACTCGCGCTACGTCCGCCTCGTCCTGGAGTCCGCGGCCCTCACCCTCGCCGAGGCCCTGCGGCACCTGTACGTCCTGCTCCCGGTGCTCGACGACGCCAAGCACTACTGGGTCTCCCCGGACGAGGTCGACAAGCTGCTGCGGGCCGGCGAGGGCTGGCTGCCCGGCCACCCGGAGCACAAGCTGATCACCAGCCGCTACCTGTCCCGCCGCTGGTCCCTGACCCGTGAGGCGATGGACCGGCTGGAGCTGATCCGGCTGGCGGAGACCGACGACAGCGACGTCGAGGACATCGACAACGCGGTCGCGCAGGAGACGGCGCCCGAGGCCGAGGAGAAGCCCACGCCGCTGGCCGTGCACCGCCGTGAGGCGATCCTCACCGCCCTCCGGGACCACGGAGCCGCCCGCGTCCTCGACCTCGGCTGCGGCGAGGGGCACCTGGTGCGGGAACTGCTCAAGGAGCCGCGGTTCACCGAGATCGTCGGCGTGGACGTGTCGGTGCGCGCCCTCACCATCGCCTCGCGGCGGCTCAAGCTGGACCGCATGGGAGAGCGGCAGGCCGCCCGTGTCAACCTCTTCCAGGGCTCCCTCGCCTACACCGACAAGCGCCTGGGGGGCTACGACGCCGCCGTGCTCAGCGAGGTGATCGAGCACCTCGACCTGCCCAGGCTGCCCGCCCTGGAGTACGCCGTGTTCGGATCGGCCCGCCCGCGCACCGTCGTCGTCACCACGCCGAACGTCGAGTACAACGTGCGCTGGGAGACCCTCCCGGCCGGCCACGTCCGCCACCGCGACCACCGCTTCGAGTGGACCCGCGAGGAGTTCCGCACCTGGGCGGAGGCGGTGGCCGAACGGCACGGCTACACCGCTGAGTTCCGCCCCGTCGGTCCCGAAGACCCCGAGGTGGGCCCGCCCACCCAGATGGCCGTGTTCACCCAGGCCGCGAATGACCCCAAGACCGCGAACGACCCCAAGACCGCCAAGACCGCCAAGACCGCGGACGAGAACCAGAAGGAGGCGAAGGCCGCATGACCACCACCGGAAACACCGACACCACCGACACCACCGACACCACTGGCACCACTGGCACCACCGTGCGGGCCCGCGCCCTGCCGGTCACCGACCTCTCCCTCGTCGTACTGATCGGCGCATCCGGCTCCGGCAAGTCCACCTTCGCCCGGCGCCACTTCAAGCGCACCGAGGTCATCTCCTCCGACTTCTGCCGGGGCCTGGTCGCCGACGACGAGAACGACCAGAGCGCCAGCCGGGACGCCTTCGACGTCCTCCACTACATCGCCGGCAAGCGCCTCGCCGCCGGCCGTCGCACCGTCGTCGACGCGACCAACGTGCAGCAGGACGCCCGGCGTCAGCTGATCGAGCTGGCCAGGAAGCACGACGTCCTGCCGATCGCCATCGTCCTCGACGTCCCCGAAGAGGTGTGCGCCGAGCGGAACGCCACCCGCACCGACCGGGCCGACATGCCCCGCCGGGTCATCCAGCGCCACACCCGCGAACTCCGCCGCTCCCTGCGCCACCTGGAGCGCGAGGGCTTCCGCAAGGTGCACGTCCTGCGTGGCGTGGCGGAGACCGAGCAGGCCACCGTCGTCACCGAGAAGCGCTTCAACGACCTCACCCACCTCACCGGCCCCTTCGACATCGTCGGCGACATCCACGGCTGCGCGGCCGAGCTGGAGTCGCTGCTGGGCAAGCTCGGCTACACCGACGGCGTCCACCCCGACGGCCGCACCGCCGTCTTCGTCGGCGACCTGGTCGACCGCGGCCCGGACAGCCCCGGCGTCCTGCGCCGCGTGATGTCGATGGTGAAGTCGGGCAACGCCCTGTGCGTCCCCGGCAACCACGAGAACAAGTACGGCCGCCACCTCAAGGGCCGCAAGGTCCAGCACACGCACGGACTCGCCGAGACCATCGAGCAGATGGACGGCGAGAGCGACGAGTTCCGCGCCGAGGTGCGGGAGTTCATCGACGGCCTGGTCAGCCACTACGTCCTCGACGGCGGCCGGCTCGTGGTCTGCCACGCCGGTCTGCCGGAGAAGTACCACGGCCGCACCTCCGGCCGGGTCCGCTCCCACGCCCTGTACGGCGACACCACCGGCGAGACCGACGAGTTCGGGCTGCCGGTGCGCTACCCGTGGGCCGAGGACTACCGGGGTCGCGCGGCCGTCGTCTACGGCCACACCCCGGTACCCGAGGCCACCTGGCTCAACAACACCATCTGCCTGGACACCGGCGCCGTCTTCGGCGGCAAGCTCACCGCGCTGCGCTGGCCGGAGCGCGAACTGGTCGACGTACCGGCCGAGCGGGTCTGGTACGAGCCGGCCAAGCCGCTGCGCACCGAGGCGCCCGGCGGACACGACGGCCGCCCGCTCGACCTGGCCGACGTGCACGGACGCCGGGTGGTCGAGACCCGGTACGCCGGCCGGATCACCGTGCGGGAGGAGAACGGGGCGGCGGCCCTCGAGGTCATGAGCCGCTTCGCGACCGACCCGCGCCTGCTGCCGTACCTGCCGCCGACCATGGCACCGACCGCCACCTCCGGGGTGGAGGGCTACCTGGAGCACCCGAAGGAGGCGTTCGCGCAGTACGCGGCGGACGGGGTGGCGCGGGTCGTGTGCGAGGAGAAGCACATGGGCTCGCGGGCGGTGGTCCTGGTCTGCCGCGACGCGGACACGGCCCGCGCCCGCTTCGGGGTCGACGGCCCCACCGGGTCCCTCTACACCCGTACCGGCCGCCCCTTCCTCGACGACGCGACCGTCACCGAGGCGATCCTCGACCGGCTGCGCACGGCGATCGCCGAGGCCGGCCTGTGGGACGAGCTGTCCACCGACTGGCTGCTGCTGGACACCGAGCTGATGCCGTGGTCGCTGAAGGCCTCCGGGCTGCTGCGTTCCCAGTACGCCGCCGTGGGTGCCGCCTCCGGCGCGGTGTTCCCGGGCGCGCTGGCCGCGCTGGAGGGCGCCGCCGCGCGCGGCGTCGAGGTCACCGACCTCCTCGCCCGCCAGCGCGCCCGGTCCGCCGACGCCGCCGCGTTCACCGACGCCTACCGGCGCTATTGCTGGCCCACCGACGGCCTGGACGGTGTCCACATGGCGCCGTTCCAGATCCTCGCCGTCCAGGGGCGCAGCCTGGCCGCCCTGCCGCACGACGAGCAGCTCGCCCTCATCGACCGGCTCGTCGAGCACGACGGCAGTGGCCTGCTCCGGACCACCCGGCGGCTGTACGTCGACACCGGCGACCCCGAGTCGGTGTCGGCGGGAGTCGACTGGTGGCTGGAGATGACCGGCCGCGGCGGCGAGGGCATGGTGGTCAAGCCGATCGGCGCCGTCGTCCGCGACGCGAAGGACCGCCTGGTGCAGCCCGGCATCAAGTGCCGCGGCCGCGAGTACCTGCGGATCATCTACGGCCCCGAGTACACGCGCCCCGACAACCTCGCCCGGCTGCGGCAGCGGTTCCTGAACCACAAGAGGTCCCTGGCGATCCGCGAGTACGCCCTCGGCCTGGAGGCCCTGGACCGCCTCGCGGACGGCGAGCCGCTGTGGCGGGTGCACGAGGCGGTGTTCGGCGTGCTGGCGCTGGAGTCGGAGCCGGTGGACCCGCGGCTCTAGCGAACGTTTCCGGCCGAGTCGCCCCGAAGAGGCGACTCGGCCGGACTCCGTGTCCCCCACCCCACCGGTCCCTGGTGAACCGTCAGTTGCCGTGCTAACTTCGCAGGTCCGTCAGGCAGACGTACCGACTCATGGGGGACAGTCGGTGGAGACAGGCGCGGGATTCGGGGCAGCCGAGGGCGGTTCCGGGCATGCGCGCGGGCCGGCACTGCTGCTGGAGCTGACCGAGGCGCTGTGCGGGCTGGGCTGCACGGAGGATCCGCAGGGGCGGAGCCAGTTCGCCACGGTGCTCGGGGACCACCTGGGTCTGACACGCCCCGTCGACCTGCGCGGCGTCAAGCAGCGCGAGGACGTGGTCACCCTGGTCCGCACCGCCCTGAAAGTGGAGGGCGGGGAACACGTGCTCGTCACGGTGGTGCGCATCCTCGAAGGGACGTCGGCCGGTGACGAACTGGACCGGCTGATCATCCCCGACCCGCCCGCCCCGCCGCAGGCGCCGCCGGGCCCGCTCGGCCGCGACGACGAGGCCCGGGCGCGCGCCGTCCTCGCCGGGGGCGAACTCCCCGCCGGCCGGCTGCGCGACGACCTCGCCGAGGAACTCAACGGCCTCGACCTGCCCACCGGACTCTTACCCGACCAGCTGTTCCTCCACGTCCTCGCGTGGAACGCCCAGCCGGACGGCCTGCCGCCCGCCGTGCTCCTCCTCGACCGGGCGGGCCCGCTCGCCGCCACGCGCGGCCACCGCGCGGCGCTCTCCGGCTGGGTCGACGACTGGGCCCGGCGGGCCGGCCTCACCCAGGAACTGGTCCGGCGCCGGGAGGCCCGCGCCCGGACGGTGCGCGACCCCGACATCCCCCGCTGCCTCGTCGTCGCCGTCGAGCCCGCCCGGGACGGCTCCGACGAGGTCGTCGTACGTCCCTGGCTCAACACCGTGCCGGGCCACTGGGACCCGCAGCCCGGCGCGCCGGCCGTGACCACCCTGGACGCGCTCGGCCCGGCCGTCGACGACGCGCTGCGGCAGGGCGGCCGGCTCTGGGCCGGGCCGGGGGAGTCGCCCGCCGGTGGACACCGGCAGCCGTCGGCGTACGTGGAGTTCGTCCTTCCGTACGAGCTCCTCAACCACGATGTGGCGAGTTTGACGTACCGGATCGGTGACGGGCGGCCGTTGCCGCTCGGGCTGAAGTACGGGGTACACCTGCGCAGTCTGGACCGGATGCGCACCGACGACGCACTGGTGCGACACCAGTGGCAGGAGCGCTGGCACGCGCTGAGGCAGCACGGGGTCAGCGTGCACGGCTGGAGCGAGCCGGACGCGCAGCGGATCGACGCATGGCAGGCGACACTCGCGGGGGACACCAGGCACACGGCCGTGGTGATGGACGCCCCGGCCCGGATCTCCGCCATGGAGGCCCTCAAGGCCGCCATAGCGGAAGGTGTCGGGCTGGCGGTGTGGGACCGCAGAGGAGCCTTCCCCGAGGAGCGACGTGAGGTGGTGACGGCCGTCTTCGCAGCCGTACCGACGCCCGGACAGATCCCGCTCGCCATCCACCGCCTGCGGCAGAACGCCGAACTGAACCGGCAGGGTCCCGGTCGGCTCCTCGGTCGTCACATCGGCTTCTTCTGGGACGACCCCACCCGCATTGTCGACATGCATACCATTGATCCCGGCGAACTCGCCGACGAGGAGGCACCGGCATGAACGCGCAGGAGCAGACGTCCCCGAACGGCTGGCGCGTGTTCCACGGCACCGGCCGGCCGCCGGTCGTCCCGCCCCCGCTGCCGCAGGCGCCGCCCTGGCGACGGTTCCTCGGCGCGCCGTCCCAGCCCGCACCGCCGGACGAGCCGGAAGCCGCGGTACGCAGGCTGGGTCGCGGAGACGTCACCCCGCAGCTCGGCCCCGACGAGATCGACACCGTCAACGCCGCCCTGTTGCTGCGCCGGCCGCTGCTGATCACCGGACCGCCCGGAATCGGCAAGTCCACGCTCGCCTACGTGATCTCCCGGGAGCTGGGCCTCGGCCGGGTCCTGGAGTGGAGCATCGTCAGCCGGACCACGCTGCGGGACGGGCTGTACGTCCATGACGCCATGGGCCGCGCCCAGACCATCGCGGCCTGGCAGGCCGGACTGCGCGGCACCGCGCCCCGCGTACCGGAACCGGGCGGTACGACGGCGACGGCGGACGCGGAGGGCGGGACCGCGGAGCCGGACGGCGTCAACCCGTCGGTCGTGTCAGCACACCGGCAACTCCCGCCCCTTCTGGGGGACTTCATTACCCTCGGCCCACTGGGCACCGCCCTGCTGCCCTACGATCGTCCCCGGGTGCTCCTCGTCGACGAACTCGACAAGAGCGACATCGACCTGCCGAACGACCTGCTGCACGTCCTGGAGAACGGAAGCTATGACGTCCCGGAACTGGTGCGCGACGCCGCGGACACCGCACGCGTCCACACCAGCGACCCCGCCGGTCAGGCGCTGGTGCGGGGCGGGCGCGTCGAGTGCCGGGAGTTCCCGGTCGTGGTGATCACCAGCAACGGGGAGCGGGAGTTCCCCGCCGCCTTCCGCCGGCGCTGCCTTCCGCTGGAGATGCGCACCCCCGGCCGCGAGCAGCTGCTCGCCCTGGTGGAAGGACACCTGGGTGTCCGGCCCGAGGGCACCGAGGACCTGGTGGACGAGTTCGTGCGGCAGATCCAGTCCGGCGGAACCCACTCCCTGGACCAGCTGCTCAACGCGGTGCAGATGACTACCGCGGGTGGTTTCCAGGCGGACGGTGACGGGCGTAAGCTCGTGGAAATGCTCCTCCGCGACCTCGCGAAGGGCCGCTGAATTGACCGGCTTTCCCAGGGAGCGCGCATCCGGACCGGGCGACGGTGATCCCGTATCAGGGACGTCGCCCCCGTCGGCGTTCCCCGATTCCGTCGAAGGCGCGAGTGGGTACGGAGCGGCGCTCGCCACTGCCCCGGCCCAGGACTCCGGTGCCCGCGACCAGCCGTACCCCGACGCCTCGCAGCCCGCCGACCCGCACTGGCGGGAGGTCGCCGACGCGGTCTGGCTCGCCGCGTACTGGGACCGTCACGGCGGCCCCGGCTCCGGCCCGGGCGGCCCGGGCAGCGGCCGCCCGGATCCGGCGCAGGACCCCGCACCCCCGCGGCCCGCTCCGCCGCACGCCACCGAGGGCGAACGGACGGCGGACCGGCCCCCGGCCGACCCCGGCGCACGCGCCGCCGACCAGGCACCGGCCGCACGGCCGGCCCCCTCCGGCCCCGACGCCTCCGGCACCCCCGCCGCGCCCGCACCGCCGCCGGCCGACCCCGCGGACCGGTTCGCACCCACCGGCCACCCGGCCGGCGCGCACACCGAACCAGTCGCCCGGCACCGGCTGTTACCCGACGCCGAGGGCACCTTCACCCTCCACGTCGGGCAGCCGCTGCTGCCCCCCGAGGAGCGCTCCCGGCCCGGCCCCGGCCGGACCACCGCGCTGCTCGCCCGCGCCCTGCACCGACTGGCCCGGCGCATCCCCTCGCGCCACACCCTCGAACTCGACGAGGAGGCCACCGCCGAGCAGGGCGTGTCCGACGGCCTGTGGCTGCCCTTCCTGCGGCCCGCCCGCGCCACCGTCTTCGACCTCGTCCTGCTCGTCGACGACGCCCCGACCATGGGGATCTGGCAGGAGACCTGCGCCCGCCTCACCGAAGCCGCCGAGCACAGCGGCGCCTTCCGCGGCGTCCGCGTCGTCCGGGTGCACGTCCCGCGCACCGGCACCGCCACCCTGCGCCGGGCCGCCGACCGCGCCGCCGCCGACCCCGCCGAACTCCTCGACGGCCGGGGCGGCCGGGTCTTCCTCGTCGTCACCGACGGGCTCGCCCACGGCTGGGCGGCCCCGGCCGCCGACGACCTGCTCGGCCGGCTCGGCCACGCCGGCCCCACGGCCCTCGTCCACCTGCTGCCGCCGCACCTGCGCCACCGCACGTCCCTCTACCCGTACCAGGCGGTCCTGGAAGCCGGCGGCTTCGGCGCCCCCAACGACGGCCTCGGACACTGGGCGCCGCCCGGCGGCCCCGACCCGCTGCGCCCGCTGCCCGAGGCCGGTGACGGCTCCGTACCGGTGCCCGTGCTGTCCCTCAAGCCCGGCTCCCTCGGCACCTGGGCCGACCTCGTCACCGGTGAGCGGGGCGTGCGCCGGTCCCTGCCCGTCGTCCTCGCCGGTGCCCTCGCCAAGGGCGCGCCCGCCCCCGGCCTGCGCGCCCCGCGCCTGCCGCGCGCCGCCTCCGCCGCCGTACGGCGCTTCTTCACCCTCGCCACCCCCGCCGCTCGCCGACTGGCCACCCAACTTGCCGCCATCCCCTTCGAGTTCGACCTCGTGGAGCAACTACGCCGGCGCACCATGCCGGAGACCGGCCCCGACCACATCGCCGAGATCCTCATGGGCGGGCTGATCGACTGGAACAGCGGCGGCGAAGGCCGGCCCGAGTTCGCCGAGGGAGTCCGCGAGGCGCTCCTCGCCACCACCACCCGCAGCCAACTCGCCCGCACCGTCAGCATGGTGGGCGAGCTCCCGGCCGCCGGCCGGCGCGGTGTCGCCCTGCGCGCCGCCCTGAGCGACCCGGCCGGAGCCGCCCTGCCCGACCCGGCCGAACACGGCTGGCTGCGCAGCGAACTGGCCGTGATGCGCGCACTCTCGGGTCCCTACTCCGAACGGGCCAGGCGCATCGAACCCCGACTCTCCGGGCGCCTGCCGCCCGGTGCGGCCGAACGGGTGGGCGCCGGTTTGCCCGCGGGTACACCCACTGAGGTGAACCCTGCGGGCGGCGGGGGATCACCCGGCGGCCGAGAAGGCATGGATCCAGCGTCGAACCACCCCACCGAACCTGGAGACCACGTGCCGCCCCTGGTAACCGACGCGACCTCACCCGAAGCCCCGGAGGCTGAACAGCTCATGCAGAGCACCACGACCGCGACGTCCGCCCTCCTGGTGAACGTCCCCCTGCGGAACACCTCGTTCGTCGGCCGGCAGGGGCTGCTGAGGGCCGTGGAGGAGCAGCTGGGCGCCCAGGACACGGCCGCCGTGCTCCCGCACGCGCTGCACGGCCTGGGCGGCGTCGGCAAGTCCCAGCTCGCCCTGGAGTACATCTACACCCACCAGCACGACTACAAGGTGATCTGCTGGATCCCCGCCGAACAGGAGAGCCTCATCCTGGCCGCGCTGGCCGGCCTGGCCGCCCGGCTGGGCATCACTCCGTCCGGGCAGGACCGCGGCGCCCCCACCGCGAACACCGCCGTCCCCGCGGTGCTGGAGGCCCTGCGCACCGGTGCCCCGCACTCCGACTGGCTGCTCGTCTTCGACAACGCCGAGGACATCGACGTGGTGCGCCGGTACTTCCCCGCCAACGGGCCCGGCAAGGTCATCGTCACCTCGCGCAACCGTGCCTGGGAGCGGGTGGCGACCCCGCTGCCGGTGAGTGTCTTCGAGCGGTCGGAGTCCATCGAGCTGCTCCGCAGGCGCTCGTCCGACCTGACGGCCGAGGAGGCGGACCGGCTCGCCGAGGCACTCGGTGACCTGCCGCTGGCGGTGGAACAGGCGGGCGCCTGGCGCGCCGTCACCGGCATGCTGGTCGACGACTACCTCGACCTGCTCGCCCAGCGCAGTCCCGAGATCCTCGAACTGGACCCCAACCCGGACTACCCGGTCTCCGTCGCCGCCGCCTGGGACCTCTCCCTGGAGCGCATCCGGCAGAACAACCCCGGAGCACGGCAACTCCTCGACATCTGCGCCGGTATGGCTCCCGAACCGATCCCGCGCTCCATCCTGCGCGGCAGCCGGGGCGTCAGCATCACCCCCGAGATCGACCCCCTGCTGCGCGACTCGATCAAACTGAACCGCGCCATCCGCGATCTCAGCCAGTTCTCCCTGATCAAGGTCGACACCCGCTCCAACACCCTGCAGATGCACCGCCTGCTGCAGACCGTGCTCCTGGCCAAGCTCGGCGCGCAGGAGCGGGAGCGGATGCGGGGCGCCGCGCACCAGCTGCTGTCGGCGGCCAAACCGGGGCCGTACGGCTCGCCGCTGGAATGGCCCGCCTACCAGTCACTGCTGCCCCACCTGCGCGCCTCGCAGGCGGTGACCAGCACCGACACCTGGGTGCGGGACCTCGTCGCCGACAGCGTGTGGTTCCTGTACTACTGGGGCGACCACGACGGTTCCGCGGAGTTCGCCCGGCAGACCTACAGCGCCTGGCTCGCCGCCTCCGGCGAGGAGGACATCCACGTCATCCGGATGACGAAGTGCCTCTCGTTCCTGCTGCGCCAGACCGGGCACGTGCCGGAGTCGATCCCGCTGGCGGAGAAGGCGCTGGAGACCTCCCGGGCACTCGACGTCGAGCCCGAGGAGCTGATCGACTCGCTGTGCGAGACGGCCGACGCCCGCCGCTACCAGGGCCGGCTCCAGGAGGCGCGGAGCCTGAGCCAGGAGGCCACCGAGCTGGCCCGGTCCCTGTTCGGCCACGACGATCCCTCCACCCTCCGCGCGACCCACTCGTGGGGCGTCGACCTGCGGCTGTGCGGGGAGTTCCGGGAAGCGCTGCCGCTGGACCAGGAGAACGCCCGGCTGCGGGACCTGCACTTCGGACCCACCAGCTTCTACACCCTCAACACCCTCAACAGCTTGTCCATCAACACGCGTGAGTGCGGCGACTACCCGGGTGCCCGCGAGGTCCTGGAGGACGTGTACATCCGCGCGCGCTCCGCACTCGGTGGCGAGCATCCGCTGACCCTGCGCATCGCCCGCAACCTGGCGGTCTGCCGACGCCGTGACGGAGCACTGGACGCGGGTGCCGAGCTCGCCGAGGAGGCACTGCGGCACTTCACCCGCCGCTACGGGGAGGACCACTTCGACTCCCTGGCCACGGCGACCAACGTCTGCGTCGACCTGCGTCTGGCCGGAGACCTCGAGGGCTCCGAGGAACTGGCGGAGAGCACCGTACGGCGTTATGCGCAGCGGCTCGGAGACACCCACGTGTGCACCCTGCTGGCCAGAGTCACCCTGGCCGCGACGCTGCGGACGCGCGGTGCCCTGGACGGCGCGCAGGAGCAGGAGGACGACGCGGCCCGGCTGCTGGCCGACACCGTGGGGGAGCGGCACATCGTCACACTGACCACCGCGCTGGGACAGGCCAACACGGCCTACGCCCGCCTGGACTTCGAGCGGGCCCGGGAGATCGACGAGGCCAACCTGCCCCTGCTCGCGGAGGTCGCCGGCGAGGACCACCCGCTCACGCTGTCCTGCATGGCCAACCTCGCCCTCGACCTGCGCGGTCTGGGCCGGGGCGCGGAGGCCGACGAACTGCAGCGCAAGGCCGTCGAGGGCTTCGGCCGCGTGGTCCGCGCCGACCAGCCCTGGCTGGTGGCGGCCCGCCAGCGGCGGCGCATCGAGTGCGACATCGCGCCGGTACCGATGTGACCGCCCGGCCGCCCGGCCGCCCGCCCCGGCGACCGGCCGGGGCGGCCGACTTCGCTCAGCCGACGTCCGGGGCCGGCTCCGTCGCCGTTTTGCCCTGGGCGTGCGGGGCCACCGGGACGGTCGCCCGGGCGGGGGGCGCGGGGCGGTCCCGTCCGGCCAGTCGGCGGGTGAGCAGCAGGAGCGGCTGCGTGAGCAGGGTCGTGGCGAGGGCCATGAAGACCAGCACCGTGTAGAGGGGGGTGCTCAGCAACCCCGCCTGAAGACCCGCGTCGAGGGCGATCAGCTCCGTGAGCCCCCGGGCACTGAGCAGTACGCCCACGGTCCGCGCGTCGTGCCGGTCCAGTCCGCCGAGCCGGGCCGCGAGCGTGCCGCTGCCGATCTTCGTCGTGACGGCGAGCACGGTCACCACCAGCAGGACGGTCCAGCCCGTGCCGTCCATGCTGTTCAGCGCCACGGACTGACCCGAGACCACGAAGAAGAACGGCAGCAGCAGTGAGCTGACGTCGTGCAGCGGCCGCAGCAGGTCCGGGTCGAGGGTGCCGCCCTCCTCGCGCGGGACCACCACTCCGGCGAGCAGCGCCCCGAAGATCACGTGCAGTCCGAGGGAGTGCGTGACCCACGCGGAACCGAGGGCGAAACCGATGAGCAGCGCCAGCCGCAGCGAGGGCTCCAGCCGCGTCCGCCACAGCAGCCGGCGCAGCACCGGCCGGGCCGCGAGCACCATCACGGTGACGAAGCCGACGGCGAGCGCCACCCGCCACGGCCAGCCGAGCACCGCCTCGGCGCCGCCGCTGTCCATCAGGGCCGCGGCCAGCACCGTCCAGCAGACCGCGTCCAGCACCCCGGCCGCCGAGACCGCCACCACACCCGGCACGGACCGGGACAGTCCGTTCTCCCGCACGATGGCCGTCAGCACGGGCACCGCCGTTATCGACAGGGCGACCCCGGCGAACACCACCATGGCGGGGGAGAGGTCCCGCGGCATGCCCAGGCCGTGCAGCTGCTCCCGGAAGACGAGCGCGCTCCCGCAGCCCACCGCCATCGGCACCACGAAGGAGGCCAGCGCCACGGTCAGCGAGGTGCGGGCCCGGTCGCCGAGGATCTTCAGATCCAGCTCGTAGCCCACCGCGAACAGGAAGACCACCAGCGCGAACTGCGCGAACCCGGTCAGCGCCGGGCCGATCTCCCCGGGGAACAACCACGCGTACGCGTCCGGCGCCAGCGCCCCGAGCAGGGACGGACCGAGCGCGATGCCCGCCGACAACTGGCCGACGATGTACGGCTGTCCCAGCCGCCGGGCCAGCCAGCCGGCCCCGTGGGCGGCCACCAGGACGAGAGCCGCGGCACCCACGAGGTGCGTGATCATCGCGTCAGGGCTCACTGTGTCTCCCCCGTTGGTCCGGTGGCCAACCGGTGGCAGGCCTGTCCGACGGTCCTCCGCCCGGCGGCCCCCGGTTCGGGACGTTCGCCGCGGAAGGGCTCGAACCTTCCTAGAATAGAAACGATCTGACGCTGCATCGGAAGTCGTACACGGACCTGGACCAGGGGCACGGGGGGCACATGACGGCGGTCGTCTTCATCCACGGCACGGGGGTTCGCGAACCGGGCTTCTCTGCGCTCGCGGGGCGCTTCTCCGTTGGAGTGACGGAGCTGCGCGGCGGACTGCGTGTCGTGCCCTACTACTGGGGCGGCGAGCACGGGGCGACGCTCGCCGCCGGCGGAGCGAGCCTGCCCCCGGTCTCCGGCCGAAACCGAGGCCCCTTCGCCCCGGACGCCGACGACGACGGCACGGCCGCCTGGGCCGCCCTCTACGCCGATCCGTACGCCGAACTCGCCCTCGCCGCCGCCGGAGCCGCTCCCGCGGCGGAGCTCCCCCCGGGCTCCCTGCCACCGGACCAGGCCTTACGGGCACGGCTGGCCGCTCTAGCCGCCGAGGGCGACGCACCGGCGGCCGACCTGGGGCCCGGCCTGGCGCGCGCCGCCGCCGACCTGGCCGCGCACCCGCTGCTCGGCGCCGCGGCCGCGGCCCTCGCCCCGGACGACCTCCCCGGCCTCGCCGCCCGCAGCCTCACCGCCCGAGTCGTCGCCGGCGCCCTCGACTCCGACGCGCCCCTCGTACCGGCCGGCGCCACCCGGGACGCCGTCACCGACCGGCTCGCCCGCGCCCTGGGCGCACCGGCCCCCGGCAGGGAACGCGGCGTGCGCTCCCTGGCACTGCGGGTCGCCGGCTCCGCCGCCTCCCGTGCCGTCGTACGCCGCCGCCGGGCCCTCACCGAGGCCGCCCACCCGGCCGCCGGGGACGTGCTGCGCTACCTCAGCCGCGGCGAGGCGGTCCGCGCCGGACTGCGCACCCTGCTCGCCGGGCTGGAGCCGCCCGTCGCGGTCGTCGCCCACAGCCTCGGCGGCATCATCGCCCTGGACACGCTGGTCCTCACCCCGCTGCCCCAGGTGAGGCTGCTGGTCACCGCCGGCTCCCAGGGGCCGTTCCTGTACGAGTCCGGGTCCCTGCCCTCCCTCGAACACCCCGCGCCGCTGCCGGACCACTTCCCCGACTGGCTGAACCTCTACGACCCCCGCGACCTGCTCTCCTACCTGGGCGCCGGCCTGTTCCCGGGCCGCGTGACCGACGTCGCCGTAGACAGCCGCCAGCCGTTCCCGGCCGCGCACAGCGCCTACTGGACCAACCCGGCCGTGTACCGGCACATCGTGGACCGGCTCCCGTGACCGGCCCGCTCCCCGCCCCGGCCGTCGACCCGGCCCGGGTGCACGCGCTCGTCGTCGGCGTCGAGGCCTACGACGCCGGCACCGGCTGGGACCTGCCCGGACCCGCCCGGGACGCCGTCCGCTTCCACCGCCTGCTGCGCGCCGCCGGTGTGCCCGAGGCCAACATCCGCCTGCACCTGGCCCCGTTGCCGCCGTACGTCCCCGAAGTGGCGTACGCGCCCGCCGACCACGCCACGCTGCGCCGGGCCCTGGTCCGCGAACTCCCCGCCGCCCGGGGCGACGTGCTCTGGGTCTGGTGGGGCGGCCACGGTGTCCTCGACCGGTCCGGGCAGCTGCGGCTGTTCTGCGCGGACGCCACCACCGACGACAAGCTGGGCATCGACCTGGACTCGGCGCTCGCCCGGTACGCCGGGGACGCCGTGCCCGGCTTCGCGGACCAGCTGTGGATCGTGGACGCCTGCGAGACCTTCGAGGAGGCACTCGCCTTCCGCGAGCCGCTGCCGCCCGACGCGCTGCCCGTCGGACGGCGCAGCCTGGCCCACCGGCAGACCCTGCTCCGGGCCGCCGGGCGGGGCCGGGTCGCCGCCAACGACCCGGTGCGCGCCACCGGCCTGTTCTCCGACGTCCTGCTCGCCCTGCTGGCCGACCGGACCGCGGTACTGCCCGCACCGCCCGATGCGGAGGAACTGTTTCCGGCCGTACGGACGCGTATCGCCGCCCTCAGGGACGCGGGTCGTACTCTGCAGTATCCCGAGATCCGGCTGCAGAGCCCCGAACGCACCGAGATCCTCGCCGCGGTGGGGCCCGGCGGCGGGGAACGGCGGGTCTCCCCGCTGCTGCGGGCCGTGGACGCCCTCCTCGCCTATCCGCTGATGAGCGACCCGACCGAGCGGCAGACGGTCGTCGGGTACCTGGACCCACGCGTCACCGGGACGCTGCCCCGTCACACCAAGGCACGCACGGACGCGACCGGCATCCTCAACACCCTCGCCCGGCGCCACCCACAGGCGCTGTGGGAACTGTTCGACGCCGTGGTGTCGGTCGATGACGACCCGCTGCGGAAGACCGAACTCTCCGATGCGCTGCGGGAGTTGGCGGATCCGCGGGAGTGACCGGGTGCTCGTGGATGATCGGGTGGCGTGATCGTACGGTTTTCGACATGGGTCGTAATGGCCATGATGGAAAGAGACACGGGGCATCGAGTGCCACCGTGCGAGAAGGGGGAGCATCTTGGACCAGCCGCCCGCTCTGCGCCATGCCGAAGCCGCCACCCGTGAACAGCCGGCCGCCCTCGGGCGCGCCGATGTCTGGGAGTCGGACCTGGCGGACGTCGCGGCGCTGCCCCTGACCGCCGTGGACGCTCTCACGCCGCTCCGCCCCACCGCCCGCCTGCTCGAAGAGGTCCTGCGCGCACGCGGCAGCATCAGAGGCGGCGGCGAGGGCGGCGGCGGCGCCCGGGCCGAATAGCCGCCGCCCGCACCTGAGCGAAGGGCCCCGACGGCAGGGCCCCGAAGACGAGCCCCGACGAGGCCGAGCGCCCGCCGGGGTCCGCGCGTGCCCACCCCCGACCGGAGGTCCCCGCCCATGACCAGTGAGCCGCGCCCCGCCCCGTTCCGCGTGCCGGACCGGATCTTCGCGGAACTGGCCGCCGGAGGTGGTTCCGCGGAGGCCGTGGCCTTCCTGGAGCGCGGGGAGCGGGCGCGGCGGCTGCTCCTGCTGCGGACCCTGCTGGACCGGCTCGCGGAGCTGCCCACGCCCCTGACACCGGTCGCCGAGGCCTGGGACACCTTCAAAGCCGCCGCCGAGCGGGCGCCCGAGGCGGTCGACCGGCTGCTGCTCGCGCCGACGACGGGTGGCTGGATCGCCCACATGCTGCGCCGGGTGCACGGCACCGCGACGGGGCCGCCGCTGTGGGCGGAGGCAGGCCGGCTGAACGTCCTGGCGCTCACCGCGGCCCTGCACGCCGGTACGGAGACGTCGCTCACGGTCCCCCTCGCCGACGGCGCTCTGCACCTGCCGGGCCTCGGCCTGCTCCGGCTCCCGGCCACGTCACCGGGGCCGGCCGTCGCACGGGCCGCGACGAGAGCGGGTGAGCTGACCCTCTCCGGCCCCCCGGCCCACGACGGCTCCCGCACCGCCGTGACGTGCCACCCGGCGACGGCACCGGCGGACCGGCAACGACCGGAGGAGCTTCGGACGGAGGAGCTTCGGACGAAAGGATTCCAGCTTCGGACGGAGGGATTCCGGCGGCATGGATCCCGCCCGGCCGAGCCACGCCCGGCCGAGTCACGCCCGGCCGAGTCAGGCCCGGCCGAGTCACGCCCGGGCGGGGCCCCGTCGGCCCCCGCTGCGGGGCCCGCCCCCGAAACGTCCGCGGCGACCTGGCTCCCCCTGCGTACTCTCGTCCACACCACCCCCGCCGGTTCCGTCGCCATACCCCTCGACGATCTCGACCCCTACCGCGACCTGGACGACCCGGTCCCGCCCGCCCGGCTCGACGCCGAGGAGGCGGCCGAGTGGCAGCGGGTCTTCGACGACGCGGTCGGGATCCTCGCCGCGACCGGCACCGGCACCGGCACCGGCCCGGGACGGCTCGACCCTGCCCTGATACGCGCCGTCATACCGTACGGCCGTACCGCCCTCACCCCGCCCGCTCCGCCGACCGTCGGGGTCTCCGCCTCCAGCGGCGACTCCTTCGGCGCCATGGTGATCTCCCGCCCCGGGTCCGCGCTCGCCCTCGCCGAGACCCTCGTCCACGAGTTCCAGCACAGCAAACTCGCGGCGCTCCTCCACCTCTTCCCCCTCCTCGACGACGACCGGGAGGAGCGCTTCTACGCCCCCTGGCGCGCCGACCCCCGCCACCTCACCGGGCTGCTGCACGGCGCGTACGCCTTCACCGGCGTCGCCGGCTTCTGGCGGGACCGGCTGGCCGAGCCGGCCCACGCCGAGACCGCCGCCTACCACTTCGCGCTGCGCCGGCTGCAGAGCCGGCTGGTCGTGCGCACGCTGCTGACCAGTGCCCGGCTCACCGCACCGGGGCACCGGCTGGTCGCGGGGCTCGCCCGGACGCTGGACGGGTGGCTGCGGGTACCCGTCGACCCGGCCGTACGGGCCCGGGCCCGTACGGCCGCCGCCCTGCACCGCACCCAGTGGCGGCTGCGCAACGTCGCCGCACCGGACGGGCCGGACGGGCCGCACGACGGCACCCTCCGCTTCCACCCGGACCGCGTCTTCTGGCCCGACACCCGCACCCACGCCTTCGCCCTCCGCCCCGCCGACCCCCGCACCCCCGACGAGCACCTCGCCGCCGGCGACCCGGCCACCGCGCTGGACGGTTACGCCAAGGACCTGGCCCGTGATCCGGCCGACCCGCACGCGCTGTCCGGCTGGATCGTCGCCCGCGCGGTCCTGGAGCCGGGCCGCTCCACCCGTCGCCCGCTCGCCCGGCCGGAGCTGCTGCTGCCGCGGCCTGGCGGCTGACCCGTCGGGCGGCCCGCGCGAGCCGGGGACGGGTCTGCTCAACCGGGGGGTGAACAGGCGCCCGAATGGTCAGGATGGAGTCATGGGATTCCAAGTCGACTCCGAAGCCGGGCGGCTCACCCGCGTCATCCTGCACCGGCCGGATCTCGAGCTCAAAAGGCTCACCCCCAGCAACAAGGACGCCCTTCTCTTCGACGACGTGCTGTGGGTGCGCCGGGCACGCGCCGAGCACGACGGGTTCGCCGACGTGCTCCGCGACCGCGGGGTCGCCGTGCACCTCTTCGGCGACCTGCTCACCGAGGCCCTGGACGTCCCGGCGGCCCGCCGGCTCGTCCTGGACCGGGTCTTCGACGAGAAGGAGTACGGAGTACTGGCCACGGACCACCTCCGGGCCGCCTTCGAGACCCTGCCCGCCCGCGAGCTCGCCGAGGTCCTGGTCGGCGGCATGACCAAGCGCGAGTTCCTGGACGCGCACCCGGAGCCGACGTCCGTGCGGTTCCACGTCATGGAACTGGACGACTTCGTGCTCGGGCCGCTGCCCAACCACCTCTTCACCCGGGACACCTCGGCCTGGATCTACGACGGCGTCTCCATCAACGCCATGCGCTGGCCGGCCCGGCAGCGCGAGACGGTCCACTTCGAGGCGATCTACCAGCACCACCCGCTGTTCCGTGACGAGGCGTTCCACCTCTGGTCCGAGGGGCAGGCCGACTACCCCTCCACCATCGAGGGCGGCGACGTCCTCGTCATCGGCAACGGCGCCGTGCTCATCGGCATGAGCGAGCGGACCACACCCCAGGCCGTGGAGATGCTGGCGCACAAGCTGTTCGCGGCGGGTTCCGCCCGCACCATCGTGGCCCTCGACATGCCCAAGCGGCGGGCCTTCATGCACCTCGACACCGTGATGACGATGGTCGACGGCGACACCTTCACCCAGTACGCCGGGCTCGGCATGCTCCGCTCCTACACCATCGAGCCGGGCGTGGGCGAGAAGGAACTGAAGGTCACCGACCATCCGCCGGAGCACATGCACCGTGCGATGGCGGCCGCGCTCGGGCTGAACGAGATCCGTGTCCTCACCGCGACCCAGGACGTCCACGCCGCCGAACGCGAGCAGTGGGACGACGGCTGCAACGTGCTGGCCGTCGAGCCGGGCGTCGTCGTCGCCTACGAACGCAACTCCACCACCAACACCCACCTGCGCAAGCAGGGCATCGAGGTGATCGAGATCCCGGGCAGCGAGCTGGGCCGGGGCAGGGGCGGACCGCGCTGCATGAGCTGCCCGGTCGAACGGCAGGCCGTATAAGAATTCAGGGAGTCGTATACAATTCCATGGAGATCCGTCCCCGTACCTCTGGAGCGCCCCCATGGCGACAGCCCCGACCGCCCTCGCCGGCCGCCACTTCCTCAAGGAGCTCGACTTCACCGCGGAGGAGTTCCGCGGCCTGATCGAGCTGGCCGCCGAGCTGAAGGCCGCGAAGAAGGCCGGGACCGAGACACGGTATCTCCAGGGCAGGAACATCGCGCTGATCTTCGAGAAGACCTCGACGCGCACGCGCTGCGCGTTCGAGGTCGCCGCCGCCGACCAGGGCGCCTCGACCACGTACCTCGACCCTGCGGGCTCGCAGATCGGCCACAAGGAGTCCGTGAAGGACACCGCGCGCGTGCTGGGGCGCATGTTCGACGGGATCGAGTACCGGGGCGACAGCCAGCAGAAGGTCGAGGAGCTGGCCGCCTTCGCCGGCGTGCCCGTCTACAACGGCCTGACCGACGACTGGCACCCCACCCAGATGCTCGCCGACGTGCTGACGATGACCGAGCACAGCGACAAGCCGCTGCACGAGATCACCTTCGCCTACCTCGGTGACGCCCGCTTCAACATGGGCAACTCCTACCTGGTCACCGGCGCCCTGCTCGGCATGGACGTACGCATCGTCGCCCCGAAGTCCTACTGGCCCGCCCAGGAGGTCGTCGACCGGGCGAAGGAGCTCGCCGGGTCCAGCGGGGCGCGCATCACCCTCACCGAGACCCTGGACGAGGGGGTCCGCGGCGCCGACTTCGTCGTCACCGACGTCTGGGTCTCCATGGGCGAGCCCAAGGAGGTCTGGAACGAGCGGATCACGTCCCTCGCCCCGTACGCCGTGACCATGGACGTGCTGCGCGCCACCGGCAACCCGGACGTCAAGTTCCTGCACTGCCTGCCCGCCTTCCACGACCTGGGCACCAAGGTCGGCCAGGAGATCTTCGAGGCCCACGGCCTCGATTCCCTGGAGGTCACGGACGAGGTCTTCGAGTCCGCGCACTCGGTCGTCTTCGACGAGGCCGAGAACCGGCTGCACACCATCAAGGCGGTCCTGGTCGCCACCCTGGCCTGACCACCCTGGCCCGACCGGCCAGGACAGCCGTAGGGACCCGTCCCGTTATTCTGACCGGCGGCCCCGGAGCCACCCCTTCCGGTGTCGCCGGCCGCGACCACCGTCGCGCCCCCCGCACCACCAGAAACGAGCACCACCCGCAATGCCCGCTTCCCGCGTCAAATCCCCCCACCTCCTCGTCGCCGAATCCGGCGCCGACCGCGAAGGCCACGG
The DNA here is from genome assembly GCF_049975785.1 of Streptomyces sp. WG7. Taxonomy (NCBI): domain Bacteria; kingdom Bacillati; phylum Actinomycetota; class Actinomycetes; order Kitasatosporales; family Streptomycetaceae; genus Streptomyces; species Streptomyces sp. WG7. Next base: position 243,583 of record NZ_JBNGGE010000005.1, read on the forward strand.
CCTGAAGCGCACGATGGGGCTGTTCCAGCTCGTCTGCTTCGGCGTCGGCGCGATCGTCGGCACCGGCATCTTCGTCGGACTGTCCGACTCGGTCGCCGAGGCCGGCCCCGCCGTCGTGGTCTCCTTCGTCCTGGCCGCGATCACCTGCGTGTTCACCGCGTTCGCCTTCGCCGAGCTGGGCGGCGCCATCCCGGTCTCCGGCTCCTCGTACTCCTTCGCCTACGCCGGACTCGGCGAGCGGACCGCCTTCCTGGTCGGCTGGTGCCTGCTCCTGGAGTACGGCGTGTCCGTCTCCGCGGTCGCGGTCGGCTGGAGCCAGTACGTCAACGAGCTGCTCGAGAGCGTCCTCGGCCTCCAGCTGCCGCACGCGCTCTCCGCGGGCCCCGGCGACGGCGGCGTGGTCAACCTGCCCGCCGTGATCGTCATCGCCCTGGCCTGCGTGCTGCTGGTGCGCGGCGTGCGGGAGAGCGCCCGGGCCACGGCGGCGATGGCCGTCCTCAAGCTGGCCGTCCTCGTCGCCTTCTGCGCCGTCGGCTTCTACGCCTTCCAGGACGGCAACCTCAGCCCGTTCTCCCCGGCCGGCCTCGGCGGCATCGGCGCCGGCACCACGGCCGCCTTCTTCTCGTACATCGGCTTCGACGCGATCACCACGGCCGGTGAGGAGGCCAAGAACCCCCGCCGGGACATCCCCATCGCGATCCTTGTCTGCATCGGCCTGGTCACCCTGCTCTACTGCGCCGTCGCCGTCGCCGCGATCGGTGCCGTCGGCGGGGACGCGGTCGGCGACCGGCCCGCCGCGCTGTCGTACGTCGTCAACGAGGTCACCGGCTCCACGATCGGCGGCGGTGTCGTCGCCTTCGGCGCGGTCGTCGCCATCGCCTCGGTGGTGCTCGCCGTGATGTACGGCCAGACCCGCATCCTCATGTCGATGTCCCGCGACGGACTGATCCCGAGGGTCTTCGAGAAGGTCTCGCCGCGCACCGCGACCCCCGTCGCCGGCACGCTGATCGTCGGCGCGGTCTTCGCACTGCCGGCGGCCTTCGCCCCGCTGGACGCGGTGGTCAACCTGTGCACCATCGGCACCCTAGCCACCATGGCCGCCGTCAACGTCGCCGTGATCGCGCTGCGCCGCCGCGAACCGGGCCTCGCCCGCACCTTCCGTGTGCCGCTGTACCCGGTGACGCCCCTGCTCGGGGTCGGCTTCTGCCTGTACCTGATCTACGAGACGGGCGCGGCGACCTGGCTCCAGTTCGCGGTGTTCCTCGCGGTGGGTCTGCTGGTGTACGCGGCCTACGGGCGCCGGCACTCCCGCCTCGCCCGGGCCGGTGCGGAGGTCACTCCGAAGGGCGACGCGGAGCGGGTACCGCAGGAAGCCTGAACCAGACCGCCTTGCCGGACCCGGCGGGCCGGTGACCGCAGGACGAGCTCAGGGCGCGGATCAGCAGCAGGCCGCGCCCGTGCTCCTGCCAGGGGTCGGGCGGCTCCACGCCGGGGCGGGTGAGGTCGCCGGGCGGCGCCGGGTCCGGGTCGTGCACCTCGACCTGGCAGCCGGTCGGCAGCAGCTCCACCACCAGCTCTATCGGCGCCCCGCCGGAGGTGTGCTCGACGGCGTTGGCGACCAGCTCCGCCGTGAGCAGTTCCGCGGTGTCGCCGTCGGCGGTGTGCTCCAGCCCGGCCAGCGCCGTACGGACCAGGGAACGGGCCACCGGCACGGCCGCGGCGGAGTGCGGCAGTGCGATGCGCCAGGAGGCGGGGGCTGCGGGGTGATCGTGCACGGCTGGTCCGTTTCGTGGAGCAGGCGGTCCTGTCCGGCTTTCAACCTCATGAATGGTACGGCGCCGCCCGGCGGAGCCGTCGAGGGGCACCGCCCGGGGCCTCCCGCCCGGTGCACCGCCCGGGGCGCTCCACCCGATGCACCCCGGGGCCCTCCGCCCGGTGCACCGCCCGGGGCGCTCCACCGGATGCACCCCGGGGCCCTCCGCCCGACGCCGGACAAGCTGTCGCGCACCCGTGACGACGGTCACAGAACGGTGATAACTTCGAGTGTCATGAGTCCCTTCACCGGCTCCGCCGCCCCCACCCCCGACTGGCGGCACCTGCGCGTCGACCTCACCGACGGCGTCGCCACCGTCACCCTCGCCCGCCCCGACAAGCTCAACGCGCTGACCTTCGAGGCCTACGCCGACCTGCGCGACCTGCTCGCCGAGCTGTCCCGGGAACGGTCCGTGCGGGCCCTGGTGCTGGCCGGGGAGGGGCGCGGCTTCTGCTCGGGCGGCGACGTCGACGAGATCATCGGCGCGACCCTGTCCATGGACACCGCCCAGCTCCTCGACTTCAACCGCATGACGGGCCAGGTGGTGCGGGCCGTGCGGGAGTGCCCGTTCCCGGTGGTCGCCGCGCTGCACGGCGTCGCCGCCGGGGCGGGCGCGGTCCTCGCCCTGGCCGCCGACTTCCGCGTCGCCGACCCGTCCGCCCGCTTCGCCTTCCTCTTCACCCGCGTCGGACTTTCCGGCGGCGACATGGGTGCGGCGTACCTGCTGCCGAGGGTGGTCGGCCTGGGGCACGCGACCCGGCTGCTGATGCTCGGCGACCCGGTGCGGGCGCCGGAGGCCGAGCGGATCGGCCTGATCAGCGAGCTGACCGACGAGGGCCGCGCCGACGAGGCCGCCGCCGCGCTCGCCCGCCGCCTCGCCGACGGTCCGGCCCTCGCGCACGCCCAGACCAAGGCCCTCCTCACCGCCGAACTGGACATGCCCCTCGCGGCCGCGGTGGAACTGGACGCCTCCACCCAGGCCCTCCTGATGAACGGCGAGGACTACGCCGAGTTCCACGCGGCCTTCACGGAGAAACGCCCCCCGAAGTGGCAGGGGAGGTAGGCGGATGCTCCCGGCCCAGGGGACCGCGGCGCCCTCGGGGGCGCGGGGCAGTGCCGATCCGCGGCTCGGCCGCGGGGCGCGACCAGCCACAACGGCGCCGCACTCGCCCGCGACGCCACACCACCCCCTGCGCGCCGCGATCATCGGGGGCGGCCCCGGCGGCCTCTACACCGCCGCCCTCCTCAAACGCCTCGCCCCCGACCGGCAGGTCACCGTCTGGGAACGCAACGCCCCCGACGACACCTTCGGCTTCGGCGTCGTCCTCTCCGACGAGACCCTCGGCGGCATCGAACACGCCGACCCCGTCGTCTACGCGGCCCTGCGGCAGGACTTCGTCCGCTGGGACGACATCGACATCGTCCACCGGACCACCCGCCACACCTCCACGGGACACGGCTTCGCCGCCCTCGGCCGCCACCGCCTCCTGGAGATCCTGCACGACCGCTGCCGCGCCCTCGGCGTGGAGCTGCGCTTTCGCACCGAGGCCCCGCACCCCGACCGGCTGGCCCGGGAGTACGACCTGGTCGTGGCCGCCGACGGCGTGCACAGCACCACCCGCGAGGCCTACCGCGACACGTTCCGGCCCCGCCTGACCGTCCACCGCTGCCGCTACATCTGGCTGGCCGCCGACTTCGCCTTCGACGCCTTCCGCTTCGACATCGCCGAGACCGAGCACGGCGTCGTGCAACTGCACGGCTACCCGTACGCGCCCGACGCCTCCACCGTCATCGTCGAGATGCGCGAGGACGTCTGGCGGGCGGCCGGCTTCGACGGACTGGACGAGTCCGAGTCCACCGCCCGCTGCGCCAGGATCTTCGCCGACGCCCTCGGCGGCCGGCCGCTGAGGTCCGACAAGTCGGCGTGGACCGCCTTCCGCACGGTCGTCAACGAACGCTGGTCGCACGGCAACGTCGTCCTCCTCGGCGACGCCGCCCACACCGCCCACTTCTCCATCGGCTCCGGCACCAAGCTCGCCGTGGAGGACGCCCTCGCGCTCGCCGCCTGCCTGGAGGAACAGACCACCCTGGAAGCGGCGCTGACCGCCTACGAGGCGGAGCGGCGCCCCGTCGTCGCCTCCACCCAGCGGGCGGCCAAGGCCAGCCTGGAGTGGTTCGAGGACCTGCCCCGGTACCTCGACCAGCCGCCCCGCCGGTTCGCCTTCAACCTGCTCACCCGAAGCCGCCGCGTCACCCACGAGAACCTGCGGCTGCGCGACGCCCGCTTCACCGAGTCCGTCGAGCGCGAGTTCGGCTGCCCGCCCGGCACGCCCCCGATGTTCACCCCGTTCCGGATGCGCGGCCTGACCCTGCGCAACCGCGTCGTCGTCTCCCCGATGGACATGTACTCGGCCACCGACGGCATCCCCGGCGACTTCCACCTGGTCCACCTGGGAGCCAGGGCCCTGGGCGGTGCCGGACTCGTGATGACCGAGATGGTCTGCGTCAGCGAGGAGGGCCGCATCACCCCCGGCTGTGCGGGCCTGTACACCGGCGCGCAGGGCGAGGCGTGGCGGCGGATCACGGACTTCGTGCACGAGCGGGCGCCCGGCACCGCGATCGGCGTGCAGCTCGGGCACAGCGGACGCAAGGGCTCGACCCGGCTGATGTGGGAGGGCATGGACGAACCGCTTCCCGAGGGCAACTGGCCCCTGGTCGCCCCCTCCCCGCTGCCGTACAGACCGGGCGGCCAGACGCCGCGCGAGCTGTCCCGGGCCCGGCTGACGGACATCCGGACGCAGTTCGCGGCCGCCGCCGCGCGGGCCGCCCGGGCCGGTTTCGACCTGCTCGAACTGCACTGCGCCCACGGCTACCTGCTCTCCGGCTTCCTCTCCCCGCTCACCAACCACCGCACCGACGCCTACGGCGGCTCACTGGAGAAACGGCTCCGCTTCCCGCTGGAGGTCTTCGCCGCCGTACGCGACGTGTGGCCGTGGGAGCGGCCCATGACCGTCCGGATCTCCGCGACCGACTGGGCCGAGGGCGGCACGAGCGGCGAGGAGGCCGTGGCGATCGCCCGGGCCTTCGCGGCGCACGGCGCCGACGCCGTCGACGTCTCCACGGGGCAGGTCGTGGCCGACGAGCGGCCGGAGTTCGGGCGGTCGTACCAGACGCCGTACGCGGACCGCATCCGCAACGAGGCGGGCGTCCCGGTGATCGCCGTCGGCGCGATCTCCTCCTGGGACGACGTCAACTCGCTCCTCCTGGCCGGCCGCACCGACCTGTGCGCCCTCGCCCGCCCCCACCTCTACGACCCGCACTGGACGCTGCACGCGGCGGCCGAGCAGGGCTACGAGGGGCCGGGTGCCGTGTGGCCGGCGCAGTACCGGGCGGGCAGCCGCCGTCCGGTGACCGGACGGACCGACGCCCCCAAGCCCAGGCTGACGCTGCACGGACGGCGTCAGGACGCGGAGTCCGACGCGGTGTCCGACGTGTAGCCCCAGGCCGCGCACATCGCGCGCAGCCGCTCGGGGATCTCGTCCTCCTTCGGCAGCGCGCGCCCCGGCTGCACGGTGCCGGTGCGGATGTTGTCGCGCCAGTCACCGAGCCCCCTGACCAGTTCACGGCCGCTCTTCCTGCCGTAGTTCAGCATGGCCGGCGCGTAGTCGACGCCGAGGAACGCGCACAGGCGGCGCATCTCCCGCCCGGGGTCGGCGGTGATGTCCTCGTAGCGCACGGTGAAGCCGTCGGTGTCGGCCGCACGGGCCTCCTCGACGGCCGTCATGTAGCGCAGCACGTCCGTGACGGCCTTGTCGTACGGCCGCTTGACGGGATCGCTCTCGTGCCAGGAACGCGCGACGGACTCCGGATGACGCAGCAGGAACACGAAGCGCGCGTCGGGCCAGCAGTCCTTCAGGCGCCGGTACATGTACGCGTTGGCCGGGGTCTTCTCGACGATGAAGTCCTTGCCGGACTTGACCAGTTCACGGTGCAGGACACGGTCCCAGAGCAGGTGCTCCAGGTCGCCGCGGGCGTGCCCGAGGGCGCCCATGGCGTGCTCGGAGTGCCAGTTGTCGCAGATGACGTCCATCCGTCCGAGGTGCAGTTCGTGCAGGGTGTGCAGCCGCGGGTGGGCGCCCAGCATCATGCGCAGCAGGGTGGAGCCGGAGCGGATGGACGAGATGACGAAGACGGGCTGCCGCAGCAGCCGGTCGGTCGCCAGTTCCTCGGCCGACGGACGTCGGTAGGCGGCCGCGGGGCGCGCCGCGGCCTTCGGCACGGCGGAGATCCTCCCCTTCCCCGCCCGGGGGGCCCTCCGTACCTGGAGGCCGGTGGTGACGGTGAGGGCCCGGTTCAAGTTGCGCGCGAGACTCATGCGTCCGCACGGTAGGCGGCAAACCTGAGAAGAGCGTCTGAGGAGGCTGAGGGTTCCCTCATCATGGAGGAGTGTGACGCGAGTCACTGGCCGGGAGTGAGCCGGTGACCGGGGGAGCGGGTGCTCCGGGCGTCGCGTAGAGCGCGCCCGCGTCGCGCAGCCGCTCGTGCAGGGCCCGGAAGACGGCCGCCGAGCGCGTACCGGGCCAGTCCTCGGGCAGCAGCCGGGCGGGCAGTCCGGGGTCGGCGTAGGGCAGGTGGCGCCAGGAGTCCAGCGCGAGGAGGTAGTCGCGGTAGGCCTCCTCGGGCGGGGTGTCCGCCCGGCGCTCCCAGTCGCGCAGCACGCGCGCGTGGCGGTCGAGGAACGTTTCGTGCTCCTTGGCGATCGCGGCCAGGTCCCACCAGCGCCCCACCGCCTCGGCGGTCGGCGTGAAGCCGAGGTGTTCACCGCGGAAGAAGTCCACGTAGGAGTCCAGGCCCAGGCGGCCCAGTGCGTGCCGGGTCTCCTCGTACAGGCGGGCCGGGGCGATCCACACGCCGGGGGCGGCGGTGCCGAACCCGAGTGCGGCCAGGCGGGAGCGCAGCACGTGACGCTTCTGCCGCTCGGACTCCGGCACGGAGAACACGGCGAGCACCCAGCCCTCGTCCGCGTGGGGCGTCGCGGCGTAGATGCGCCGGTCCCCGTCGTCCAGCAGCTCGCGGGCCTCGGCGGACAGTTCGTAACCGGCCGCGCCCCGGTCGGTGCGGGCGGGCAGCAGCAGCCCGCGCCGCTTCAGCCGCGACACCGACGAGCGGACGGAGGGGGCGTCCACCCCGACCGCGGCGAGCAGCCGGATCAGCTCGGCGACGGGTACGGGGCCCGGCGCGAAGCGGCCGTAAGCGCCGTAGAGCGTGACGATCAGGGATCTCGGGGTGTGCTGCGCGTGCTGGTCGGACACGTTGATCATCTTAGGTTGTCGTCATCAGACCTGGTCACCACGGGGATCGCGACCGGGTGGGGGCAGGAGCCGGTAGCGCTGGAGCTTGCCGGTGGCGGTGCGCGGCAGCGCGTCGAGGAAGACGATCTCGCGCGGGCACTTGTACGGCGCCAGCTCGGACCTGAGGAACGCGCGCAGCGCGTCCGAGTCCCGCTCGGCGCCCTCCTTCAGTACGGCGTGGGCCACGACGACCTGCCCCCGGTTCGGGTCGGGCCGGCCCACCACGGCGGCCTCCACCACGTCCGGATGGCGCAGCAGCGCGTCCTCCACCTCCGGCCCGGCGATGTTGTACCCGGCGGAGATGATCATGTCGTCGGCGCGCGCCACGTAGCGGAAGTACCCGTCGGGCTCGCGGACGTAGGTGTCACCGGTGATGTTCCAGCCGCCGCGGACGTACTCCCGCTGCCGCGGATCGGCGAGATACCGGCAGCCCACCGGTCCCCGCACCGCCAGCAGCCCGGGCTCCCCGTCGGGCAGGGGCGCACCGTGCTCGTCCTGCACGCGCGCGTGCCACCCCGGCACCGGCACCCCCGTGGTGCCCGGCCTGGCGGCGCCGTCCGCCGCGGAGACGAAGATGTGCAGCAGCTCGGTGGCGCCGATGCCGTTGATGAGGCGCAGGCCGGTGCGCTCGTGCCAGGCCCGCCAGGTGGCCGCGGGCAGGTTCTCGCCCGCCGAGACGCAGCGCCGCAGACACGTCACGTCGTACGCGTCCAGGTCGTCGAGCATCGCCCGGTACGCCGTCGGCGCGGTGAACAGCACCGACACCCGGTGCTCGGCGACGGCGGGCAGCAGCTGCCTGGGGCCCGCCTGTTCCAGCAGCAGCGCGCTCGCCCCGGCCCGCATCGGGAAGACCACCAGCCCGCCGAGCCCGAAGGTGAAGCCGAGCGGGGGGCTGCCCGTGAAGACGTCGTCCGCGCGCGGCTTGAGGACGTGCCGGGAGAACGTGTCGGCGATCGCCAGCACGTCACGGTGGAAGTGCATGCAGCCCTTGGGGCGCCCGGTGGTGCCCGAGGTGAAGGCGATCAGCGCCACGTCGTCGGCCGCGGTGTCCACGGCCGGGTACGGGGCGCCGGGCGGCGCACCGGCCTCAGTACCGCCGTTCGCGCCGGCCTCGGTACCGCCGTTCGCGCCGGCCTCCGTACGGTTCAGCAGGTCGTCGGGCGCGTCCCCGCCGTACGTGGTGATCCGCAGCCCCGGGATCTCCGCCTCGGCCAGGTCGTCGACGGCCCGGACGTCGCACAGGGCGTGCCGCACCCGGGCGATCTCGCAGACGGCGCGCAGCTCGTGCGGGCGCTGCTGGGCCAGCACGGTCACCGCCACCGCGCCCGCCTTCAGCACCGCCAGCCAGCAGGCGGCCAGCCACGGGGTCGTGGGGCCTCGCAGCAGCACCCGGTTGCCCGGGACGACACCGAGGTCGCCGGTGAGGAGGTGGGCGAGCCGGTCGACGCGGGCCCGCAGCTGCCCGTAGCTCCAGCGGTCCCCGGACGCGGTGCGGAAGACCGGGCGGTCGTCGGGCGGGCCGGTGAGCAGCTCCGCGGCACAGTTCAGCCGGGCGGGGTAGCGCAGTTCCGGCAGGTCGAAGCGGAGCTCGGGCCACTGGTCCGGGGGAGGCAGATGGTCGCGCGCGAAGGTGTCGACGTGGGCCGAGCGGTGCGGACCTGCGCGGTGCGTGACTGCCATGGCGGTTCGCCCCCTGTGTCGTGGTGGGCTCGCGCCATGAGCGTAACGCGTTGGTGACGGCAGTCAACGGGGCGCGATAACCTCGGGTGTGGCCCAGCGGGCAGGGGAGCAGGGGAAGGGACCGGCGATGACCGCATTCTCGCTCGAACCGGGACGACTCGCCTGGCGCGCCGAACTGCGCGCCCTGGCCGCCGAACGGCTGCGCCCGCTGGCCGAGAAGGGCGCCCCGGGCCGCGTCGACCGCGCCCTCCTCGCCGAACTCGGCGCCCTCGGCCTGCTGCCCCGTCTGTTCACCTCCGGCGCCCTCGACCTGTGCCTGATGCGCGAGTCCCTCGCCCACGCCTGCACCGAGGCCGAGACCGCCCTCGCCCTCCAGGGCCTCGGCGCCCACCCGGTGCACGCCCACGGCACCGAGGTCCAGCGCGCCCGCTGGCTGCCCCGCGTGAGCGACGGCAGCGCGGTGGCCGCCTTCGCCCTCAGCGAACCGGACGCCGGCTCGGACGCGGCGGCGCTGACCCTGGCCGCCCGCCCGGACACACGCTCCGACGGCCGCTCCGGCTGGCGGCTCACCGGTGAGAAGTGCTGGATCTCCAACGCTCCCGAGGCCGACTTCTACACCGTCTTCGCCCGCACCACCCCCGGCGCCGGCGCCCGCGGCGTCACCGCCTTCCTCGTCCCCGCCGACCGCCCCGGCCTCACCGGCACCCCCCTCGACATGCTCTCCCCGCACCCCATCGGCGCCCTCGCCTTCGACGCCGTGCCCGTCACGGCGGACGACGTGCTCGGCGAACCGGACCGCGGCTTCCGGGTCGCCATGGACACCTTGAACCTGTTCCGTCCCAGCGTCGGCGCCTTCGCCGTCGGCATGGCGCAGGCGGCCCTCGACGCCACCCTCGCGCACACCACCGCCCGCGACGCCTTCGGCGGCAAGCTGCGCGACCTCCAGACCGTCGCCCACCAGGTCGCCGAGATGGCCCTGCGCACCGAGGCGGCCCGCCTCATGGTGTACGCGGCGGCCACGGCGTACGACGAGGGCGCACCGGACGTCCCGCGCCGCGCCGCGATGGCGAAACTCCTCGCCACCGAGACCGCCCAGTACGTCGTCGACCAGGCCGTCCAGTTGCACGGCGCCCGCGCCCTGCGCCGCGGCCACCTCCTCGAACACCTCTACCGCGAGGTGCGCGCCCCCCGCGTCTACGAGGGCGCGAGCGAGGTGCAACGCGGCATCATCGCCAAGGAGCTGTACCGAACCCTGGACGCGCGGACGCAGGAGGCCGGCGCATGACCGCCGAACGGGTGAACCCGCCCGCACTCTCCCCGCCCACCGGCTTCTCCCACGCCGTCGTCGCCACCGGCACCCGCGTCGTGTTCCTGGCCGGCCAGACCGCCCTCGACACCGACGGCAAGGTCACCGGCGACACCCTCCCCGCCCAGTTCGAGCTGGCGCTCACCAACCTCCTGACCGCCCTGCGCGCCGCCGGCGGCACCCCCGCCGACCTCGCCCGCGTCACCGTCTACGCCACCGACGTCGCCGCCTACCGCAGCCATGCCGCCGACCTCGGCCGCACCTGGCGCGAACTGGCCGGCCGCGACTACCCGGCGATGGCGGTCGTGGAGGTCGTACGGCTGTGGGACGAGCGGGCGTTGGTGGAACTCGACGGGTTCGCCGTACTGCCGTAGCGGCGCCGCGAGCCCTAGGATTCCGGTATGCCGGACATCGAACTGGGCGCGGGAACCATCGAGTACGAGGACACCGGCGGAGACGGCCCGGTCGTCGTCCTCCTCCACGGTCTGGTGCACGACGCGACCGTCTGGCGCAAGGTCGTCGCCGACCTGCGCGCCGACCACCGGGTGATCGCGCCGACCCTGCCCTACGGCGCCCACCGTCGGCCCATGTCCCGGCCACCCACACCGGACCTCGTCAACGAGCTGATCGCGGAGTTCCTCGACCGCCTCGACCTGACGGACGTCACCCTGGTCGAGAACGACTGCGGGCGGGCCCAGACGGTGGCGGCCCGGCATCCGGAGCGCCTCGCGCGGCTGGCGCTCGTCGCGTGCGAGGCGTTCGACAACTACCCGCCGGGGCTGCCCGGGAAGCTGATCGGCGTCGCGTGCCGGATTCCCGGCGGCGTGTCCCTGCTGGTCCGCACTCTGGGGCTGAAACCGCTGCGCCGGCTGCCCGTCGGCATCGGCGCGCTCACCAAGCGGCCCGTGCCGGACGCGGTCGTCGACGGCTGGCTGCGCCCGTTGCGCACCGACCCGGCGATCCGGCGCGACTTCCGGCACTACGGCACCCACGTCCGGCGCGGCGAACTGATCGAAGCCGCCCAGGGATTGCGGCGGTTCGACCGGCCCGCGCTCGTCGTCTGGGCGACCGAGGACCTGATGATGCCCCGTGCCCACGGCCGACGCCTCGCCGAACTCCTCCCGCAGGGGCGGCTGGTCGAGGTCGAGGACACCCGGACGCTGATTCCCGAGGACCAGCCGGAGCTGCTCGCCGCACTGCTGCGGGAGTTCGTCGCCGGGAAGGGCTGAGTGCTGCCGGGCCGGGCTGCGTACTGCCGGAAGGGACGAGTGCCGACGGGCGAAGTGATCAGGCGGCCATCGCAAGGCGCTCGCCGGGTACCCGACGCGGACTCGCCACCGAAGGGGTGACGGTCACGGGCGCCGGTTCGTCCGCCCGGTACCAGTGGAACCTCCCATTCCGAACAACCGGGAGGTCCCCCCATGCCCGTACGATCCCTAGCCCTCGCCACCGCCGTCGGCGCCGCCCTGCTCCTGCCGGCCGCCCCCGCCGCGACGGCGGCTCCCCACGACGCGACGACGGCCACCCGCGACGCCCGTCACGTCACGAAGTCGGTGACGGTCGACCCGACCGGCCGCCTCGCCGCGGACGGCACCGTCACCCTCTCCGGTACCTACCGCTGCACCGCCGCGACCGGCCCCGTCTTCGTCGCCTCCTCCGTGAGCCAGGGCGACCCGTCCGTCCGGTACGGCATCGGCGGCAGTTTCGCGGTGTGCGACGGCCTGGAGCACCGCTGGGTCAACAGGGACACGACCCCCGTGAACGCCCTGAAGCCCGGCGCGGCCCGCGTCGAGGCCACCCTGCTGGAACTGCGGCCCCTGGGCATTCTGCCTCTCCCCAGCCTCCTCGCACGGCAGGGACAGGACGTGACGCTGGTCCAGGGCTGAGGCTCCCCCCCCGCACGGCTCCGCACCGGCACGGCCCCGCACCGACGCGGTGCGAGGCCGTGCCGGTGCGAGGCCGCCGGACGACTCCCGCTTCACGCCGCCCGGCCGCTTGCCCGGTCAGGTCCGTTTCCGGGGCCCGGGGCCCGGCCGTGACGGGCGCTGCGGGTACCGCCGCTGCTGTGGCAGCGACAACGAATCCGGAGCCGTCGTGCCCGCCGGTTCGATGCCCGGCGGGGGCGTGGGGCGTTGCCGGTGCCGCGGCACCGCACGCCGGGGCGGACGGGTGAGCGTGATCTGACGGACGATCTGCTGGAAGCAGACCAGCGAGGCCAGTCCCGGCAGGGCCGCGGCCGCACCGTCGCTGAGGGTTCTGGGCGCCTGGGCGATGCACAGCATCATCGCGATGGACGAGAACAGCAGGACCACGGCCCAGGAGTGGACCGCGCGGCGTTGGTGCAGCGCGGAACGCAGGACGGCCAGGGACGCCACCAGCCAGGGCCCGTAGACCAGCAGCGGCCACCACGACACGACGCTGCCGCGGGTGCGGGTCGCGGCGGCCAGGCGCAGCGGTTCGTAGGCCACCATGCCGCCGAACAGGCTCACGGAGGCCGCGATGACCGCGGCGAGCGCCGCGACGAAGAGGCTCGCGGCGCGCAGCCGGCTCACCTTCGGTTTGCGGACCTTGCGGTGACTGGCGGGGGAGTCTCTCAACGGTGGCAGTTCCGCCGTGATTTCCTGCAGATTGCTCAGCGGTGTACCGGGCGCGGGAGCGATCGCCGACGTGTCCGTCGTCCCGGGCGGGGCGATGGTCTGCTGTCCCATCGCGTCCTGGAGCAGGAAAGCGAGCTCTTCGGCCGGGTCCCAGCCGGGTTCCGGCGGGACCAGGGTTTCCTGGGAGTTCCGCTGGGAGGTTTCGTCCGGCGCCCGGTGCCGGCCGCCGCCGGTCGAACGGAACGGGCCCTCGCCGTAGGGCGTGTGCTGGTGTGTCTGTTCCTCGTACACGGCGCGCGGGTCACTCCGCCCCGGAGTACGTCAGGGACCCCTGGGACCGTCCCCACCGCTCGGCGAGGCCGGTCTCCAGCTCGGTCATGACGTCCAGGAAGCGCTGCAGCACGGGCTCGGTCACCCTGAGTGGAACGGGGAGCCCGCCTCTGGTCAGAGTTCCGTCGCTCGGTGACGGACAGTGGTTCCTGCCAGGCCTGTAGACGTACGGGCCAAGCGTCACCAGTTCCCCGTTTTCCTCGCTCATATCCGAAGTAACGTCCGCCTACTCCGTCGGATGCGTGGCAGTCGAGTGAACGAATTCTGTGATACTTACCCAATCCCGAATTCGTATCGGTTCGACATGAATTCCGTACGAAGTATGAAGAACGTGAATCGGATGTACGGGGCGGATGGCGCGCACGGGGTGGGCGCTGCCGCCGGAGCGTGCTGGGCGTCGAGCGGGCGACGGCCCCGGGGGCCCGCCGTGGTGCGTCGTCGCGCCCTGTCGACCCCGATCGCCGGTGACGGGCGGTGCCGGTGGGGCAGCCGCGGACTTCCGCAGCGGGCGGGGTCCCCCGGGAGGGACAGGTGGCGTTCGTGCCTCCGGCCCCTCCACGTACAGGCCTTTACCGCTCAGTCCTCGCCTTCCTCGTCGCCTTCGAAGAAGTCCCCCACCTCGTCGACGACCTCCGCGGCGACCATGCCGCCCACGACACCGACCGCGAGGCCGGCCGCGCCCGCCGCGACGGCCGTGCCCATGCCGGGACCGGAACGGTGACGGTCCTCGTGGCGGTGGTCGCCGTGTCCGTCGTGTCCGCCGAAACCGCCGTGTCCGTGGTCGGTGTACGAGGCGTCGTGGCCGTACACGGCCTGGTGACCGTATGCGGCCCGGTGCTCGACGAGCCGGCGGACCCAGCCGTCCACGGAGGCGTTCCAGTCACGGTCCTCGTGATGGCCGACGGCGAAGCGCGTGAGCGCGTCGTGCCCGGGGGAGAGGATGCCGCCGCGCTTGTCCGCCTCCAGGACCACTTCCAGCCCGCCGGGGCCGGCCAGGAAGGTCAGCTCGATCTCGTTGACCTGGTGGGCGTACTGGGGGGCCGGGGTGAGCTCGATCTCCTGGTAGAAGGGCAGCTGTTGCCCGGTGCCGCCGATGCGCCCGTACTCGAGATCGGCGGACTTGAAGCCGAAGCCGAGCTGTCCGAAGGCCTCCAGGATCGCCTCCTGGGCCGGGAGGGCCGCGACGGTGAGCTGGTCGAGATCGCCCTTGTCCCGGGCGCCGGCGACGGCCAGTTCGGTGCGCACGCCGAGCACGATGCCCAGTGGCTGCCCGTGCAGCTCGGTGACCGGCGTCTCCCAGGGCAGTGTGACGCCGAAGGGCACACTGCGCGGTTCCTCCGCGGCGAGCCGGAAACCGCCGCCGACGATGAACCGGTCGAAGACGACGACGCCCTCGCTCTCCCCGTCCTCGTGTTCGGCCTCGACCCGTGCCACGAGCTCGAGCGCGACGTGCTCGATGTCGAAGTCGGCCTGGCCGCCCTTGAGGTGTACTTGCCCGGTGAGCATGCCGCCGGGCAGGACGGGAGCCGGGTCGAGCACCGTGTCGACCGTGGGTGCGCCCACGCCGAGCGAGCCGAGAAGTCGTTTGAACACCATCGTGGCGTCCACTCCTTGTACGTGCGTGATGTTCCGTGAGGGTGGTGCCGCCACTCGGCCGACAGGGGCGAACGGCGCCACGGTTGCCCGCTGGTGGGCTACTTGGCCGCTTCGAGAGCGGCCAGCGCCTGCGCCCAGCGGGCGTACTTCAGTTCGGCGAGGTCGGCTACGGTCTTGACTCCGAACGCCTCCTGGAGCAGCTCGCCGTCGCGGTCGGAGACCCCCTTCAGCGCTGCCACCGGGGCGGCGAGTACCTCCGTCAGGCTCTTGTCCGCCCACGCCTTGTCCAGCACCTTGTCCAGATCGATCGAAGCCATGTGTGTCGTCTCCAGGGGTGCGCGGCCCGGGTCTCACCCGAAGCCCGTTTCTACAAGTGTGTAGAAGTATAGGGTCGTTGAGGCGGGCGGGGAGTGTGCTCCGGGCGGCCTCGCCGGGAAAGGCCGAAATACGCTCCCGAACCGGCCGGGGGCCGCTCACGGCACCGGTTCTCCTCCGGCGTCCCGCCGGTGCGGAGCGGGCGGCGTGCCCACGCGGGCCGGCGCGTCCGGCGGTCGAAGGGCTGATTTCGGCCAGAGCCGTCTCTGCGTCCGCGCGCCCGGGTGGGCGTCAGGGGAGATTCGGACCGCCGGACCGCCGGACCGGCCGCGGCGGACGTGCGGCGACGACGTGGCGGTTCGAGGGCGTGAGGGGGCCGCGCGGGGACCGGTTCCGCTTCTGCGCGACCGGGGGCGGACGGACCGAGGTCCGCCCGCGCCCGCGGAACAGGCGAACGGGGTGGGGCTCACCGGGAGGCGCATCCGGGCGCCGGTCGCTGGTCGGCCTGCCCGACTCCCCGGGTAGGCAGGCCGCGTGGGCCCCTCGTTCGGCCCGCCGGCCGGTGCGGGCCGAGGTCGTCTCGGCGTCAGGTCCGGGTGTGTGTGTGGGGGGAACCGTGCAAACCGTGCCCACGCTCGACGGCGCGGGCACCTCGCTGGTGTCCGCCACGGCCGGGGAGTCTGCCGCCGGACCGGGCTCAGTGTTCGAGCCGCTGCCGGAGCGTGGCGGCGAAGTCCTCGGCCATCGCCAGGCGGGCGCGGAGCGTCTCGCAGCGTGCGTCGGCCACCTCCCGGTAGGAATCCAGCCGCTCCCGCAGCCGCTCCCGCTCCTCGCCGGTGGGGGCGTCGTCGGACGCGGCGAGCCGGTCGGTGATGTCCAGCAGGTCGCGCATCTCCTCCAGGGAGAAGTCGAGCGGCTTCATGCGGCGGATCACCATCAGCCGGTCGACGTCCGCCGCCGTGTACAGCCGGAAGCCGCCCTTGCTGCGGGCCGAGGGAATAACCAGGCCGACTTCTTCGTAATGACGGATGGTGCGCAACGACAAACCGGTCCGCTCGGCCACCTCGCCGATCTGCATCTGCCGGTGTTCCGCCATCGCTGAGCCATCTCCCTCTGTCGTCCGCCTGATTCGAAACCGTCAAGTGCGCCAGTCCAGGTGAGAACAGTCACAGGACCCCATGTGCTGTTTACCTGCGCTTCACAAGCCGCAACTCGCACTCTCCCTTTACGTCAGGGTAGAGTTGCGGACGTGCTCGCCTCCGCCGCTCCCTGCACGGTAGGGGCACGATCGCCGCAGTGCGGGCCCCGACGGAGCCTGTGACGGCACCGAAGACTTCCAGGCAATGATGCCCGACCGGCGACCAGAGGGTTGCCGCCCCGTCCGGCAAGCCCCCGCCGAGGCGGCCGGGCTGCCGGGGGGATTCCGCACCTTCGTGGAATCACGTACACCCTGCGCGTGTGTCCAGCGGCAACGGACGCCTGCGCCCGAACAGGAACGGTTGCATGTCCTCACCGCTGTCCGCAGCTCCCAGGTTCCGCATGTCCAAGCCCGACTGGCTTGCCTCCCCGAAGCTCCTGCGCACCGAGGTGCTGGCCGGCCTGGTCGTGGCCCTCGCGCTCATCCCCGAGGCGATCTCCTTCTCGATCATCGCCGGAGTCGACCCCAGCATCGGACTCTTCGCCTCCTTCACCATGGCGGTCGTCATCTCGGTCGTCGGCGGCCGCAAGGCGATGATCTCCGCCGCCACCGGCGCGGTCGCCCTGGTCATCGCCCCCCTGAACCAGGAGTACGGGCTGGGCTACCTGGTCGCCGCCGTCATCCTGGCCGGTGTCTTCCAGGTGATCCTCGGCGCGCTCGGGGTGGCCAAGCTGATGCGGTTCGTGCCCCGCTCGGTCATGGTCGGCTTCGTCAACGCCCTGGCCGTCATGATCTTCATGGCCCAGGTGCCGGAGATGCACGACGTCCCCTGGGCGGTCTACCCGCTCCTCATCGGCGGCCTGGCCCTCATGGTGTTCTTCCCGAAGGTCACCAAGGTGGTCCCGGCGCCGCTGGTCTCCATCGTCGTGCTCACCGTGATCACCGTCGCGGCCGGCATCGCGGTCCCCACGGTGGGTGACAAGGGCGAGCTGCCGTCCTCCCTGCCCGTTCCGGGGCTGCCGGACGTCCCCTTCACCATGGACACCCTGACCACCATCGCGCCCTACGCCCTCGCCATGGCGCTGGTGGGCCTGATGGAGTCCCTGATGACGGCCAAGCTCGTGGACGACATCACCGACACGCGCTCCAACAAGACCCGGGAGTCCGTCGGCCAGGGCATCGCCAACATCGTCACCGGGTTCTTCGGGGGCATGGGCGGCTGCGCCATGATCGGCCAGACGATGATCAACGTGAAGGTGTCCGGGGCCCGTACCCGCCTGTCCACCTTCCTGGCCGGCTCCTTCCTGATGGTGCTGTGCATCGTCTTCGGCCCGGTCGTCTCCGACATCCCCATGGCCGCACTCGTCGCCGTCATGGTCATGGTGTCGGTCGGCACCTTCGACTGGCACTCCATCCAGCCCAAGACCCTCAAGCGCATGCCGCTGGGCGAGACCGTCGTCATGGTGGCCACCGTGATCGTCGTGGTCGCCACCGAGAACCTGGCCATCGGCGTCGTCGTCGGCTCCGTCGCCGCGATGATCATCTTCGCCAAGCGGGTCGCCCACCTGGCCAACGTGTCCGGCGTCGTCGACCCCGACGGCAAGCAGGTCGTCT
This sequence comes from Streptomyces sp. WG7, assembly GCF_049975785.1. Taxonomy (NCBI): domain Bacteria; kingdom Bacillati; phylum Actinomycetota; class Actinomycetes; order Kitasatosporales; family Streptomycetaceae; genus Streptomyces; species Streptomyces sp. WG7. Next base: position 261,323 of record NZ_JBNGGE010000005.1, read on the forward strand.
ACTCGGTCACCGGCGAACTCTTCTTCGCCTCCTCCAACGACCTCGTCTACCAGTTCGACTACAAGGACGACCCCGACGACGTCGTCATCGACCTGTCCGGCACCCACATCTGGGACGCCTCGTCGGTCGCGGCCCTGGACGCCATCGAGACGAAGTACGCCCAGCGCGGCAAGAAGGTCACCATCACCGGTCTCAACGAGCCCAGCGCCGACATGCACGGGCGGCTCGCGGGTCAGCTCACGGGCGGTCACTGACCGTCGAGCCCGGCGGCCCGCACCGCCTGGCGGAGCGCAGGACCGGCCTCCCGCCGCCCGGTGAAGTGCAGGTCCGCCCGCCCGCCGCGTGACCAAGCGCGGGGCGGGCGGTGCGTCAGAAGGCCGGCGTCGTGCGTCGCGCCTTCGGTGGCGGACGTTGGGGGACCCGCCCGTGTCCGGTACCGCGGCCATGGTCCGGATGCCTGGTCCGGACGCCTGGTCCGGATGCCTGGTCCGGCGTCTCCGGGATCACCGGCTCCGTCTCCGCTCGGTGCTGCGCGCCCGGTGGCCGTGCCTCCCGGCGTTCCCACTCTCACCACCCTCACCCGAACGCGCCGACATGCCGTCCACCCCCCTGCTACGCCGGTGAGCGGGACACGGTCGTAACCTGCGGCCCATGAACGACGTCACCCCTGGAACCCCCGCCACTCCGCGCGAAGCCCTCGACCTGCTCCTGGCAGGCAACCAGCGCTTCACCGACGGCACGCCCCGGCACCCCAACCAGGACGCCGGTCGCCGCGCCGACACGGCGTCCGCCCAGCACCCGTACGCCGTACTGCTCGGATGCTCCGACTCCCGGCTGGCCGCCGAGATCATCTTCGACCAGGGGCTGGGAGACCTGTTCGTCGTCCGGACGGCCGGGCACGCCGTGGGATCAGAGGTCCTCGGCAGCATCGAGTACGGAGTGAGCGTGCTGGGCTGCCCCCTGGTCGTGGTCCTCGGCCACGACGCCTGCGGCGCCATCGCGGCCGCCCGCGCGGCCGTGGAGAACGGCACCACCGCGCCCGGTTACGTACGGGACGTGATCGAGCGGGTGACCCCCAGCGTGCTGGCCGCCCGGGCCGCCGGCGTGAGCGAGAACGACGGCTTCATCGACACGCACGTCCGCCACACCGTCGACCTCGTCCTGGACCGCTCACGGGAACTCGCGGACCAGGTCGCCTCCGGGCGTACGGCAGTCGTCGGCCTGTCCTACCGCCTGGCCGAGGGCAGCGTACGGCTGGTCACCTCGCGCGGCCTGGACGTGCCGCAGGGCCCGGCCACAGCCTTCGCGACCGCCCCCGCCTCGAACAGCCGATGACGCCCGCGCCACCGCTTCCCGAGGCCGACCTGACCGTCGACGGCACCGGCCTGCTCTGCGTCACCCTCCTGCTCCGCCTGCGCAAGCAGGTCGACGGCGCGCCGCCCGGCACCGTCGTCCACGTCGTCGCCACCGACCCCGCCGCACCGCTCGACCTGCCCGCCTGGTGCCACATGACCGGCCACACCTACCTCGGCCCCGTCCCCGGCGAACGGCCGGTGTACGCCCTGCGGCTCACCGCCGGCGCCCGCCTCACCCGCCCGGACGCACCGTGGCACCCGGCACGGCCGGGGCCGGATCTACTCCAAGGTCGGTGAGAGGTTCTCCCGGCGGCAGAGGCACCGATGCAGCGCGCGGCTTCGCCACGGCCGCCCCGTGGCCGAAAGCCGTTCGCCCTCGGCGAGGCCCGCGGCACCGGCGACCACCGGCAGTCCGAGCGTGGCGGCACCGAGTACGGCCAGGTCGTCGTCGGTGAGGGCGTCGGCGACGATGTGCCGGACACCAGCCTGCCGGTGCGCAACGACCGCGTCGCGCACGGCTTCGACACCGCGGCGCACGGTGGCCCGGTCGATCAGGCACACCGGGTGGCGGGTCTGCGCGGACAGCAGCCGCACCAGGGCGGAGTCCGTCATCGGGTTGAGCGGGTGGTGGCGCAGCGGCGAGTCGGACAGCGGCTGGTCGTCGACGAACAGGTGCCCCTGGTTGATCTGTGCCGCCCCCTTGGCACACAGCCAGCGCTGGGCGGTGACGGAGTCGGCGACGGCCCCGTCCTCGCGGAGCGCATCGGCGACCTCCGCGGCCTTCCCGGAGCTCCGCCGGTCGCGACGCGTCCGGGCAGCGAGCCGCAGCCGGCGAGGACCAGCACGACGTCCACGCCGCCAGCACCGAGTGCCGCGACGTGCTCCCCTCCCGAACCGGAGTCAGTCGGCCCGGAACTTGTCGGCGAGCTGGAACTCGAACTCCTCGGGCAGGTCGTAGTGGAAGACCTCGGCGGCGTCGCGCTCGACGTGGGCCTTCCAGTAGAGGTCGGCGATCACGTCCGGCTCCGAGTTCGGCCGGCCACTGCCGATCTGCGCGCCCAGAGCGACATGCGCGACGTGCACTCCTTGATCGGCGACGGACTCGTTCAGCGCGAGGAGCCAGTTGCGCATGGCGGCGTTCGCGACGTTCGCGTTGGCGACCTGCGGGACGACCATCGGGCCCGATCCGGCACCGCTCGTACCGATGATGGTGCCGGCACCGCGGTCGATCATGCCGGGAAGCACATGGCGAACAGCGGCGACCGCGCCGAAGAAGTTGGTCTCGAGCTCGGGCAGAACCGCCTCGACGGTGAGATCGACCGCGGAGACGAGCGGCCGGTCCGCCAGGTCCGACAGCGTCGGGGCAGGTGAGTACTCCAGGACGTCGATGGATCCGAAGTGCTCCTCTGCGGCCGCCAGCGCCTTTCCGAGACTCGGGCGATCAGTGACGTCGGCCGCGAAGGCGGCAGCCGACACTCCCGCGTTCCGGAACCGGTCGACCATGGCCGCGAGTTGCGATTCACGTCGCGCCACGAGCGCCACGTCGAAGCCACCCTTCTCGGCGAACTTCGCACCGATGGCGTACCCGAGTTGCGGCCCGGCCCCCACGATCGCAATGGTCGACACAGTTCGTCCTCCAAGAGTGGACCTGCATGCCCTGGCGCCGGCCGGACCCGGGTCCGGCTCACCGACCAGCCGATGCCCGACCTTGCCGTCGAGCTTCTTCTGATCGTAGTACCGCGGCTTTCTCCCTCCCCTGGAGACCGGCCACTACCGGCGCGTGGTGCACCGGGCCGGCAGACCGCTCCCGCCGGAGGGACCGGCGCAGCCGGCACGTCCTCCCGGAGCGGCGAGGGACAGCGGGCGAGCGGACAGGAGCGCTCTCAGGGTGTGGCAGGAGTGTGCGTGCACCACGTTCGTCCCGCCAAGAATTGAAAGGATGACGACCCCGACGCTCGGGGAAGTCTCTCGTTCGCCGTCACAACTGCCTCGCCTTGCGCGATGTATTGACAACCGATTTCAGAAGTCTTACTTTTCCGGGCACCTGAGAGCGCTCTCAGTCCGGCTCCCCCCCACTCTCCCCGCAACGGTTCCGCCGCCACCCCGGGGCACTCCACCCCCGGCTGCCGCGGCCTCCGTTGACGAGCCCGTCCCCCTTCGACAACACGAGGTGCCCCCATGCCAACTCCCCGATCACGGCCGGCCGCCGCGGTGGTCCTGGCCGCCGCCCTGGCGGCCGTGGGCCTCGGCCCGGCCGCGTCCCCGGCCGCGGCCGCCACCGTCCCCGTAGGAGCCGGGAGTTACTCCGACACCCGGCCGGCGGGCACGACCGGCCCCACGACCAACACCGGCGCGCCGGTCACCCCGAAGGTCACGCAGGCCGCCAAGGGCAGACCCGTACCCACCAACGACTGGTGGTCCTCCCTCGCCTTCCAGCGCTACGGCGACAACCCGTACTCCACGCCCATGTACGGCCACCCGCTCACGTACCAGGCCGTCTCCGGCGGACTGGAGGTCGGCTACCCGACCAGCCCCGCCGTCGTGGGCGAGGGCCGCCAGTACGAGTACGCGCACAAGCGCGACCTCACCCTCGGCCTGAGCGGGCTCAACTCGCCCGACACCAAGGCCGACGCCTGGTCGGACTGGACGGTCACCCCGTACTGGTCCGACGGCGCCCGCACCCTGCGGACCACCATCGGCCACGGCATGCCCTTCGTCTACGCCCAGGGCTCCGGCGGCAACGCCCAGATCACCACCGCGGCCACGCCGACCGTCTTCTCCGACCAGGGCAACACCCTCGGCATCACGGTCGGCGGACACCACTACGCCCTCTTCGCACCGACCGGCAGCGACTGGAACATCTCCGGCACCACGATCACCGCCGGCCTCGGCGGCAAGGACTACTTCTCCCTCGCCGTACTGCCCTCCACCGACGCGCTCGCGACCTTCCGCACGTACGCCTTCAGCTTCGTTACCGGATCGCAGGTCGACTGGAGCACCTCCGGCGGCACGGTCGGGGCCACCTACAAGCTCACCACCGAGGCCAAGGAAGGCACCGAACGCGGCACCCTCCAGGCCCTCTACCGCCACCAGTGGCTGAACACCACCGACGCCCTCACCCCGTACACCTACGTCTCCCCCCGCGGCACCATGAAGGTCCGGGAGAGCGCCTCCTTCACCACCCGTCAGAAGGCCGCCCCGGTCCTGCCCGCGCTGCCGAGGACCAGCGCGGTCGACACGTCCCGGCTGCGCACCCACCTGTCCGAGGTCGCGAACTCCTCCGACCCGTTCTCCGGGGCCACGGACACCTACTGGACCGGCAAGGCGCTGGGCAAGCTCGCCCAACTGGTGCCGCTCGCCGACCAGATCGGTGAGACCGCGGTCCGCGACAAGCTCGTCGGCCTGCTCAAGGGCCGTCTGCAGGAGTGGTTCACCGCGGGCGGGGCGAGCGAGTTCTCGTACGACAGGGACTGGAAGACCCTCACCGGCTACCCCGCCTCCTACGGCAGCGACGCCGAGCTCAACGACCACCACTTCCACTACGGCTACTACGTGTACGCCGCCGCGATCGTCGCCCAGTACGACGCCTCCTGGGCCGCGGACTCCGCCTGGGGCGGCATGGTCAAGGCCCTGATCCGCGACACCGCCAACCCGAGCCGCACCGACAGCGCCTTCCCGTTCCTGCGCGGCTTCGACGTCTACGCCGGGCACAGCTGGGCCTCCGGCCACCAGGGCTTCGCCGCCGGCAACAACCAGGAGTCCTCCTCGGAGTCCACCAACCTCAGCGCGGCGCTGGTCCTGTGGGGCTCGGCCACCGGCAACACCGAGCTGCGCGACCTCGGCAGCTACCTGCTCGCCACCGAGGGCGAGGCGATCGCCCAGTACTGGTTCGACGCCGACCAGCAGGTCTTCCCCGGCTCCTTCACCCACGACACGGTCGGCATGGTGTGGGGCAGCGGCGGTGCGTACTCCACCTGGTGGACCGCCAACCCGGAGGAGATCCACGGCATCAACGTCCTGCCCGTGACCGCGGGCGGCTCCCCGCACCTGGCCGGGCACAAGGACGCGATCCGGCGCAACATCGCGGAGATGGAGCGCGAGAACGGCGGTCCCGCCGTCGAATGGCGCGACATCCTCTGGGAGTTCCAGTCGCTGGCCGACCCGGCCGGCGCGAAGGCGAAGTGGGACGCCGGTCACGCCGGATACACCCCGGAGCAGGGCGAGTCCAAGGCGCACACCTACCACTGGATCACCACCCTGGACGCGCTCGGCGCCCCCGACCCCTCGGTGACCGGCGACCTGCCCACGTCCGCGGTGTTCAGCAAGAACGGCGCCCGCACCTACGCCGCCCACAACCACGGTTCCACGGCCCGCACGGTCACCTTCTCCGACGGCAAGACGCTCACCGTGCCCGCGCGTTCCACCGCGACCGGGACCGGCACCGACCCCGGCGGCCCGGACCCCGAGCCGCCCACCGGCAACACCTTCCAGCTGCGCTCCGGCGGCGCCCTCACCACGGCCACCGGCGGCACGCCCGTCAGCGACACCATCCCGTCGGCCGAGGGACGCAACCACGACGGCACCCCGAACAAGCCGCTCGTCTACGAGGCCAAGGGCGTCAACGCCACCCTCAAGCCGGGCGCGTCCACCACGTTCCGCCTCCCGGTGGACGCCCGTACCACCGTCGGCCTCGGCCAGCAGGCGCGTATCAGCTACGACCTCACCGGCGACGGCACCTTCGACCGGACCGAGACGTACCGGTACTTCGCCACCGATCCCGTCACGGGCTGGGAGGAGTACAACCAGACCCGTGGCCTGAAGGCCGCGACAGGCACCCTCGGAAACCTGAGCGGGGGAACGGTACGGCTGGAGGTCTGGAGCGCCATCGGCAACGGGAGCGCGCTGCTGCGCACCGGCGGTGACACGTCCGTGGTGGTCATTCCCTACGAGTGACGCACGCGGCGGCCTCCGGCAGGTGACGGCGGCGGGCGCGGGGTTCCGGCCCCGCGCCCGCCGTTTGCCGTCCGCTCCTGCCTCGTGCGCCGAGGGCGGTGACGCGCACGCTCCGGCCGCCGGCACCGGCCCGGCAGCCCTGGCCGGAGCGTCCGTCAGCGCCGGGCGCCGCTCGTCAGGCCGAGGCCCGACGGACCAGCGTCGTCCGGGTGATCACGGAAGCGGGCACCTCCTCGCCGGGCGCGTCGAGCAGACGCATCAGCAGCTTGACCATGATCCGGCCCATGCCCTCGATGTCCTGGCGGACCGTGGTGAGCGCCGGCTCCGCGGCCCGGACCACGGAGGCCATGTCGTCGAAGCCGACCACCGCGACGTCCTCGGGCACCCGCACCCCCCGCTCGCGCAGCGTGCGCAGCGCGCCCAGAGCCATCGAGTCGTTGGAGGCGAAGACCGCGTCGATCCCGGGACGCCGGTCCAGCAGCTCGCCCATCGCGCGGGCGCCGCTCTCCTCGGTGAAATCGCCCTCGCACAGCAGCAGCGGATCGGCGTCGACCAGGACATCGCGGTAACCGTCGATCCGGTCCATCGCCGAGGTCTGGTCGCGGGGGCCCGTGATGTGCGCGACGTGCCTGCGGCCCAGGCCGACGAGATGACGCACCGCGTCCCGGGCACCGCCGCGGTTGTCGCAGTCCACCAGCGGAATGCCGAGGTGTTCGCTCCCCGCCGGTCGGCCCCCGAGCACCGCCGGCACTCCGGTCCGGGCGATCAGGGACGGCAGCCGGTCGTCGTGGAGGGAGAAGGCGAGCGCGCCGTCGACGTGCCCGCCCCCCAGATAGCGTGCGATCCGCTCGTGGTCCTCGGGGCCCTCTGCCCACAGCAGCACCAACTGCGCGTCGTGCGCGGTCAGTTCCCGGCTGATCCCCCGTACGTGCTGCTTGAAGAAGGGATCGGCGAACACCCGGAACTCGGGCTCCGCGATGATCACGGCGACAGCGCCGGTACGCCGGGTGACCAGGGTGCGGGCCGCGTGGTTGGGCACGTAGTCCAGTTCCTCGACCGCCCGGCGCACCCTGTCGGCCAGCGCGGGCCGCACTCCCGCGCCTCCGTTGACGACCCGGGAGGCCGTCGCACGGGAGACGCCGGCGCGCGCGGCGACGGCTTCCAGCGTGGGACGAGGCCTCACGGTCTGCTCCGACACGGTGGGCGCTCCTTTTGTGTGCGTCTGCGATGGATCTGGCGACTGTTCTGCCATGAATCCGTGTGTCCCACGATAGACGCAGGCGATTGCGTGCTGAGAGCGCTTCCATGGCGGCGCGCACGAGGGTGTCCCCGGTGGGCTGCGGCCGGAAGGAGTCGCGGTGCGGTGAAGCGGGCGGAGAGTCGTCCTCGTCGCCGCCGTCCGGGGCGGCGACGAGGACGAGCCGACGGGCTACCTCTGGCGGGTCATCCCTGAAGGATCAGCCCCGCTCAGCCGTCCACGTGGATGTGGCGGAGCGGGTAGAACTGTCCCGACAGGGACTGGTACTTGCCGAAGTGCTGCACCTTCACGTCACCCGGAGTGGGCTCGTAGCTGAACCAGCCCGAGTGGTTGCCGGTGCTGACCCAGCTCGCTTCAGTGTTGAACGTCGGCTCCACGTCGAGGTCGCCCACGCCCTTGAAACAGCGGCTCCACCCCATGAACTTGGTGAACTTCAGCTGATCCTTGTCAGTGGTGCACTGGACCTCGGTGAGCGCCGCCTGCTGACCGGCGTGGGCCGGAGCGGCGACGGTCAGGGATGCGGCAGCCAGTGCGGCGGCCACAGCGGCCTTGGCCGCGAACGGTATGCGCATGTGAAACCCCTTGTAAGTGAGGGAATTGGACCACCTCATACTGCTTCGCGCACCGTCGGCGGTGATGGTCCGTGACCGCTAGATGCCAGCCTTCCGAGGCAGGGAGCAACTGGCTGCCACCGGCTGACCGGGCGCTGCGGCTCTTCCAGCGGTACTCCCTCCCGCCCCGCTGCCCTCTCTCCGGCGTCAGCGTCCTCAAGATGACGGAAGCAGCCCACCTGCGGCCCGTCGCGGACGACGCCGAGCAACAAAACCAGGTCGACGAAGAGCAGTGCGGCCCCCGATCATGCGTCCATGCCCCTGAGAGAGACCCTTGCCCGAGTCGATGCGGATCTGGCTGCCGGCCGGGTCCCCATCGCGCGCCAGCGCTTGCGCGGTCTGGTCTCGTCCTTCCCGTACGACCTGACGCTCCGCCGGCGTCTGGCCGAGGTGTACCGGCTCTACGGCGACGCCGCCGAGGCCGGACGCTGGATGTACCTCGAAGAGGACCGCGATGCCGGCGAGACCGCCGCCTTCGAAGCGCGGTACGAGTCTCCCGGGTGGCGGATGAAAGCCCTTGCCTGGCGCGGCCCCGAGACGATGGCTGCCACCGCCTTCGCGGAGGGGCAGCTGGCCGCGGTGCGGACCGCCTGCGCCGAGGAGCTGGGGCACCCCGTCGACTGGGACGACCCCGCCTCCTACCGGGACGGCCTGGAAAGGTACGAGGGGTCCTCCGAGCCGTGGTCGTTCAGCGGTGTGCTGGCGGGCGTCGGCTGCCTGGTGGGGGCGCTTGCGTTCCTTGCGATCTGGGTGAACGGGGTCGTTGCTCTCTTCGGCTGACTCAGGTCACCGGGTCGCGGTGTGCGTCGCCGACCGCGAGGCCGTCGATCAGGTCTGTACTACCTGGCGACCGAGGCCGAGCTGACCGTCGCCGAGCTCACGAAGGAGGGTGTGAAGGGAGACGGCGACATCCACGTCGGCACCATGCACCGCTTCAAGGGGCTCGAATACCAGAGGCTCGCCATCGTCGGTGCCCGCGACGGCGTCGTCCCCCGCGCGTCCGTCGTCCAGCGCTACCGCGACACGGACCCCCGGCGCCTCGCCCGCGAGGAACTGAAGGCGCGGTCACTGCTGTTAGCCGCGGCCACTCGCGCCCGCGACACCCTGCGGATCAGCTGGTACGACAGGCAGAGTCCTTACCTGCCCAGGTAGGGGTGTGCGAGAGCCCTGCCGTCCTTGATCGGGCGGCAGGGCTCACGGTTGACGCACGACCGTCAGGCCTCTCCGACGAACCCGGCCCACGCTTCACGTGACACACGGATGACGGGTCCGGCCATGGCCTTGGAGTCCCGGATGTGTACGACTCCCGTATCGGCCGCGACCTCGACGCACTGGCCACCCTCGGCTCCGCTGTAGCTGCTCTTGAACCAAGCGAGGCCGGAGGCTACGGCTGAGGACTCAGAGCTTCTCATAGCGATCTCAGCAACCTTTCCACGAAGTCGAACGACTCTCGGGATGGGAGAGCCTGCGATCGGATGATCCCATAGCGGGCGGCGGCGAGAGTCGTCTGCTCCGGCTCGGTTTGAAGGGCGCTGGTTCCTTGAACTTCGGTGTAGACGAACCTCGTTCCGTCCTTGCGTGTGATCACCGTGAACGCGCCGTCTACCCCGGCGTTGTACTCGCGCTCTGTTGGCATGACTTGCAGCTCGACATTCTGCTTTTCACCGATCAGGAGCAGATGTTCCAACTGACCCCGATGCACGGCCTTGCCTCCCCAAGGGTGCCGCAGTGCCGCTTCTTCGAGTACGAAGCTCAGCAGAGGCGCGGGCCACCGGTTGAAGATGTCCTGCCGGGCCAACCGGGCCGCCACCCGTTGCTCGACGGTCTCCTGGTCCAAGACCGGGCGCCGCATGTCGAGTACGGCCCTCGTGTACTCCTCCGTCTGCAGCAGACCGTTGAGAACGTGGGTGTCGTACGCAAGCAGCTCAAGGGCCTCCTTCTCCAGCGTCGCCATCCCCTGGAAGAACACCGGATACTGAGCCCGCTCCACCTGCTCCTTCCACACCGTCAGCAACCCGCCCGCGTCCAGAACCTCGTCGGCACGCTCGATCGTCCTGGGTGAGGGGATCCGCCGCCCCTGCTCGTACGACGCGACCGTGGACGCCGAATACCCGATCCGCCGCCCGAACTCCTCCCGCTCCAGCCCCGCCCGTACCCGCAGCGTCTTCATCGTCTGCCCGAACGCGACGACCACGGCCTGGCCGGACGTGTCCGCCGTCGCCTGGCCCGCGTCGTCCGCCACCACGGCGTCGGCCCCTTCGCGTGCAACCTCGGTCATCGCTACCGCCTCCCTGACCCAACGCCGCCCCGGCGGCCTCGTCACGCCGCGCGTCTCGTACCCGTACCGCCCCAACGCGTACAACGGGCCGCGTCGGTGCGTCACCGCTGGTCACGCTACGCGACCGAAGACACCGTTGTCGGCATGACGAGCCAACTCCCCAGCCCCATCAGCGCCTCCGAACCCGACTGTCTCAGCGGCGACTGGAACCGCACATTCGAGATGCGTTTCACCTCCACCCCACGGGGCGCCCGCCTCGCCCGCCGGCTGGCCGCACACCGGTTGGACGCCTGGGGAATCCCCTACGGCACCGGCCCGCACGAGGAGATCGTGCTGGTCGTCGGTGAGCTGACCGCCAACGCGGTACGGCACGGTCACGTCCCCAGCCGGGACTTCCATCTGCTCCTGCACGCGAGCGAACACGCCCGCACGGTCAGGATCGAGGTCACCGACACCCGTACGGAACGCACACCACCCGAACCGGACGCGCTGCCCGCCCCCGACCCGGAGGACACCAGCGGCCGAGGGCTGCTGCTGGTCGCGGGTCTCGCCACCCGCTGGGGCTGGCACCGACGGCCGGGAGGTCCGGGCAAGACGGTCTGGGCGGAGTGCGTGCGCGCAACTCCCGTGTGAGCTCGGGACCGCGGTGGAAGGGTCGGGCGGGACGACCCCCTGTGGAACCCGGCCCTCGCCGTCGCTCTCGCCGAGCGCGGTGTCCGGGTCGAGGAGGAAACGGTGCTGAACGACCTGCTCACGGACCTGGGCGTGTGGGCTCGCCGAGGCGCGTCCCCGTGCACCACCTCGCCTGATACCGGAACGTCGGCCTGCCTCGCGACTCCGCCAGGTGACCGTGCCGTTCCGTTGCGTGAGACACCTGCCTCCGCAGGGTGACGAGAACCGACCGCCGGGTGAGCGGCTCTGTGAGGGCGCGCACAGGGCTCACGTCACACGGGGCCGGGGTTAGTAGACGCTCGACGGCCGCTTGCCCCCGTGGTCGCCAGCCGTCCGGGCGGTCACGCGGCCGGTCTGCGATGCGGCGTAGTAGGTCACACACTTGTCGCGGCGCCGGAACGTTCCGCAGTGTGTTCGGCGTACCGGGGAGCCGAGCGCCGGACCGGGACGGGGAAAGCCCGTCCGGGATCCAGACACCGGCCCTGATGACGCGAAGACGCGTCCCACGCGGACACCGCGTCGCCGACCCCCCGTCGGCCTCCCCATCACGTTCCCGAATGGAGAGGTACACCCATGCACGCCCTCATGCGCCGCCCCCACATCCGCAAGTCCGCCGTGGCCTCCCTCGCCGCCGCGGGCGCCGCCGCCGTCAGCCTCACCCTCGTCCCGAGCCCGGCGCACGCCGCCGAGCCGGCCAAGGCCTCCACCGCGCAGACCCAGGTTCAGACCGACAAGATCGAGGCCATCGTCAAGGCCGGCGAGAAGAAGCACGGCGACGACCTCGACGGCTGGATCCGCACCGCCCTGGACGTCATGCACGCCAAGAACATCCCGGGCACCTACGAGGGCGTGCACCGCAACATCATGCGCGAGTCGTCCGGCAACTCGAACGCGCAGAACAACTGGGACGTCAACGCCCAGAACGGCATCCCCTCGAAGGGCCTGCTCCAGACCATCCAGCCCACCTTCGACGCCTATCACGTCAAGGGCACGAAGGACTCCATCACCGACCCGGTCGCCAACATCGTCGCCGCCTGCAACTACGCGGCCGACAAGTACGGCTCCATGGACAACGTCGACTCCGCCTACTGACCGGCGGACCCACCGACCGCCTGAGCCCCCGGGACAACCGGTCCCGCGCGGAGGCCGGCGGGGCCCAGGCAGCACGGCGGGGCCGGAGGGACGACACGTCCTCCGGCCCCGCTCGCGTCGCATCCCGTGCGGGGCACCTCAGGCCGGGCGGGGTTGCGGGTGCTGACCGACAACGCCTGGCCCTGCCGCAAGAGCTGGGCCCGGCGCGATGCTCTGGCCGAGCTCGGCCAGAACGGCAGACCGACCCGCGCCTACCGCCCGCAGACCGATGACAAGGCCGAACGCTTCAACCGCACGGGGATGCGCACCACCCCTTCTTGGAACCGTCAGATGTCCCGGGAGAGACCAGCCGGCGCGGTGACCTGAATCGTTCATGCGGCAACTCGGCTGGCGCAGGCGCTTGCTCCTGTCGCGCAGACGCTCACGCTGCTGTACGCGGCGCTGCGACGGAGACATGGTGAAGCATCCGGCCAGCAGTTCGTACAGCGTCACGGCCGTGTCCTCGGTCAGGACGGCCGCTTCCGCGGGCCGGCGGAACATCTCGGCGATGGAGTCGGCGGATTCGGGGACCATGCGCAACAGCAGCGGGGGGATCTCCTCGACCGGGTCCCCGGCGGGGTGTCGCTCATGTCTACCTCAGCAGGTGTGCCGGTCGTGCCCATGGGCATGGGTTCGGAGCCCGTCGTGCGAGATGTCCCGGACCTCGTGGGGGAGACGGGCGACAGAACGGGCAGGACCCCGCCTCTTCGGTGTGATTCCTGCCCGTTCCTTCAGCGGCTGGCCGGCTAGTCGTCCTCGTAGAGGTTCTCCGGCAACAGGTGGCGTGCGACGTGAAGCAGCCGCTCCACCCGGTGCGGCGTGGTCTCCACTTCCTTCAGGAGCCAGTAGGCGAAGAGGGCGCTGTCCAAGGACCGGCCCGAGAGCACCTCCTCGTACAAGGACCAGACTCCGGCCCGAACAGCTTCCAGGCATGCTTCGGCAAGGTCCTCGTCGTCCACGATGACGAACGACCAAAGCAGTTCCAGGAAGTGACGACGAGCAAACGGAGAGATGCTCCCATCCGTTAGACCAGCCATCAGGACCCGGGCCACCGGCACTACGGTCTCCGTCGCCCAGCTCTCCTGGAGGACGTGGAACTCGATGTTTCTGGGTCTGGCTTCCTCCGACGTCCGGGCACGGGCCATCCGCAGCAGTTCTTCCGGGACATGTTCCGCAGATCCGCACCTGCGGCACGGCAGCGTGGACCAGTCGTAGAGGCCCAGCTCCAACTCCATGACGTTCATGACGTCCACCTCATCAGAAGAACTGGTGCCACCAGACACCGCCCTCTTCCGGCACGACGTCCGATACGAACTGGAACGGAGAAACGTAGTCCACTTGGCACTGCCTGCACACAGGCTTCACCTCGGCTACGCGGACACCGTCTTTGACGCTCACGGTGTACGCGACAGTGAAGCGCACCTTCGTCGGGTCGCCGCCGAGCGCGTGCACGACATTGCCCTCGGCGCAGTAGCTGGGCCCGGGCTTGCAGCCGCCGGACTGGGCAAGAGCGATGTCCCCTGTCTCGATGTTGTAGCCGCCTACGTACGTCTTCGCCGCCTTCCTCTTCGAGTAGTTCTTGATGGCGAAATCGACGACCTTGGAGGAAGCCTCCTCCATCTGCCCGGCGTGGGACCAGCCCGATGGTGCCTGGTGGATCTCCAGCGCCGGATTGCTCTTGCCGCCGATGCCCCGCGTGCTGACGCGCGGTACCGGGACGGCCCTCGGCGCCACTTTCGGTTCCGTCTTCTTGGTGGCCCCGGCAAAGAGCCTTCCGAGTGCGCCCTTGACGAACTTGGTGATCGTCCCGCTGTTCGACGCCGCCTTGGCACCCGTGCCGACGCCGGCGGCGCCCGGGATGAAGGGGGTGAGGAACTTGGCGACCCAGTACGCGACCTTGTACCAGGCACCGGACTGGTCCGGCCCCCGGAGGGTCTTGTAGACGCTGATGAGCCCCTTGCCCGCGCGGTCGTTCTTGATCTTCTGGGCGTTGCCGTTCGTCCAGCCGAAGCGGTCGGTGACCGTGTAGACGCCCTCGGCGAGGTCGTAGTAGCCGTCGACGACGCCGTTCTTGGCACCGGCCCCTATCTGCTTGACTTTCTTGACGGTGTTGTCCCACCACTTCCACTGGCCGTTGCTGTCGCTGAAAGTGACCGGCGAGTTCTCGGTGTACGCGTAGCCGTTGAGCTGCTGCGGATCCGTGAGGTCCATCACGGGGTCGACGCTGAGGAAGCGGCCCGTCGTGGGGTCGTACTCACGGGCGCCGAGATGGGTCAGCCCGGTGTCGGACGTGTCGTCGGTTCCGCCGACGAAGCCCTTGCCGCCGGCCCAGGCCGTCGGTGCCGTGCCCCGGACGCCCCCGAAGGGAAGGGTGCGGCGCTGGGTCAGCCTCTGGGTGGCGGCGTCGACGGCAAGCTGTCCGGTGCCCTGGTGGTCGGCGAGCGTGAAGGTGATGCTCCCGTCGTCGGACTTGACGGCCTGGTGGCCTCCGCCGAGCGGGGTGTGGCGGATCGCCTTCGGCTTGTCGGCCCCCTTGGCGAGGGTGAGCTCGGTGTGACCGAGGTACAGCGTGGTCGTCGAGCCGGTGCGGCTGATCAGTCGGTTGCCGTCGGTGCCGTAGAGGTACTCGGTGACCTTGCCGGCCTCCGTGACCTTGGCCAGGTGACCCTCGGCGTCCCACTCCAGCTTCTGGTCACCGCGGGTCGTGGTGTTGCCGGTCGCGTCGTAGCCGTAGGACTCCTTGGCGGTGGTGCCGTCGGGGCGGCGTGTGGTGACCGACGTCAGACCGTGCGGGTGGGCGCTGCCCGGCGTCGGGTAGGCGTAGGTCCGCTCGGTGTCCTTGCCGCTGTCTCCCGAGAGGTCGTGCAGGGTCTCGGTGAGACGGTTACCGGTCTTGTCGTAGGTGTAGGACTGCCAGTACGGTGCCGGGCCGCCGACGGTCGCACCGGACGGAGCGTCGGCGCAGGTCTTGTCGCCCTGTGTCCATGCCCCTGTCAGCCGCTGCAGGTAGTCGTAGGCGAAGCACTGGGTGTCGGTGCCGGAGCGGGAGGTGTCCGAGACGGACAGGATGTTGCCCGTCTCGTCGTAGCGGTAGGAGTTGTACCGGTCGACGCCGTTCACGTCCTGCCGGTCCACCCGTGAGGTGGCGAGCCGCTGGGTGCCCCACTCGTAGGTGTTGGTGACCTGAACCGGCTTGGCCCCGGCGGCGGTGCCGTACATCTTGTACTGCAGCGGCTTGCCGGTCTTGGAGTAGTTGGTCTCCGATGTGAAGCCATCGCCCAGGAGCGAGACGGGCCGAAGGGTCTCCGGCTCGTACGTGTAGGAGTAGCCGCCGCCCGGCAGCGCGCCGGCCGCGGAGTAGCTCACGCCCCTGATCAGACCCGAGGGCAGGTAGGAGGTGCCTGTCTGGTAAGTGCCGGCGAGGCCGCCCTCCCGCTCGGGCACGACCACCTCGGTCCTCGCCGGCCGATAGAGCCGGTCGTACTGGGTGACCTTGGTGGTGTACTCGGCGCCGTCGACGTACCGCGTGGCCTCGGCGAGGAGGCCCTTGGCTCCGCTGACGGTGTCGTACGTCCACTTCATCCGCGGGGTGCCGGTGACGGACTCCTCGCGCAGCTCGATCTGACGGTCGAGGCCGTCGTAGACGTGTGCGAGGACGGTGTCGCGGGAGTCCTTCGTGGTGGTGAGCAGACCGCGGTCGTCGTAGGTGCGGACCGTGGTGCCGCGGTCGGGGTCGTCGGTCCGTGTCTCACGGCCGCGCTGGTCGTATCCGTAGCTCCAGGTGTTGCCGGCCGGGTCGGTGACCTTCTCCAGTTGGCCCCTGGCCGTGTAGTCGTACGTGGTGGTGTCGTAGGCGGCGTCAGCGTTGCGGGCGTGGTGCTGACGCAACTCCGTGACAAGGCCGCGGGGGTCGGCTATCGCGGTGGTGGCGGTTCCGCCCTCCGGCGGGATCACCGTGGTGCGGTCACCGCCGTAGATCGTCCTGGTGATGCCGAGGACGGTGCCGCCGTCCCCGTTGCCGGCGACGTCCCGGGTCTCGGTCTCCCGGCCGAGCCCGTCGTAGGTGTTCCAGCTCTGAGTCTCCACAGCGAAGGCGTCAGCCGGCTCGAACAGGATGCGGTTCGGGGCGGACTCGTCGTTGTAATACGGCGCGAACGTCTTCGCCGCCAGACCGCGCTCGTCGTAGAAGACGTCCGTGAGGATGCGGCCGCCGTCCGGGCCCGGCTCCTGCGTCTGGCGCTCACGCAGGAAACCGTCGTAGATGACGTACGAGGCACGCTGTCCGCCGTTGTTGTCGAGGGTCCGGGTGCGGATCGCGACCGGCTTGCCCTCGTCGGTGAAGTAGGTGAACTCGTAGCTGGGGGTCTGGCTGGTGCGCCGGTCGGGCAGCCAGATCCTGCTCGACCGGCCGAGCGCGTCGTAGGTGAACTCGGCGCGCTTGCCGTTGGGGTCGATCTGCGCCGACGGCCGGCCGCGCAGCGGCTCGAACTCGGTCACCGTGGACTGGGCCGTCGACGCGGAACCGGGCTTCGCGGGCGGGGTCGTCTCGGTGAGTTCGGTGGGGAAACCGCTGGCGGGGCTGTAGGCGGTGGTGGTCGTACGGCCGTCCTTGCGGGCCGTGCGGACGAATTGGCCTGCGCCGGTCACCGTGACGTCCGCGGTCAGATCGGTGGTGGTCAGCCGGCGGCCGTAGGAGTCGAAGGTCGCCTTGGACTCCAGGTAGGTGGCCTTGGTGCCGTCGTGGCTCTTGAGCGTCGCGGACGCAGTGGCGTCGCCCTTGGTCGCGGCGTCGCCGTACTCTCCGCCGTCGTAGGCGGTACGGACGTCGGAGATGACGTCCTTGGCCCGGTCCGGGGTCCGGGAGCAGGCGCCGACAACGGTCTCCTCCCGTGACCGGAGCGTGAGGTGGTCGCCCGGCACGTAGGTGATGCGGGTGCAGCGGTCGTCGGCTGTCGTGGTCGTGTCACCGAGGTCGTGGACCTGGGTAACGCGGCCGGCCACGGTGTCGAGCACCGACTCGGTCGCCGTGGTCGCCCACTTGGCGCCGGTGCCGCCGTCCAGGGACGTCCAGGACGCGGTGTGGGCGGTGCCGGTGAGATCGGCGGTGACGGTGCCCCAGTCGCGGACCTTCTTGGCCGTCTCATGGTGCCACGGCCGGCTGACGGTCTTCGACAGGACCTTTCCGCCGACGCCCGAGTAGGTGACGGTCTTGTAGGCGAAGCCTGCCGCCGACGCGTGGTCGGTAATCGGGTCGCCCTCACCGCTGCCAAGGGAGATGGAAACCTTTTTGGTGCCGCCCGAGGCTGACTCGCGGTCGCCGTCCATGCCGCGCAGGAAGTAGGTGTCCTGCTGTGACTTCAGCGCGGAGGCGCCACCCTGGCCGCCGGACTTCACGCGGACGTGGCCGTAGCCGCGCCACTGTGACCACGTCTTGTGCTTCTGCCTGGTCAGCCCGTCGTCATCGTCGTAGTGCCAGGCGGCGCCGTCCAGGTACTCGTACGTCGTCACGCCGTCAGGAGCGCCGCCCGTGCGATCGGTCATGGTCGTCGAGGTCACGACGTACTTGTTGAACCACTGCCGCTCCGGCGCGTCGTTTGAGTCGCCGCCGACGAACTGCGGGTAACAGCGGGTGGTGTTCTTCTCCGGTGTCGGCAGTGCGTCCCAGGAACAGGCGGGACCCGAGTAGTTGATTTCGGTTTGGCCGCCGTACTCGTCGACAACGGTGGACAGCCGCTCCTTGATGAACGGGGCGTAGCCGTCACCAACCCTGTCGAGGCGGTTGGCCAACTGGGTGTAGGCGAAGGTGGTCTTCGGCAGGGTGATCGCCGGTGTCGCGGAGTGGCCGGTGTGCTGGACGGAGTCCAGCAGCAGCTGGTAGTCGACGTCCGCCTGGCCCCAGCGGTGGGTGAGCGCCCAGGAGTCGACCTTGGTGGGGGTGTCGCCCTTGAGGACCGTGGTGGTGATGCCGGTAAGCCGCTTACGGGTGAAGAACACCGGAGACAGCCGGCCCTGGTCGCAGTCCTTGCCCACCTCGCAGTTGAGGTCCCAGGGGGTGTCGTACCAGTAGAAGGCGTCCTTGCCGATGTCCGAGCAGTCGGTCCTGCTGTCCGGCAGGCAGCGCTCGGAGGTCGTGAAGTCGACCGTGGCGAGCGGTTCGGTGCCGTACACGGAGTCGGACTTCAGGCCGTACTCGATGCGGTCCAGGGAACCGCCGCGCACATAGCGGGTGTTGTCCTTGGCCTTGAGGTTGCGGCCGTAGGAGTTCTTCTCCTGGTCGTAGTAGTAGGCGACCGCGTTGCCGTGAGGGTCGACAACGTAGTCGAGGTTCCAGCGCCATGCCTGCTGGCACCAGGAGCCGGCGAAGGCCGTCTCGTGGCAGGGCTCGCCGGTGTCGTCACCGAAGACCGGGACAGTCCAAGTGGAGTCGGTGGTCTCCTTGCCGTCCGCCCAGCCGGGCAGACGGTTGTAACCGAAGTAGTAGCGGACGCCGTTCGGGTCGGTCAGGCGCCAGTACTCGCCGTCGTTGTCGCCGTTGCCCCGGTCGGTGGCGCGCAGCCGCTTGACGCGGCTGCCGTCGTCCTGCTTGAACTTGAACTCGTCGTCACCGGCGGGGACGAGTTCACCGCCCTTGCCGTTGAAGGTGATGAAGGCGTTGTCGTAGCCCCAGCACAGATCACCCGGTTTGTTGCCGTCGGCGTCCTTGACGCCGTCGTCGTAGCACGGTTTGTAGCGGCGCTCGATGAAGCCGGACCACAGGTCGAAGCCGTCGCCGGCCCAGGAGGACTGGTTGTTGGTGGTGCCGGTCTGGCCGTCGATACGGCCGGAGTTGTACGACAGGCCGAGGTCGGGAGTCAGTCCGCCGGGCACGTCGGGCACCGGTATGTCGTACGACCACGTGAAGTCGCCGGTGTTGAGGTCGGTGTCCCAGGTCGCGGACGAGGACAGCTTCGTGGCGGTGTAGTCGCCCTTGCCCGCGGTCTCCTCGGCGGCGGCGACGGCCGCGAGGACCGTCGGCCCCGAGGAGCGCAGGGACACCTCGGCCGCGGTCAGGGTCTGCCGCTCGGCGTCGTTGACCGTCTCCACCGGCGTCTCGGTGCGGCACTCGGTCTTGCCGGGCTCGTCGAGGACGCACGTAGGCAGCTCGACCAGTGTGAGCCGGGAACCGTAACCGCCGCCGTACGCCTCGGCGAAGGAGGAGTAATCGAGGGAAGTAGCGACGGTACCGGGCCGGTCGGCCGGGTCACCGGCCGCCTCAAGGGTGACGAGCACGCCTTCCACACCGGCACGCTCGGACGCGGAACGGCCCAGGACCTGAACGTCGACTCCGTCCTGAGCCGTATCACCGCGCGCGGACCGCGCGGTCGGCTTTCCCGCGGTGGCGGCTGTCCGCGATGCCGAGCCGGACTCGCGACCTGAACCGGTCACGCTGACGATCGCGGCGCCCTCTTCGGGCCAGGTGGCCTCCGGACGCCTCTGCGGTGTCCTGGGCCCCTTGGAGACGGCCCGGGCCTCGCCGGTGCGGACGTCCTTGCCCTTGACCGACTTCTCTGCCGGGGGAAGACCGGGCAGGTCACGTCCGGCGACCGGGGCCGCCGTCGCCACGGTGGCCTGCAGCGCCGTGCCCACCATGGTGGCGGCCAGGAACAGTGCCACTCTTCGCCGGACTGCCGTATGCAGTCGCGATCTGGATGTTCGACACATGGGTGATATGAGTCCTCGTGGGTGATCCGGGCCCGCTCCGAAGGAGCGGGCCCGGGAGGAAAGGGAAACGGAAGGGCGGCGCGAGGTCAGCCGACGCCCGGCACCTCGGTCGGAAGGTCGAACCAGGTGACGGCGAGCTTTCCGATCTGCTCGTCGCTCAGCGCACCCTGGAAGGTCCACACGTCGTCGATCAGGCCGGGGAAGTACTCGCCCCACGTTCCGTCGGTCTTGGCGCGGCCGACTTGGAGGGACTTGGTCGCCTTGAAGGCGAGGGTGTTCTCGGCCCAGGAGGCGTGGTCCGTGCAGGTCTCGCCGTCGTCCTCGACGGCGCAGGTGATCTCTTGGAGCGTTCCGTTGACGTACAGGCGGGCTTGTCCGGTGAAGCCGTCGTAGGCCACGGCCAGGTGGTTCCAGTCCCGCGCGTCGTAGAACTCGCTGTTGGCCATGCGTACGACCGTCGCGTTCGCGCCGTCCTTGTCCGGCACCGCCAGTTCCCAGTGGCCGAGGCCCTCCGGGTCAGCGGGGTCCGGTACGAAGCGGACGGTGAAGGCGCTCTGCGTGGAACCCTCGGCACTGACCAGCGCGACACCGCTCTGAGGTAGCGCGGCGGCCTGTGCCCAGGCAGTGACGGTGTAGCTGGCACCGGTGTCGACCGGTACGGGCGTCGTGGCCGCATGGCCGTCGATGCCGTCCAGCTGCAGGCCCCCGAAGTCGATGAAAGCCGTGTCCGACTTCGTCGCGCCCCCGTACAGCGTGAGCGCACCGGCCCCGGGCACCGCGTTCGGGGTGGTTACCGGACTGGTCCCGGCGGTCTCCTCGAACATCCACCGGCTCTCGACCAACGGACGCCGCTGGAACAACTGGCGGACCTCGTCGTCGGAGACGGCACGGTCGTAGAGCTGTACGTCGTCGATGTCACCCATGAGCGGAGAGCTCACCTGGCCGTCCGGCTTGAGGCCGCTGCCGATGCTGAGCGGCCCCTCGGACGACCAGCGGTGGGGGAAGGGGGTGGTGGCCTGCAGGACGCCGTTGACGTAGAGCAGGAGCCGGGAGGTGTCGGCGTCGTAGACACCGACCACGTGGTTCCATTCGCCGAGCCGGCCGGCCGCGCAGTTGGTGTCGGCCGGGCAGGCGGAGTGAGTGGCGCGGACCAAGGGCGCGCCGGTGGTGTCGTTCTCGGGCCGGGTGAAGACCCATCCGCCCAGCGCGGAGGAGTGGTACAGCTCGAAGCTGCGCCGTGTGGTGCCGAGTTGGGAGACGGCGATGGTCGCCGTGGGAGCCTTGTCCCGGGGCAGGCGTACCCACGCCGAGACCGCGAAGCTCTGGAACGTGTCCAGTACCGGCCGTCCGGTCGTGGCGTGGTCGTCGACGCCGTCGAACGACACCGCGCGACCGTCGACTCCGTCGGTTCCGGACGTGGCGCCACCCTTGAGCGTGGCGTCGGCGCGCTGGCCCCGCCCGATGACGGAGGTGGCAGCGGCGTCCTCGTCCAGGGGCCAGACCAGTTTGGCGGGTCGGCCGGTGCCGACCGGCTCACGGTTGGCCAGGTCACCCACCTGGGCGTCGGTGAGCTGGTAGTCGAACAGCTGGACCTCGTCCAGGCCGCCCTGGAAGAAGCTGCCCATGGTGCCGTAGTGGGACGCCGCACCCAGGATGGTCCTGCCGCGGGCGTCCCACGGTCCGGTGAAGGCCGCCGTGCCGGCCAGTTCGCCGTCGACGTACAGCCGCAGCTGCTGGTTGGGATTGTCGAACACGCCGGTCAGATGGGTCCAGACGCCGAGCCGGCCGTTCTCGCACGCCGTGTCCCCGCTCGGGCAGGCGGGCTGCACCGCGCGCACCGTCGTGGTCCCCGGCGCGTCGGTGGTGTGCCGCAGGAACACCCAGCCGCCCAGCGCCGAGGAGTGGTAGATCTCGAAACCGCTGGTTTCGTGCCCGGCCTGGGACACGGCGACGGCCGCGGTGTCCGGCTTGTCGGTGGGCAGCTTGGCCCACAGGGACACCGAGAAGCTCTTGCCAGTGTTCAGCACCGGTGAGACGGTGGCCGCGTGGTCGTCGACGCCGTCGAGCTGCAGTCCGCTGCCGCTGACGCCGTCCGCTCCGGGCCGTGCGCCGCCGCTCAGTCCGGCGGGCCAGGCGCCGCCCTGCCCCTGGACGTTGGCGGCCCCCGCAGACTCGTCGAAGTTCCAGCTCAGCCGGTCCGGCTGGCCGGCGCGGACCCGGAACTGGTAAGTGCGGACCTCGCTGCCATTGCCGGCGGTGTCGAATGCCTGGGCGGTGATGAAGTTGACGCCGGGCCTGGTCGGCATGAACTTCATCGTCTTCGCGCCGCCACCGGAGGTGGTCAGCGTGCGCTTGGCGGTCGGGTCGCCGTTGATGCCGAACCAGTACTTGGACACGTCGCCGGAAGCCGAATCGATGGTGAAGGTGCCGTACCGCCCCACGCCGTCCAGCCACGGATCCTGCGGATCCTCCGGGTCGGAGGGCGGGTACTGGCCCGAGGTGATCGACGGCGCCTTGGGGACGCTGGTGTCGTAGAAGAAGTAGCAGCCCGTCGGGTCACCCGCAGGTGACCATGGCGAGTACTGGGCTCCGTCGTAGGCACGCACGTACCAGTGGACCTGCTTGTTCTGCGGAACGCCGGCCGGCAGACTGATCGAGAAGCTGGACCCGGACTTCTTGTACGAGGTCAGGGCCGGCTTCCACCGCGCGATCAGGCCCTTGCCGTCCCCGGTGTCCCACTTCCCCTCGAACTGCACCGCGACGTTGTCGCCGTCCGGGTCGGTGACGTTGTTCGCATAGACCTTGCCCAGGGTGCGCACCCTCGCCGCGTCGGCGGGCTTCTTGCACGTGCCGCCGTACTCCATCGCCAGCTGCGACATCCTCACCTGCGGCGGCGGCCGGTTGTACTTCACCCGCAGATAGGCCTTGTCCGAGAACCGCTTCCAGCCGTGACCGTCCGACTCGCTGGCCGCCCGCAGCCCGAACGTCATTGTCGCGCTCTTGCTGTTGGCGGCCGCCTGCACCGCCGACCTCACATCGAACTCCGCGTCCTTGGCCGCACAGCCCGAGTAGCCGTAGGCGAACGATCTTGACGCCAGTTCCTTGATCCAGAAACCGGCGGCTTTCTGGCTGTTCCACGTCGTCGACGACGAGATGCCCTTGGTCTGCCACAGCTCCACCGACCGTGCCGAGCAGGATGCCGACCAGGTGTTGCGGACCACGAACTGCGCCGACAGAATCGACTTCCCCGCGAACGCCGAAGTCGGGATTCGATAGAACAAGCGTTTGGTGTCGTACGGCTTGCAATACGACCAGTTGCAGTAGCCCAGACCGGCGTCCGACTTGCCGTTGAACTTCCACTGCGGCGAGGACGCCCAGTACTCCGATGCCATCGTCCACGCCGACGCCTTCGGCGTATACCACTGCGGGTCGATGTAGACGGGATAGGTCGTGTCGGCCCCCCTCAGCACGTCGACGTCCGGGGTCAGCACCAGTTCGTCCCGCGCGGCCGTCACCTCCACGCCGACCGGCGCGAGCTTGCCCGACTCTCCCGCGTCCGGCTCACCGTCCCCCTCGGCCTGTGCTGTGTCCGCCGCGGCCCGTGCCCCGGATGCGGCAGCGCGCGACGCCGTGGAGGCGGCTTCCTGCTCGCCGGTGCTGGAGTCCCACATCATCGGCTTCGGCGCCTCGAACACCGCACCGGCAGCGCCCTTGTCGACGGCCGTCAGCCCGCCCTCGTCGGTCTCACGCACCTCCAGGCCCGACGCCGACAGCTTCAACCGCAGCTCGGCCAGTTCTTCACTCGCCGCGGCCTCGGCCGTCTTCACCACCAGCAGCTGGGTGAAGCCGTCCTCCTGCGCGGTCATCCGCAGATCCACATCCGGCAGCACCGACGGATACGTCGCCACCGCCCCCGCCAGCCGGGGCTCCGGCAGTGGAGTCGGCCACCCCAGACTCAACTCACGGCCGGCACGCCGCATCCGCACCAACGGCGCCGCCGTGCCGCCCCCGGAGAACTGCACGTCCACCGTCACGGCCTTGGGCGCGACCGTTTCCTCACCCGTCACCACCAGGTCGGTGTCCACCCGCTTCCAGCCGTCCTGACCACGGGCCCAGACCGGACGCAGATACTCCCGCGCCTCCAGATGCCCCTCCGGCGTGGCGAACACCTCGCGGGACTCCCCGCGCCGGGCGGAGACCTCCACCGGCTCACCGGTGCGCTCGGCCTCGGCCAGCGCATCCGACTCCGACACACCACCCGTGGCCGTGGGAGCTTCCGCACTCCGTGGCGCGGTCGGCACGCCGGCCACGGCCTCACCCCCCAGGGCAGGGATGATCCCCACGACCAACGTCACACTCAGTAGCGCCCCGACGCTCCTGCTCCCGCGCCACAATCGGGTCCACATCCTCACTACATCCCGTCCATAGCATTCTCACAGCCGTCTCACGAAATTAAGAATCACGGCTGGTGATAAAGGTCAACGGTCGTAAATGGGGCATCAATTGTTCAAGATCAGGAAGTGGATGTGACTATCGATACGTTTAACGGAAGCAGTGAATATCAGATGAATTCTCTTCTTCGTCGGCATGTGGCGCCCGTTACCGCGGATCGACGAACGCGCTCCATCAAGGTGCGCGCTCCCCTGCAGTGCGGGCCCCTTCCGCGGTCACTGGTGATCCTGGGCGCGTTCGGCGGAGAGTGACCGGTGGAACCGGGGAACACCGCCGCCCCCTCGTGAAAGGCGGCCGTGACCTACCAGTGATCGGCGTCGACGATTTCGCCCTGCGCCGGCGGCACCGCTATGCAACCGTGGTGATCGACCCCGAGACCCATGAGCGGATCGACGTGCTGCCTGACCGCACGGCCGCCACGCTGGAGTTGTGGCTGCGTGAGCATCCGTGTCGAGGTCGTGTGCCGCGACGGCTCAGCTACCTACGCCGAGGCCATCCGCCGCGCCCGCCCGATGCGGTCCAGGTCGCGGACAGGCCAGCGGGCGTATTACCTGGTGCACGCGCCGCTCGACACGCCGCTGGCGGAGATCGTACGGGCCGCCGGGGCCCGCTGGGCGATCGAGGAATGCTTCCAGGCCGCCAAGAACGAGGCCGGCCTGGATCATTACCAGGTCCGCCACTACCGGGCCTGGTACCGGCACATCACCTTGGCCATGGCAGCCGCCGCCCACCTGACCGCACTCCGCGTCAACACCGGTGAAAAGGGGGAGGCGCAGTCCTGCCCGGTGGCCGGATCGGACACGGTGAAGCGGGCGGACAACGGAGCGATTTCCAGCGCGTGCACCTTCCAGCCGCGGGCTTCCAGGCCGGCACGGAGCGTGCCGGCGATGTCGGCCATGGGCGCCGGGTTCTCGGTGGCGACATCGAGGTCCTGGCTGGGGCGGTTCACGAGATGGTGGGCCCGCACGGCGTACCCACCGGTGAGGACCAGGGGATACGGGGAGCCGAGGGCGATCACATCCGCCAGGAGCCGCGTGTGCAGCTCCGGCATGTCCGTCACGCGGCTGCCCTGGTGCGGGAGGCGAGCTGGGGGAAGGCGTCTTCCCATACGGTGCGCACGCTGCGGCCGACGAGAGTGCGCAGCACTGGCCACAGCTGGAGAAGCAGGTCCCGGTCGAGGTAGCGGGGCAGGTCGTCGCGCAGGCCCTCGTGCAGGACGGTGCGGTACAGGCCCATGCGCTGGCGAGGGTTGCCCAGGTCGTACGAGGTCATTCCCGACCAGGCCATGTGCAAGGGCAGCTCCACGGCTCCCTGGGTCGGGCCGTGCAACTCGTCCAGCGACTCCGGCAGTCGTCGCCGGAACTTCTCCCGGTACAACGTGAGATCCTCAGCGGCCGCGTCCGAGAGGCCGCTCGGCGCGGGTCCGGGGCGCTGTGGGGTGGAGGGCATGCCTCCACTATGACCACCTGGGGAGCGGTAAGGGGCATGATGCGCGAGCTTGCCTCCGCAGTGAGCGGGACGGGCTCGTGGAGGGTGCCTGAGCGTGGCAGCAAGGCAGTGAGTCGAGAACCCGACCCGACCCGACCTGTCCTCGCCCATGAGTCGCTCATGCCGGCGCCCTGCCCATGACCCATCACATGCAGTGCCGGGCAATCCTCTCCTCAGCCCCCGGCACCGGCAGTCTTCCGGCTCGGTCCAAAAGTCCCTGAGAAGTCCCACAGACGAAGCCGAGTCCCCTCCTGGCTCGCATACGTGGAGGTCAGGAGGGGACTCGCGTTACTTTTTCTTAGAGCTTTCAGATGTCCCGGAAGATCTCGATCTGCGCCCCGATCGAGTTCAGCCGCTCCGCCAGGTCCTCGTACCCCCGGTTGATGACGTACACGTTGCGCAGCACGGACGTGCCCTCCGCCGCCATCATCGCCAGCAGGACCACCACGGCGGGGCGCAGGGCCGGCGGGCACATCATCTCGGCGGCGCGCCAGCGGGTGGGGCCCTCGACCAGGACGCGGTGGGGGTCCAGGAGCTGGAGGCGGCCGCCCAGGCGGTTGAGGTCGGTCAGGTAGATGGCGCGGTTGTCGTAGACCCAGTCGTGGATGAGGGTCTGGCCCTGAGCCGAGGCCGCGATGGCCGCGAAGAAGGGGACGTTGTCGATGTTCAGGCCCGGGAAGGGCATCGGGTGGATCTTGTCGATGGGCGCCTCCAGCTTCGACGGCCGGACGGTGAGGTCCACCAGGCGCGTACGGCCGTTGTCGGCGAAGTACTCGGGCGTGCGGTCGTGGTCGAGGCCCATCTCCTCCAGGACCGCCAGCTCGATCTCCAGGAACTCGATGGGGACGCGGCGGACCGTCAGCTCCGACTCGGTGACCACGGCGGCGGCGAGCAGGCTCATCGCCTCGACCGGGTCCTCGGAGGGGGAGTAGTCCACGTCGGCGTCGATGACCGGCAGGCCGTGCACGGTGAGGGTGGTGGTGCCGATGCCCTCGACCCGTACGCCCAGGGCCTCCAGGAAGAAGCAGAGGTCCTGGACCATGTAGTTGGAGGAGGCGTTGCGGATGACGGTGACGCCGTCGTGGCGGGCGGCGGCGAGGAGCGCGTTCTCGGTGACCGTGTCGCCCCGCTCGGTCAGCACGATCGGCCGGTCCGGGCGTACCTGACGGTCGACCACCGCGTGGTAGTGGCCCTCGGTCGCGGCGACGTCCAGGCCGAACCGGCGCAGCGCGATCATGTGCGGCTCGATGGTCCGGGTGCCGAGGTCGCAGCCACCCGCGTAGGGCAGCCGGAAGCGGTCCATGCGGTGCAGCAGCGGGCCGAGGAACATGATGATCGAGCGGGTGCGGACGGCCGCCTCGGCGTCGATGGCCTCCATGTCCAGCTCGGCCGGCGGCACGAGTTCCAGATCGGTGCCGTCGTTGATCCAGCGGGTGCGTACGCCGATGGAGTTCAGCACCTCCAGGAGGCGGTAGACCTCCTCGATGCGGGCGACCCGGCGGAGCACCGTGCGCCCCTTGTTGAGCAGCGAGGCGCACAGCAGGGCCACGCAGGCGTTCTTGCTGGTCTTGACGTCGATGGCGCCGGAGAGGCGCCGGCCGCCGACCACACGCAGGTGCATCGGACCCGAGTAGCCGAGAGAGACGATTTCGCTGTCCAGCGCTTCGCCGATGCGGGCGATCATCTCAAGGCTGATGTTCTGGTTGCCGCGCTCGATGCGGTTGACGGCGCTCTGACTGGTGCCGAGCGCCTCCGCAAGCTGTGACTGTGTCCAGCCACGGTGCTGCCGGGCGTCACGGATGAGCTTGCCGATGCGTACGAGGTAGTCGTCTGCCATGAGGTTGAGGCTATCTCAGATATGAGATGTCGCCTCTCGGGGGGTCCGCCCGGGTGACGAGCTGTCAACGCCGCCTCAATGATGCCGGGTCGAGCGAGTACGCCGCCACCCGAAAGGTCCGGGCAAATCCCACGATGTCGTACGACGTCCCGTGCTGCTGCGGGTGTGGCGCGGGCCGTTCCGGCCGCCGGTCGTGAGGGACCAGGAACGTTTGTTGATGTTCAGCCGTACTCCGGGGAGGATCCGGAAGCTCTTGCGGAACGTGAGGGGCATCGTGCCTCCTGCCGAGTCGTGCCGGGTGGTCCCGGTGCGAGTCGGATACCCCCGTTCGGCGTAGTGATGGCCGCACGGGTCACTCGGGATGGGGTGCACGCCACACCGCGCCCGGGCATGACCAGGCCGCCCCCATGTACTAGAGTTATCTCGACATCGAGATATCTGCCGAGGCGCACCGCAGCCGCCACCCTGGTAAGGGCTCCCTAACTTAGCCTTACCTTAGCGGATCGGCCAGGGCGGCGTGGCGGCAGGATGCGGTGGTACGCGCACATAAATGAAGGAGACTGTCGTGTCGGCGAACAGCTTCGACGCCCGCAGCACACTGCAGGTGGGCGACGAGTCGTACGAGATCTTCCGGCTGGACAAGGTCGAGGGCTCCGCGCGCCTTCCCTACAGCCTGAAGGTGCTGCTGGAGAACCTGCTCCGCACCGAGGACGGCGCGAACATCACCGCCGACCACATCCGCGCCCTCGGCGGCTGGGACTCGCAGGCCCAGCCGTCGCAGGAGATCCAGTTCACGCCGGCCCGCGTGATCATGCAGGACTTCACCGGCGTGCCCTGCGTGGTCGACCTCGCCACCATGCGTGAGGCAGTCAAGGCGCTGGGCGGCGACCCGAACAAGATCAACCCGCTCTCCCCGGCCGAGATGGTCATCGACCACTCCGTCATCGCCGACAAGTTCGGCACCAACGACGCCTTCCAGCAGAACGTCGACCTGGAGTACGGCCGCAACAAGGAGCGCTACCAGTTCCTGCGCTGGGGCCAGACCGCCTTCGACGACTTCAAGGTCGTCCCGCCGGGCACCGGCATCGTCCACCAGGTGAACATCGAGCACCTGGCCCGCGTCGTCATGACCCGTGACGGCAAGGCCTACCCCGACACCCTGGTCGGCACCGACTCGCACACCACCATGGTCAACGGCCTCGGCGTCCTCGGCTGGGGCGTCGGCGGCATCGAGGCCGAGGCCGCGATGCTCGGCCAGCCGGTCTCCATGCTGATCCCGCGCGTCGTCGGCTTCAAGCTGACCGGCGAGCTGACCCCCGGCACCACCGCCACCGACCTGGTGCTCACGATCACCGAGATGCTGCGCAAGCACGGCGTCGTCGGCAAGTTCGTCGAGTTCTACGGCGAGGGCGTGGCGGCCACGAGCCTCGCCAACCGCGCCACCATCGGCAACATGTCGCCGGAGTTCGGCTCCACCGCCGCGATCTTCCCGATCGACGACGAGACGCTGAACTACATGCGCCTGACCGGCCGCAGCGACCAGCAGGTCGCCCTGGTCGAGGCGTACGCCAAGCAGCAGGGCCTCTGGCTGGACCCGAAGGCCGAGCCGGACTTCTCCGAGAAGCTGGAGCTCGACCTGTCGACGGTCGTGCCGTCCATCGCCGGCCCGAAGCGCCCGCAGGACCGCATCGTCCTCGCCAACGCCGCCGAGCAGTTCAAGCAGGACGTGCGCAACTACGTCGACAGCGTGGACGAGGCGGGCCAGGAGTCCTTCCCGGCCTCCGACGCCCCCGCCGTCTCCAACGGCGTGCCGTCCAACCCGGTCCCGGTCACCGCCCCCGACGGTACGACCTACGAGCTGGACCACGGTGCGGTGACGGTCGCGGCCATCACCTCCTGCACCAACACCTCCAACCCGTACGTCATGGTCGCCGCCGCCCTGGTGGCCAAGAAGGCGGTCGAGAAGGGCCTGACCCGCAAGCCGTGGGTCAAGACCACCCTCGCCCCGGGCTCCAAGGTCGTCACTGACTACTTCGAGAAGGCGGGCCTGACCCCGTACCTCGACAAGGTCGGCTTCAACCTCGTCGGCTACGGCTGCACCACCTGCATCGGCAACTCCGGCCCGCTGCCGGACGAGGTCTCCAAGGCCGTCAACGACCACGACCTCGCCGTCACCTCGGTCCTCTCCGGCAACCGGAACTTCGAGGGCCGGATCAACCCCGACGTCAAGATGAACTACCTGGCGTCGCCGCCGCTGGTCGTCGCCTACGCGCTCGCGGGCTCCATGAAGGTGGACATCACCAAGGAGGCCCTGGGCACCGACCAGGACGGCAACCCGGTCTTCCTGAAGGACATCTGGCCCACCGAGGCCGAGGTCAACGAGGTCGTCGCCAGCGCCATCGGCGAGGACATGTTCTCCAAGTCCTACAGCGACGTCTTCGCGGGCGACGCCCAGTGGCAGGCGCTGTCGATCCCGACCGGCGACACCTTCGAGTGGGACGCCGAGTCCACCTACGTCCGCAAGCCCCCGTACTTCGAGGGCATGGGCATGGAGCCGGCCCCGGTCGAGGACATCTCCGGCGCCCGCGTGCTCGCCAAGCTGGGCGACTCGGTGACGACGGACCACATCTCGCCCGCCGGTGCCATCAAGGCCGACACCCCGGCCGGCAAGTACCTGACGGAGCACGGCGTCGAGCGCCGCGACTTCAACAGCTACGGCTCGCGCCGCGGCAACCACGAGATCATGATCCGCGGTACGTTCGCCAACATCCGCCTGCGCAACCAGATCGCGCCGGGCACCGAGGGCGGCTACACCCGCGACTTCACCCAGGACGGCGGTCCGGTGTCGTTCATCTACGACGCCTCCCGCAACTACATCGAGCAGAACATTCCGCTCGTCGTCCTGGCCGGCAAGGAGTACGGCTCCGGCTCGTCCCGCGACTGGGCCGCCAAGGGCACCGCGCTCCTCGGCGTCAAGGCCGTCATCGCCGAGTCCTACGAGCGCATCCACCGCTCGAACCTCATCGGCATGGGCGTCCTGCCGCTCCAGTTCCCGGAGGGCCAGTCCGCGGCCTCCCTCGGCCTGACCGGCGAGGAGTCCTTCTCCGTCTCCGGCGTCACCGAGCTGAACGAGGGCACCACCCCGCGCACGGTGAAGGTCACCACCGACACCGGTGTCGAGTTCGACGCGGTCGTCCGCATCGACACCCCCGGTGAGGCGGACTACTACCGCAACGGCGGCATCCTGCAGTACGTGCTGCGCAGCCTGATCACCAAGTAGGCGGTACGGCACAGCGGTTCAGGGCCGCATCCCCGGCGACGGGGGTGCGGCCCCGCGCGCGTTCCGGCGCGGGGCGGGTTGCGTGACCACCGGTGCCTCGGGGCAGGGTGGCATCCGTCACCTGTGGGGAACGGGACGGCGCACGGGAGTGGGGGGGGGGGGGGGGGGGGGGGGGGGGCCGGCCCCCCCCCCCCCCCCCCCCCCCCCACCCCCCCCCCCCCCCCCCCCCCCCCCCCACACCCACCCCCCCCCCCCCC